>CAZGIL010000001.1:0-75198 GCA_964526265.1 Candidatus Woesearchaeota archaeon
GTAAGGCAATAGCCCACAACTTAAACCTATTTACGGATAGATTTTCAACAGAGCCTCCCAGACACAAATGCTTAAAAAAAGGAAAAAATTGGGTTTTTCATGGGAAAATTGACAAAGCCGGAGCGTGCTTTTGATAGAATGTTTGAATATGTAACAAAGCGGATAAAAGGAGGTATTGGATTTGTTAAAGACCATTTTACCTTTTATTCAGGAAAAAGAGTTAAAAGACTTGAAAGAGAAAATCAAAGATTACAAGAAGATAACTATTATTTACAAGGAAGAATAGATGTTTTGAAGAGAAATACAGATTCATACAGAGGTTTGATTGGAAGTAGAAATAGCGAATTAGAAAAAGCAATAGAAAGGTACGAAAACATTACAAAATCATATACTGAAAAAGCAAAAAGAGTAAGTGAACTTTTAGATTTAGTAAATCACTTGAAAAAATCAAGAAGAGCTTCAAGTATTGAGGATATTATGAATTTTATTAAGGGATATTGTAACAATTTTGGGCTTGCTGCTGGAATTGTGGACTCCAAGGATAGAATTGCATATGCTAATCCAGTTTTATTAGATATAACAGGATATTCTGAAAAAGAATTAGTTGGAGAAAGATATACTAAATTTCTCGCTGGGGAAGAAACAATCATAACACGTCATT
The DNA here is from genome assembly GCA_964526265.1 of Candidatus Woesearchaeota archaeon. Classification (GTDB taxonomy): domain Archaea; phylum Nanobdellota; class Nanobdellia; order Pacearchaeales; family GW2011-AR1; genus CAZGIL01. The sequence continues at coordinate 662 of CAZGIL010000001.1, forward strand.
TTAGAAACTCAAAAGTACAAATAGAAGATAGAACAATTATCGGAAAGGATCATGATAGAGTGCTCTGTGCAGTCAAAATCCCTTTTATAGACGTTTTAAACAGAAAAGAAATTCATCTTTTTACTCTTTACATCTTGCAACCCAAAGGACTAAACAAAGAGATTAAACGCTTATTCAAAGTTTCTCTTTTAGATGAAGAAGAGAGTAAACAAAAAAGAGATAAAAGAGATTTAGCAAAAATACTAGGTGAAGAACACTCAGATTTAATTCCGGAAGAACTAATGCAAGATAATCCAGGAAATAGAAGATTATAAAAAAACAATAAATAAAATTACAAAAAGAATTTAACAAATTCCTTCTAAAATTAACAATTAAAAATTCATTCCCTTCTTTTCAAGAGAGAACCTTCCAACACAAGCGGCTCGGTGAAATGCAATCTTTTATCCCAAAGGTGTAATCTCTTTGATATTGTGTTTTGTGGTTTAAATTTTTCACGAGAATCTATATGGGAATAATCAAGTTCTACCGGAACAAAATGAAAACCCTCTACTCCGGCCCTCAATCTCTCAGAATCTGGCTGATAGTATTGAACCCACCCAGAATTTAAACCTTCCAAAAAAATCTCTTCTGACCGAGATAAAATCATTCTGTGCATCTCTTGTGGAGAGTAATGTTTAAGACTCAATCCATTGCTTCTCTTAAAATCTTTTCCTTCAGCAGCATTCCTAAAAAAAGTTCTTCCATCTTTTAGAACAACAGAAGCAACATTTGGCCTAGCCGCTCGAGCTTTTCCATATAAATCCTGAAAAGAGCCCCCAGAATAAATTTGATCGACCATTAAAATAACCCCTTTTTCACCTATCAAAATATAATTTGAATCAATTCCAGGAATTACTGATTTAGTAACCGGAACAACCTTTTCGCTAGATCCCTCTAACTGTGCTACGACATAGTCTAGCATCTGCCCTTTTTGTGCCTTAGTTACCATATATTCACTCCTAAATAGTAGTATTTAAATCTTACTATCTCCCAAATTATCAAGTTTTAAATAACATAAATCCCTCTCGATTCTATGGAAACCAACTTCCTTCCAATAGACTACGACTATTTTGATTTCGGGGGTAAAAACTACATTAAGATAATCGGAAGAAATGATAAAGGAAAAAGGATATGTGTTATTGATTCCTGTGATGTTTATCTCTGGGCAATCCTAAAAGAAAAACTCAAGAACGAAAAGATTGACAAGCTAATAGAAAAAATAAAAAAAATTAAAATAGTTGGGAAAAGCCGAGAAACAACCGTAGAAAAAGTAGAACTTCACGGGAAAAACTTTCTTGGTAAAGAAGTTAACGCACTCAAGATATTTGCAACAAACTATAAGGATTTACATGATGTTGCGGATAAACTTATTTTTAAGGAGATTGATAAAAGAAGAGGCTATGATTTGGGATATGTAACCCACTACATCATGGAAAAGAAAATTCTCCCCTCAAACTGGTATGAAATCTCTGGAGAAGTCCTAAACAATTCCGAAGAGTTTGGAGGAATAGATTCTGCACTAGATGTAGATATTTGCATAAAACTAGAGAGACATAAAGAAATAGAAGATAAAAAGTTCCTTCCAAACTTTCTTACCTTTGATATAGAAACGGATGACCTAAAAATTGGTGGGGGGGAAATATTGATGATTTCCCTTGTAGGTAAAAATTTCAAAAAAGTAATTACCTGGAAAAAGAGCAGTGGAAAAAAACCATCTTACGTAGAATATGTAAAAGACGAAGCAGACTTGATAGAAAAATTCTCCGAGGAAGTTAAAAAATTTTCTCCAGACTTTCTAGTTGGTTATTTCTCTGATGGTTTTGACTTGCCCTACCTAAAAGCAAGAGCCGAAAAACACAAAGTAAAACTTTCCTTAGGAATTGATGGCAGCCAACCAAGATTCAGTAGAGGATTAAATATTACAGGAAGAATCTCTGGAATTGTTCATATTGATTTACTGAAATTTATAAGAACTGCTTATTCCCAGTATATGCAATCCGAAACCCTTTCTCTGAATGAAGTTGCATCCGAATTTTTAAACGATAGAAAAAAGAAATTCAAGTTTAGGCATTCTTCAATAATCAAAGGAAATGAATGGAAAGAGTATTACGAATATAACCTTCATGACTCCATTTTAACACTCGGATTGGTAGAAAAATTCTGGCCAGATATTGTAGAGTTCTCAAGAGTAATGCAAGAGCCAATTTTTGAAGTTTCAAGGAACGGAATGTCAAAGAATGTAGAATCCTACATCCTCCATAACTTAGAAAAGTTCAACGAAATACCCGAAAAACGTCCAGGACATTCCGAAATTTCTGGAAGAAGAGAAAGGGGAAAGTACGAAGGGGCTTTTGTTTTAGAACCCACTCCCGGACTTTATGAAAATGTGGTTATATTTGATTTCACAAGCAGCTATGGTAGCGTGATTGTTTCCTATAATTTATCAAAGTCCACATTTAGTGAAAATAAAGAGGGAGAATCTTATGAGATAGAATTGGATGGGAAAAAAGTCTACTTCTCCAAAAAAACAGGATTTTTCCCGGAAATGCTTAAAGAAATAATAGAAAAAAGGAAAAAATACAAAAAAGAACTAAATGAAAAACCAGATGTTTTCAAAAAGGCCAGAAGTAACGCCTTTAAACTTTTAGCAAACTCTTCCTACGGTTATCAGGGGTTTTTTGGGGCAAGATATTATTGTAGGGAAGCTGCAGCCGCAACAGCCGCATTTGCAAAAAAAGCTATCAAAGATGCAATCGAGAAGATAAATGAAAAGGGTTATCAAACAATCTATTCCGATACAGATTCCATCGCCTTCTTGAGAAAAGAAAATTCTGAAAATAAGGTAAAAGAATTCCTCCGGGAACTCAACTCAAAACTTCCAGGAATTATGGAACTCGAACTCGAGGGATTTTTTAAAAGAGGAATATGGGTAACAAAAAGAAGCGGGAAAACTGGAGCAAAGAAAAAATATGCTTTAATAGATGAAAAAGGAAAAATAAAAATAAGGGGTTTTGAAACAGTAAGGAGAGACTGGTGTAAACTTTCCAGAGAAACCCAAAATAAAGTTATAAGTTTAATACTAAAAAATGGCAATGAAAAGGAAGCACTCGAATACATAAAAGAAGTTATTAAAAAACTAAAAAATCGTAAGATTAAAACAGAAGAACTAATAATTCGTACTCAACTTAAAAAACCACTCTCAGAATATCTTTCAATTTCCCCCCATGTGGTTGCTGCCCAAAAAATGAAAGAACAGCAAATTCCAATAAGTGAGGGGGGATTAGTAGAGTATTACATTGCAGAAACAAAAGGCGATGGAAAACTAGTAAGAGACAAAGTAAAACTTCCTAATGAAAAAGGAGAGTATAACATAAAATATTACTTGGAAAGACAAATTCTCCCCGCAGTAGAAAACCTTCTACAGGTTTTTGAGATAAACATTAAAGAAGTTATAGAAGGAAAGAGACAGACGACGTTGGGAGACTATTAAAAATGGTTTCAAAAATAAAAGAGGCACTTCATGAACTAAAGCATCACGCCCCCTTTACTCTGGCTGCAACCCTAATCGCACTCGCAATTATATTAATTTTATATGCCTTCAGAGATGCAAACTTTATCCTGATAATGAAGGATTCTTTTTGGGTTGCACATCCAGCACATCTTTTTGTTTCTGCTATAACTTCGGCAGCTATGTTTTACCGATATAAAAAGAACATTCCCAAAGCAATTTTGGTAAGTTTGGTGGCTGCAATAGTGATAGGAAGTTTAAGTGATATTATCTTTCCTTTCCTCGGAGGAATTATTCTTGGATTAAAGATGGAATTTCACCTTCCATTGATTGAAGAACCAATAACAATCATTTTAGTAACTCTCGCGGGAAGCATGGTTGGAATAAAAGCAAAAATTACAAAGATACCTCACTTCCTTCACGTTTTCATTTCAGTATTTGCAAGCTTATTTTATATCATTGCTTACACCACAACAATAAGTTCTTTGTTATTTGTACTCGCCTTTATTGTTGTATTTATCTCGGTAATTATCCCCTGCTGCCTAAGCGATATTGTTCTCCCATTCTTTTTTCTAGGAGAAAAAATAAAGCACTGCGAATGCCATTAGGAAATTAATTAAAACCCACTTTTCTTTTTTATTTATGACAACAAACAAAATGCCAGAACCAAAACCCGCATTTCTTGAAAGGATGAAACTTTTACTTCCAGATAAAGGGGACTATGAAAACTACCTAAAAATCATAAAGACAGAACCTCCAAAATCCCTTAGATGCAACACTCTAAAGACCTCTCCAGAAGAACTTAAGGAAAAACTTAAAGAAAAAGGATGGAAAATTGAACAACCCTGGAAAACTAATCCGGAGGTAATGATTCTTAATTCCACTATCGCTCCAGGAGAGTTTGGAAGGAGTTTAGAGCATCAACTAGGATATTACTACATTCAAGAGCTTGCGAGTCTGCTTCCGATAATTGCACTAAAACTAAAACAAGGAGATTTCTTCCTCGATTTATGTGCCGCTCCAGGAAGTAAAACAACCCAAGCAGCAGCCGAAATGAAAAACACCGGGACAATAATCGGAAATGAAGTTAGTTTAGGTAGACTAAGAATCTTAGCAACAAATACCGAAAGATGTGGAGTTACGAATTTAATAATAACAAAAAAGGAAGGAGTCTCTTTCCTTAAGAGAACAAATCTAATCTTTGACAAAATTTTAATTGATGCCCCGTGTTCTGGAGAAGGAACTCTAAGAAGCAGTCCAAGAACCGCAATTATGTGGAATCCAAACACAATCAAAGCTCTTTCAAAACTACAAATGAAAATGGTTGAAGCCGCAATACCTAAATTAAAAGTCGGAGGGGAAATGGTTTACTCTACCTGCACTCACGCCCCAGAAGAAAATGAGGAAGTGGTGGATTATGTATTAAGCACATTCAAAGATAAAATAAAAATTGAAAAGATAGAATTGCCGGTAAAAACTCGCGATGGAATAATCGAGTGGAAAGGAAAACAATTTAACCCCAAAGTAAAACTCACGTGCAGAATTTACCCTCACGATAACAACACCGAGGGATTCTTCCTAGCAAAGTTCAAGAAGGTGAAAGAATGAAATTAGTAAAGAAAAAAAGCAAGATAAACGGAAAAGGAATTTTTACGAGAGAGGAGATAAAAAAGGGGAGCAAATTTTATATTATTCCAGTTAAAAAAATAAGTTCAACCCCCAAACCAAGAAATGCAAGAATAGGCAATAATAAATTTGTGAACGACCCTCTTGTTCTAAACTGGGTTAATCATTCATGCTCCCCAAATGTTAAAATAGTAATAAAAACAAAAAAACCTTACTTAAAGGCAATTAAGAAAATAGTTCGGGGAGAAGAAATTACAGTTGATTATAATAAAACCGAAAAAGGAAATTATCTTATTAAATGTAATTGTAAATCAAAGTTGTGCAGAGGAACATTTAGCATACTACAATGAAACCCTACCTAAGAATACTAAACGAGCACGAGAAAAAACAAATAAGAGAAAAACTAAACGAACAATTCGGAGTAATAGAGATTCCTGGAATATTATTAAAAAGAGGTGAAGATAAAATCTTTCTTTTTCAGGGAGAATTCGACAGAAAACAACTCCTAGAACTTGAAAACAATGTTCCGGTAGAGAGAACGGGAATTTACTTTGCAAAAGAACAAAACGGAGAAGTAAGATTAAGTATTGAAGGAGTTTATATTTTAAGAGAACAGCTAACAAAGAGTATTTTCCAATTAGATGAAAAACAAGCCGAAGAATGGATGCTTGGGCAAGAGCTTCCAATCGCAACCGGAAGACACAACTTTCTTATAATGAAACATAAAGATTATTTCCTTGGATGTGGAAAAGCCTCAGAGAATAAAATAGGAAACTTCATTCCAAAAAACAGAAGATTAAAATACAAGGAGAATTAGAAAACAACATGACAAAAGAAAAAATTCTCCAGTCAGGAAAAATAGCCGCAGAAGTAAGCGAATACGCAAAATCAATAATAAAAAAAGGAACTCCGTTATTGGAAATAGCAGAAAAAATAGAAGCAAAAATGAGAGAACTGGGAGGAAAACCAGCATTCCCAACAAATCTTTCAATAAACGAAATTGCAGCACATTACACTCCAACACATAACGATGAAAGAGTTGCAGAAGGATTGTTAAAAGTAGACTTGGGAGTTCACATTGACGGACATCTCTCTGATACCGCTTTCTCAATAGACTTAGAAAACTCAGAAGAAAATAAAAATTTAATAAAATCTGCAGAAGAAGCCTTAGAAAACGCAATAAAGATAATTAATCCCAAAACAAGTCTAAATGAAATAGGAAAAACAATACAAGAAACGATAGAATCAAAAGGATTTTCTCCAATAGTAAACCTTTCCGGACACGAAATGGATAAATATAGCCTTCATGCGGGATTAACCATTCCCAATTTCCAAAATAAAAATCAAACAGAAATTGGAAAAGGACTAAGGGCGATAGAACCATTTTCAACAACTGGAGATGGAAGAGTATATGATGGAAAACCCTCTGGAATTTACCTTCTTGCAGATTCAAAGAACATAAGAAGCACGACAGCAAGAGAAATCTTGAACTTTATCAGAGAAGAATATCAAACACTTCCTTTCTGTTCGAGATGGTTAGTGAATCAATTCGGAACAAAAACTCTGATAGCACTAAAACAACTCGAAGAAAACGGAAACATAAACCAGTTTTCTCAATTAGTTGAAGCTTCCCATAATAAAGTTGCACAAGCCGAACACACTTTATTTCTAGAAAAGGATAATACCACGATAACAACAAAATAGTTTATCCTAAATAACTTCCATTATCAGGCACTGCCGCTCTTGCTGATTTAATGAAGTTTTCTTCCATTCTTTTATACACTTCAATTGAACTCTTACTAACACTCGGACGAACTTTATTCATTGCTTCATCAAAGTGTTTCTTTCCAACTTCCGTAGAATTGATGTCCTCTCTAAGAGAAAGCATAGCCGCCTCTCTAACTAAAGATTCTATGTCCGCTCCAGTATATCCATCTGTTTTCTTTGCAAGTTCTTTCAAATCAACGCCTTTTGCAAGAGGCATACATTTAGTATGAATTTTAAAGATAGTTTCTCTTCCCGCTTCTGCAGGTGCACCAACAAGCAAAATCTTGTCAAATCTTCCCGGACGCAAAATTGCCGGGTCAAGCATATCTGGACGATTAGTTGCTGCGATAACTAAAACATCATTCATATCTTCTAAACCATCCATCTCGGCAAGCAACTGATTCAAAACTCTTTCAGTAACTTTAGTTCCTGCTTCAACTCCTCTCCTTCCTGCAAGAGAATCAATTTCATCAAAGAAAATTATGCATGGAGCAACTTGTCTTGCTCTCTCAAACACCTTTCTTACCCCTTCCTCTGACTTACCAACCCACATACTCAATAAGGATGGTCCTTTAATCTGTATAAAGTTTGCTTCTGATTCTTTTGCAACAGCCTTAGCAAGTAAAGTTTTACCCGTTCCCGGAGGCCCATAAAGTAGAATTCCTCTTGATGGCCTAATTCCAAGACGCTTAAAACTCTCAGGATGTTTAAGTGGCCATTCAACCGCCTCTTTCAATTCTTGTTTAACAGAATCCAGTCCACCAACGCCATCCCAATCAACATTTGGAGTTTCAATCAAAACTTCTCTCATAGCAGAAGGCCTTACCACCTTCAACGCATCCCTAAAATCCTCCATAGTAACAATTAGTTTCTCAAGAATCTCGGGAGCAATTTGTTCCTGCCCCTCATCCAAATTCATTGAAGGAAGAAGTTTTCTCAAAACATTCATTGCAGCCTCTTTTGAAAGTGCTTCCAAATCTGCACCAACAAATCCATGAGTTAAATTTGCTATCTTAACTAAATCAACATCTTTTGTTAAAGGCATACCTCTTGTATGAATCTTAAGAATTGCTAATCTTCCTTCCTTACTTGGAACACCTACCTCAATTTCTCTGTCAAATCTTCCCGGACGTCTTAATGCTGGATCTAGGGCATTAACTCTATTTGTTGCTCCAATAACAATAACCTTTCCACGAGCTTTCAACCCATCCATCATTGTTAATATCTGCGAAACAACTCTTCTTTCAACCTCTCCATGAACTTCCTCTCTCTTTGGAGCAATTGCATCAATTTCATCTATAAAAATTATGGAAGGAGCGTTCTTCTCTGCTTCTTCAAAGATATCTCTTATTTTCTTTTCGGATTCACCATAAAACTTTGACATTATCTCTGGACCATTCAGCAAAATAAAGTTTGCTTCCGTTTCAGTTGCCACCGCCTTAGCTAAAAGAGTTTTACCTGTGCCAGGAGGTCCGTGCAGTAAAACTCCTTTAGGTGGCTCAACTCCTAATTTTTGGAAAATTTCAGGGTGCTTCATAGGAATTTCTACCATCTCTCTTATCTTCTTTATCTCTTCGGTTAATCCTCCAATATCCTCATAATGAATTTCTTGAAAACTATCTCCAGAAGTTTCAACGGCCTTAGGATTAAGAGAAACTTCTGTATTCTCCGTAATAATTATCGGACCGATTGGACTTGAATTTACCACCATAAATTTTATCTGGGTAATTCCTCCTCCTAAATTTCCTCCGAATCCCATATTCTCAAAAATATCTCCAAACATATCATTCAACTCTCCGTAATCCTCTGATAACAAATCTTTTCTTCTCTGAACTCCTCCAAGCATAACAATATCTCCTTTCATTACAGCTCTTCCCAAAAGTCCTCTCCTCAAACTTTCTGGATCTCCCTGAACCATAATCCCTTTTTGAGCAGGAGCAATAGTAATTTTCTTCGCTTCCTTAATCTCAGCAGGAATGACATAAACCAAATCACCAACACCAGATTTAGAATTTTTTCTGAGAATACCATCAATTCTAAGTATTCCCTGTCCGATATCTGCCGGATAAGCTCTATCCGCAATTGCAACAGTTTCTCTTCCACCTCGGATAATAATTACATCCCCCCTAGAAATTCCAAGTTGTCGCATTATAGATTCATCTAATCTTGCAACTCCTTTGTAAGCATCATCTTGCAAAGCTTCAACAACCTTCAATTGTATTTTCTTTTCTTTAGGCATTATCTTTTTATCTCCTTTTTAATTTCGTTTCCCTCGACTTCGTGAAAATTAAGACTTAACTTTCCCATTTCCTCAAAACACAAATTAACCATATCGTCCATGAGTTTTCTCTGTTCACCCATAAAAGAAACAATCTCTTTTGGAATAGAAATTGCATAACTATTACCCACCATTCTCATCTTAACAGTAAATTGTTTATTCTTTAATCCAACATATTTCAAATATTCCTGCTCGTCGACAGGGTGAATAATTTTATCATGACATTTAGGACAAATAACCGCTCTAAGAATAAATCCATTTCGTGCAACTTGCGCTTTTTGCATTTTTGTATTGCATTTCTTGCATAAAATAGTATTATCAAATATATCTGACATAGTGTATACAGGGAAGTGTATACTATTTAAATCTTTCGGGATTACTCCAACCGAGAAAAACCCTTAAAAACGCTCAATAACTAACTCCTTTATGAAAATAAAAGAGATTTGGAAAAAATTCTGGAATCTTCTTTGGAAAGATGACTCATGGAAAGGATGGTTATTCTCAATAGTTGTTTTGTTCATATTCATAAAATTCATTTTCTTTCCGGTTTTAGGGTTATTAACAGGAACGACTCTTCCTCTCGCAATAGTGGAATCCTGCTCCATGTACCACGACGGAAACCTCCTTTCAAGTTTTGACGGATGGTGGCAAACTCACGAAGGAAAATACAACGAATTAAACATAACTCAAAAAGAATTTTCGGATTTCAAAATGAGACGCGGATTCAATAAAGGAGATATATTATTTATCCTTGGAGCAAATCCAGATAAATTAAAGGTTGGGGATATAATTATCTTTAGTGCAAATCAAAAAATTCCGATAATCCATAGAATAATCTCTATTAGAGAAGATTCTTCAACAGGGGAAAAGATATTCTCAACGGAAGGAGATAACAACAACGGACAACTTCCCGCAGAAAGAGAAATACGCGAAAATCAACTAATAGGAAAAGCTGTTTTCAAACTAGCTCCCTATCTCGGATGGGTAAAATTAATCTTCTTTGAATATCAAAAGCCTTCTTCAGAGAGAGGTTTCTGCGAGGAAAACTAATCAAAAGTATTAAAAACCTCGAATAAATAGCCCCTCTATTACAAACGTTTAAAAAAGGTGCTTATTAAAACAACCAATGGAGTTTTGTCCAAAATGCGGAGCGATACTTGTCCAGAAAGCGAAGAACGCTGGATGCCCTAGATGCAGTTATTCTTCTAAAGGTAAAATGAAAATTAAAACCTCCGAGTCTTTAAATGAAAGAAAGGAAGTTGTTGTTGTCTCTACAAAAGATGCCGAAACTCGTCCAATAGTTAACGAAAAATGTAAAGAGTGTGGAAATGAAAAAGCCTATTTCTGGACAGTTCAAACAAGAGCTTCAGATGAAGCCGAAACCAAATTCTTTAAGTGTACCAAGTGCGATCACACCTGGAGATCTTATAGATAGTTCTAAATGGCCCCGATGGGACTTGAACCCACGACACCCGGATTTCTTCGAAAGCCTGTCCTTTCTCAGGACTCAACTTCGTTTCGTAAGAGTCCGGTGCTCTACCAAGCTGAGCTACGGAGCCATAATAATCTTAAAATAAATCTGTTTAAAAAACTTCTCAAAGAACAAAAGATTCATTAACGTTTACAAATTATAGAAACTATTCTTTCAGGGGCGGTAGTTCTGGTTTATTTAACCAGCTTCTGTATATTATCTATTGCATCCGCGACGTCTATTCCTTTCTTGGTGAGCTTTATTAGTTTAATTCGCCCCTTTTTTTCAAAATCCACTAACTTAAGCTCTTCCAACGTTTGCAATATCTTCACTGCGTGGCTATAAGTGCAATCCACTTCCTTAGCCAAAACACTACCATACCTCATCCTATTGTTCTTCTTCAAAGATACCAACATTAGTGCCGGCTTTCTCCTGAAAAAGATGTCGAAATTGTCTTTCATTTTCGGATGTATGTGTTTTAAACTATATATTCAGATGGTAGTGTCCTTTTAAATGTTTTGGAGTATTATATTCGTCCACAGCCAGTAATAAAAATTTAGGTAAAAATAATCAAAACAAATAATTTTATTAACAAAGACTCTCTCAATTAATTATGGTTACAAAATCAGGTAAAACCAAGATTCTAGCAATAGGAGATATCCATGGAGATACTGGATTAGTTAAAAAACTAGCCGAAAGAGCCAAAAAGGAAAATATTGACTTAGTAATTTTAGCGGGAGACTTAACTTTTGCAGAAACCTCAACAAAAAACCTAATCGGCCCATTCCTCAAAGCGAAGAAAGAGGTTTTAATCATTCCGGGCAACCATGAATCGGTTGCAACAATAAATTTTCTTGCAGATATGTACTCAAACACAAAAAACATTCATGGCTATTCTTTTCAAAAATACGATTTGGGTGTTTTTGGAGCGGGCTCCGCAGATATTGGAATAAATCAGACAAAAGATTCAGAAATATTTGAACTTCTAAGAAAAGGACACGATAAAATAAAAGACTTGAAGAAACAAATAATGGTAACCCACATGCATCATCATGGGAGCAAGGCAGAGTTCTCTGGATGGCCAGGAAGCAAGGCGGTAAGAAAAGCAATTGATAAATTTCATCCGGATATTTTAATCAGTTCGCACATCCACGAAGCCGGAGGCATAGAAGAAAAGATAGGAAAAACAAGAATTATTAACGTTTCAAGAAAGCCGAAGGTGTTTGAGATTTAAACCAACAACTTTATAAATAATCTCAAAGATAAAGAATTAACCGCAGAGGTTTCATAGTGAAAAAGAAACAAAAATCCCGTGCGGAGAAGACAGCCGAAAACTACTTCCCCGTGGACGAAGATGACCTTAAGAACACAACGGAAAAACAAATAAGACCCCCGTTACCCAGAAAGGAATTTCTAAAAAAATCTATCGAAATTGAAGTAAAACCACAACTATCTGAAAAAGAAATTGTTAAAGGAACCGTAGAAAAAGCTTACAACAAACCAGATAGGAGAGATTTAGAAAGTATTGAGGGTGTTGAAAGTTCAGAGAATGTTCCAAAAAAAACAAGAGGAAAAACTCGTTCAAGAAAACCTTCCCTAAAAACAAAAATAAGAAAAACAAAATCCCCACGAACAACCACAAAACAAGTAAAATATTCTCCAGAAAAAATAAGTCTTAAATCAGAAGGTTATGAATTAATAATAACCGAAAAACCGCAAGCCGCAAACAAAATTGCAACCGCCTTAGGAAAAGCAACCCAGAGAGTTTCAAATAAAGTTTCTTACTATGATTTAAACAAAAACGGAAAAGAGATTGTAGTTGCCTGCGCAGTCGGACACTTGTTAACTTTAAAACAAAAAGTTATGGGTTCCCAAATTCCTATTTTTGATATTGGATGGGTTCCAAATTACCTCGCAAGAAAAGGCGATTTCACAAAAAGGTATTATGATACAATAAAACAACTTGCAAAAAATGCGAGAAGTATTACAATCGCAACGGATTATGATATTGAAGGAGAAGTTATAGGATTAAATGTTGTAAGATATATCTGCGGACAAAAAGACGCAAATAGAATGAAGTTCTCAACTCTTACTACAAAAGAAATAAATGATGCTTACGAAAATAAAAAACCCCATCTCGACTGGGCACAAGCAATTGCGGGAGAAACACGTCACTACTTAGATTGGTTTTACGGTATAAATCTCTCAAGAGCGCTAATGAACGCAATAAAAACAACCGGAAGCTTCAGAATAATGTCTATTGGAAGGGTTCAGGGCCCAGCACTAAAACTAATTGTAGACAAAGAAAGAGAGATACTAAACTTCAAGACAGAAACCTATTGGCAGCCATTCATAACAATCAGCAATGGAAAAAACAAACTAGAATTAAAATATGTTAAAGATATTTTTAGCCCCGAAGGGGTCCCAAATTGGGACAAGGAAGAGCTAAAAAAGTTTGAGAACCTAAAAGGACAAAAAGCACAAGCCTCAACCACTAAGAGTGAAGAGATTCTCCCTCCAAATCCTCCATTTGATTTAACAACGCTGCAGACAGAAGCCTACAAATTTTATGGAATTACTCCCTCAAAAACTCTTCAAGCTGCACAATCGCTTTATCTCGGAGGACTAATCTCATATCCAAGAACCTCTTCCCAAAAACTTCCGGATTCAATTGACTACAAAACAATCTTAGAAACAATGGCAAAAAAATACAAAGCCGAGAAATTAATAACAAAAAACAAACCAATTGAAGGTAAAAAAACAGACCCGGCACACCCTTCCATCTACCCAACCGGAAACTTTCAAATTCTCTCAGGAGACGAAGAAAAGATTTACAATCTGATTGCAAGAAGATTTCTCTCTTTGTTCTGTGATGACGCAATAATAGACAAAAAAAGAATAGCCGCTATAACAGAAAACAATTTAACCTTTTCAACAAGGGGTTCGGCTATACGCAAAAAAGGGTGGCTTGAAGTTTATCCTTCCAAACTAAAAGAAACCGAAGTTCCGGACATGGAAGGGGAAGTGGAGATTATAGACTCCAGAATAGAAGAGAAACAAACCCAACCCCCAAAGAGATTCTCACCAGCATCAATAATCTCCGAGCTTGAGAAAAAAAATCTAGGAACAAAAGCCACAAGGGCAAATATTCTTGAAACACTCTACGATAGAGGATATGTAAAAGGGCAAAGCATAACCGCCACTCCCCTCGGAATGTCCCTCATCGAAACCCTTGAAAAATACTCCCCAATAATAATTGATGAAAAGCTTACACGGAAATTCGAAAATGAAATGGAATCCATAACCAAATCAAAGGGAGATTATGAAAAAAGAGAAGAAAAGATAATAAATGAGGCGAAAGAAACAATAACGGAGATTGCAAAAGATTTCGAAAAAAAAGAAAAAAGCATAGGAAAAGAACTCCTTAACGCCCAGAATAAACAAAGAAAACAACAGAAAATAGAAAATACTCTAGTACAATGTCCAAAATGCAAGAAAGGAAATCTCGCAATAACCTATTCACGCAAAAATAGAAGAAGTTTTATTGCATGTGATGCTTATCCCAACTGCAAAACTACTTACTCCCTTCCTCCAAACGGAACAATAAAAAAGATAGATAATATTTGTGAAAAGTGCGGTTTCCCATTGCTAATGTCCTTAAGAAAAGGAAAGAAACCCTGGATTTTCTGTTTTAATACTGAGTGTGAAACAAACAAAGAACGTTTAGAAGAATACCGTAAAAAGAAGGAAGCTAAAAATAACTAATCAGAAGAAGAAAATTTTCTTCTTAAGTCTTTTAAACTACCTCTAAAAGCCTCTCGAGTAGTTTTGGACCCCATATCATACCTTTCTCCAGCGGGAGAAACCAAATAAAAAGAACCATCCTCTAAAACAAGCTGATGAGAAACACCACCAAGACTAATTGTTGGAATGGGCTCCCCTATCGTTTCAAAAACATCTTTTTTACCAGAAGCATTACAATTCAAAACATCCGCTGCCTGATTGTCTTCCCTAATCGCTCTTTCTTCAGGTGGAAGGTGTCTTTCAAAATAAGCACTTTCCATAAGATGACATCTCTCTGCATTAGATTGATCTTTCATATCACTCATTCCCATAGGTAATAGGTAAATTTAACCTTTATAAATATTTTTATACAAAGAAATCATTCAATCTTCTCTGTGTGGAAAGGGTTTTAAGCAACTTACTTCTTTCTAAAATAGAAGAATTATCAAAATTATACTTTATTTGAGAGATTTGCTTTGCCACATTTATTAGTTCCTCTCGAGAATTAAACTTTTTGGCGCCATTTCCAAGAGATTTTTTTACACTCTCTCTAACAACCCAAACTCCAAGCGCCGCCCAGTAAGTAGGAGTTTCGATTCTTACAACTAAAACAGAAGCTTGTCTTTTAATTGAATCCAAATACTTCAAAATAGGTAAACGAGTAGCATAATATCCTCCAGCTGTAGAAGAAGCATAACTCTTCCTTCCATAAAAATCCTCATAATCAGTTGAAGCCTTTATTTCTTTAGAAGGATTCCACGAACTCCCAGGAAAGTATAATTCAAATAACTCATAACTCCAAACATTTGGGAAGAGCATTATAATATACTGGTTTCCGAGAAACTCCCCATAAAACATTTCATAATCTTCAATCCATTTGTAATCCCGAACTCTATTCAAAAGCATTTTTCCGATTGTATCATCTGTTGCTGTAATACTCCATCTTGTTGGAACAAATCTTTTATTCTTCTTCAATCCTAAAACCCCAACACTCAAAATTTTATTTAACGGATACTCATCAAATCCCTTCTTATACAACATTTCAATTCCCTCTGCCGCCTTTATCTCATCGTTTATCGCTTTATCAACATGCAAATCAACTTTAACATTCCCCACAACCCTAGCACTCTTAAGCGGAGCCCCCATACTATGCGGAGTTGTAACTCTATTCTGTTTCCTCTTAAAATCCACCCCCCTTTTAAGTTCAATTTCAACATCAACAGGCTTAGAAGCAATTGCAATTTCCTGCGCAATCTGAACAAACTTTCCAGAATTCCTAACATCTTTTACATTTGCTCTAAATCTCGAATTAAGCAAACTATCTCTCAGTCTTACAACATCCGCAATTCCGTAATTCTCCTGCGTCCAATATTTTTCGGCATCATAAACCCAAGCGTTCTCATCCCGTTCAAGAGGAGACATAATCCCAACATTTACTGTAGGATATCTTAATTTACTCCCAACAAAAACCGAAGGCGGAGAAATCGTATCAATCCTAGAAACCTTTCCCAACTCCTTAAATCTGCTCCTAAACTGAGATAACTTCTTTATCACTTCAAATTTTATGTTTTCTGCTGATTTCATTATCCCTCTTTAATTAAAACAAACCCCTCTTAAAAATTCCTTCCTTCCTTATCTCAAAACTCATCTCTTTTTGGGGCAGACTTCGGTGCTTAAGCAAGATTGCCTTCCTCTTCCCATTATTATTCTTTAACTCAATTATGCACTTGCTCCAGTACTTGAACAAATCTCCCCCAACAATATTCGTCGCTCTCTCCTTCCCGCTTTTCCATTCTTCTTCCGAAAGAAACTCGGAATAAACTTGGTTTGTAATTATAACCGGTATCTCCTGCTTTCGAGCAATCTCGGCAAGTATTCTCATTTGCGAAGCAACCTCCCTGTTTATAACTCGTACCTTATCCTCATCATCAGTTTGCATCGCATCTCCTCTCTCTAATCGATAGAGCATCGCCATTCCGTCGACAACAATAAGCGATGCGTGTTCTTTTTTAATGCTCTCAAGAAGAGTCGCAAAAACCTTTTTTTGTTCATTAAAACTTGTTGGATTTAAAATTAAAATATTTCCTAAAATCTTTTCATAATCCGCATCTCCAACAATTTGCCTAACTCTATCAACAGAAAATCCTCCTTCGGTATCAATAAAAATAACCTTTCCTCCTTTCTTTGCAAGACTGCACGCAGCAAGAAGAACAAAATTGGTTTTCCCGCTTCCCGGCCCCCCCGCAATCATAGTTATAACGTCCTTTTCATAACCTCCAAAAAGCCACCTATTCAAATCAAAACTTCCTGCAGAAATCTTGTCTTCGCGAATTACCATGAACAAAGAAAACACACATTTGCTTATATAAATTGTTATAAAAGAAAATAGCAATAAGAAGGTTCACCTTTGAGTTTTAGGGTTACAGCCCGGAATAATTCTCAAAGAACCATCTTTCATCCTAACCCCATAATCTTCCACCCCATCACCGTCAAAGTCCCCAATTGGTTTGTAGCTCTCAACCTCTGTTATTTTAACTCCTGAAGCAGAAAGGGACTGTGTATAATGAATTTCCCGGCTAGTCCATCTTTGATGCAGAGTATAAAAAACTCCTAAACTAATCACAGTCACTAAGCCCCAGACAGATAGATTTACAAGCAAACCCCCCAAATTTTTCATAAAAAAAAGAAAAATAGCCGATTAATAAAGATTACTATCCTAAATCTATTTCATCTTCTTAAAATCAGAAACAACCTTATCTAAATCTTTGGTAATCTTAGAAACCGCATCGTCAATTGCCTTTTTAGCTGTTTTTCCTTTTGTCGTTAACTTAAGAACCGGCTTCATTGTGGGATGATCTTGTCTCCAAGCAGTAAAACTAACTCCTTCATCTTGGTTAAGATAAACCCTCAAAATTTCAACAATAGTAAGGTTATCAACTTCAATCTCCATTTCATCTTTTGAACTTTTCAGAACATTAACTTCCATGATAAGAGTGATTAAAAATGATTTATAAAGGTTTCTCAATCCTTTCCAAAAAGAATCCTATCTATCTCTTCTTTACTTATATCTCCAGAATCTCTTTTTTCATCTACTTCAATATTCTCTTCCTCAAATTCAAGATCTTCAGAATAACCCTCCTTTTCCGGAACTTTTTCTTTCATCTCCTTTTTCCGCTTTATCTCCTGCAAATCAGAAATTGTAATATTCTTCGTTATGTAAGGATCAAAGCTCAATCTTGCGGGGGGTGTCCTCTTAATTTCAGTTCTCAACGCCTCCCGGGGGGGAACTCTATTCCTGAACGGGTCCTTAACCAACCTCACCCCAAAATAGGTTTCAAGCTTATTTATTAATTTATTATCATCCTCCGGAAGAATACCCTTCTCGGCCATCTGTACAGCCGCCTCGGACTCAGAAATTGCCTCGGCAAGCTGCTTGTAGGAAATCTTTTTAGCTCTTCGGACTCTCATAATTACCCAGTGGAAATTATCAATTAAATCTGGACGTGGAATGGACTTCTTCGGAGAATCCTTATACTTTCTGTCAACAATATCCCTCAAGCTAATTTCCCGCTTCTCAAGACGCTTTTTATCTTTAGCATATTGCTCTTCAAGCGCTGCCTTGCCCGAAGACATCCGAGTAAGCATCTGTCTTACAGGAGTATTACTTTCGGCCGTCTTGAGCTGCTCTGTTGTGGGTCTTTTAATAACCGGCAAATCTTCATCATTAGCACAAAACTCACATATCTTTACAATTCCTTCCCCAGAAATAGCATCAAAAAGACGTACCTTATCCCCAGAATTTCCACACTTGAAGCATTCCATAAGAAAAACCATCAATTCTTCTTTTTTAATATTTGTATAGTAGAAAACACTAAATTAAATAGGACTCCAAATCGCTAACCGAATCAATTCCAAGAAGAATATCTTTATCATTAATAACAACCGCAGGATATTTAGTAATATTCAAGGAATTAATTTTTGCTTGTAATGAGATTAAATCACTATTTATCGCAATAGGAATGAGTAAAACACTATCGCCTTTTGCCTCCTTCAAATCTCCCAAAACCTTACTCCAAACATTTTGATTAGCCTTCTGAACCAAATTCTTAGGGTTGTACTCATAAAGATAAATAACCGTGTCAAAATCCTCTCCGCACTTATTTTTTGTCTTTTCGGCATTAATCCACAAAAAAGTACGCAACAAATCATATTTTCTATGGGTCAACCTAATTTTTTCGGTTATCTTTCCGGAATCTTCATATTTTTCTAGTAAAAGTGCTTCCGAATAAATCCTATTAGCAAAATCAAAACTAGCTTGTATTAAATCTTCGCAATTACTGCTATCTAAATCTACAAGATTATTCAAAACAAACAAATCGGTAGAAACTATTTCCGATTGAGTATAATAATCCTCTAAATTACTAGAACGCCGGCTCTCAAATGCCACCCCAAGAAGAATACCCAAAATAAATATAACCGTCGTTAAAAGAAACGCTTCCCAAAAAACCCTTTTCTTATTTGTTAACATTTTACCACGAATAACTTTTAGTTAGATATTTATACATTGACGCAATCAATATGATTGGGTAAGCTAACAGGTATATAAACATATAAACTGAAAGTCCAAGTACCCCATACTTTTTAAATTTTCTTTCTGAGTCTCTTGAGTAAATTAAAGCCAAAAATGTGAAAGAGAGTCCTAAAAAGAATAAAACCACTCCGAAAAACATAAGCACGTTTGGAGCCAAATTAATATCTTGTGCAGAGAGTATGGCTGTTTGAACGTTTATCGAATAAAGAGTAGAAAGATAATTAACAAAAATAAATTTCAATATCCTATACGTTAAGATAGCTAATCCAGTAATTCCCAAAAGCCAAGATAATACAAAAAAAGGAAGGATAAAAGAACCCAACATTCCTTTTTCTTTGAATGCGGTTTTGTACTTATTTATAGTCTGCAACCCTCCAATATTCCAACGAAGACGTTGTTTAAACCAGCCCTTAAAGTTTTGTGGAACATCCGTATAAGCTTTTGCCGGAACCGACATAGCAACCTTATACCCCGCAGCAACGAAGTGCCAGGTAATTTCTATGTCTTCAGTTAAATTATCCTCATCAAATCCCCCCAATTTATTAAATATTTCTCTCTTATACAACGCAAGCGGTCCAGGAGTTACATATATGGCATCAATAAATCCTAAAAGTTTTCTGGTAAAAACAATAACTCTATATTCAATAGCCTGAAGCCTTTCAATAAACTTAGTATCCCTATTCACTAAAACAGAAGCTGTAACAGAACCAACCGTAGGATCATCAAAAAAACCAATCATCTTTTCAATAGCTCCTTTTTGAGGATAAGAATCTGCGTCACTAAATCCTATTAATTCGGTCTTTGCGAATTTGGCTCCATAGTTTTTAGCTCCGCTTGCCTTGCCAGTATTTTTAGGAGTTTGCAAAGCAACAACTTTAGGATATTTTGAAGCAAGTTTTTTTATTATATTATAAGAATTATCGGTACTACAATCGTCAACAACAAAAACATTTTTCAATTCAGGATAGCCAATATCCAGTACGGATTTAACCGTTTTTTCAATAGTCTCCTGTTCATTATAACAAGGAATAACAATACTCAAACTGTATCTCTTTGTAATTGGAGGGACTTCGAAAAATTCTTTTCTATTATGAATATAAATAAGAAAGAATAAAAACAAAAAATAAAATCCTAAAAAGGAATATACTAAAAAAAGAATAGTAAACCAATCCATTATTCTTCCCCCGAAGTTTCTTCTACATTTTCCCCATTCTCTTTAATCTGCATTCCCCCAGATTCATTAGTACTAAAATAATCATAAAAATCATCGCTCAAGGTTAAATCATGGGTATGCCCACTTCTTTTTTTATTAATCAAACTCAAATCAGAAAATTTCTTTATATGATCGTAAGCCTTATTCCCTCTTATCTTAATAATAACCGATTGTTTTATTGGCTGCTTGAAAGCAATTATGGCAAGAGTTTCCTGCTCTGCCTTAGAAAATTCAGAACTTCCTGTCGCAAGCTTATTAATTATTCCAGAATGCTCTTGACGAACATCCATCTTCCACATTCCGTTCTTTTCAACGATTTCAATTGCGGAGTCCGATTTCTCATATTTCTCTTGCAATCTCTCAATTAATTCCCTTATTATAATTGGATTCAAATCCGAAAGAGAAATTAATTCCTGCATATTAAGAAATCTCCCAGAAATAAAAAACACCGCCTCTAAAGTTTTCAAATCCTCTTTTTCCTTTGCTTCATCTATCTCCTCTAATGTTTTTGAAGATACTTCCATAATAGAAACTATAATTGAAAGTTTAAAAGGATAACTGTAGGACTAAGCAACTGCCAACAAACCTCTCTCAAGTCTTCTACGATTGATTCTTTCTCTCTGCAAATCACTAAGTTTTGACCACCCCTTAAGAAATTTATCCCCACCAAAGACGAAACTGGGAAAAGTTCCAATAACCGATACATGTCCGTTTGCCATTCGATAAGGATGTTTATTATGATGCCAAATTTCTCCTTCCCAAAGGTGAGTACTTTTTCTAAGATAATTCATCATCATCTTCTTGCAGGAATCTTTGGCTTTTTGTTCTTCCCCAACATCATACAAATCAACCGCCCCAACCATCGGAGTAAAAGAATTGACTTCCCTTTCAACTAAAAGATGTCCCTTGAATTCTCTAAACTTAAAGCTTACATTTCCACAATTATAGGATAAATAATAACCTCTTTCCTCCTCACTTTTTTCTATAGCTCTCCTCAAAATCTTATATTCTGCTAATCTTTCTGCAAGTGGTTTCATAAGAGCATAAGAAAAAGAGACTTTTTAAAAATTATTATTCTCGGCTTATATCCTAAATCTCAAAATTGCCCCAACGCCCTTTGTTATATTAAGGAATTGCTCCCCTTCTTCAGTCTCGTCCGAGACTACAACAATCTCCGAGGAGATAGACTCGGCCAGTTTCTTAAGCTCCTTGTTAAGAACTTTATTTCCTTTTTTAGATAAAATTAGGGTTTCAACCGCCCCATATTGCAGAGCCTTTCTTAAATTCGCTTCGCCATAAGTCGCCAAATCCGGTTTTTCTCCAAGTGTTTCAAAGAATTTATCCAAAATTTCCTTTTCATGAACAATTTCTTGTTCTGCAAGAACCTCTCTCGACTTCTCAACAAGTTCTTTTATTCCAGACTCGTCACTTCCCCCCAAATCCTGAATTCCAATAACCTTCTCTCGGAGTTGAGTGGGCATATATTCACCAGTAAGAAATTCGTCCTTTGTTGGAATTGGGCCTCCAACAAGAATACCTTTTAACTTCGGCATATCATAAAATATTTTTTTCATTTCGTCCGCAATTCTTTTGTAAAACTCTTTAGTTAACCCCTCGGTAATACGATGAAAACGCTGAGAGCTCTGTCCTCCCGCCCTAACCTTTGAGGGAATCCCTGAAGTCATTTTATGAAGTATTTCTATTCTCTTACCCTCCAAAAAACCAATTGTTGCTTCCTTTCTATCCATAACAAGCAATCCAAAAACATCGTCAACCGCCATCATCTCCTTTAATGGGTCAAGAACAAAATCTTTATCACATCGGTACATTCTTATTTTAAGCGGAAGAGGAGGCTCAATATCCCACAACTGCATATCATCTTGCCCTTCAACTTTAGAAACATTACCCGCAAAAAGAGCCAACCCGTTCTCGGGCGTTTTCTTAAGTCCTTTCAAGTGTCTAACAATTTTATCAAGAGCGTCCGTAACATTTTTTCTTGTAGCAGTGGACTTAATATTCTTCGCCGTGGATTTTTCCCCTTCCAGCTGCCTCTGAACAGCATTCACATCATAACCCGCAGAAACATAAACGGTAATTAGTTCGGTATGTCTTCCTTTGTGTTTTGCAAGCTCTTCAATAACATCTTCAAGTTCGGATTTAGATAATTTAACCATAATTAAGAAAACGAAAAGGTATTTATAAAACTACTCAGAAGTTCTAAAATCTTCTACCGGATTCGGAATAACTCACGCCGTAGATAGGCACATATCTCCCGTCTATAAAATCCGGCCCTCTCTCAAATCCATAATTAACCACCCGTCTCGACTCCATAACTCTTGGTATAGGTTGAACCCTCGGCTCCATCGCTTTTCTGTCCCTCTCTTCCATAGCCGCCCTTACTGCATCCGCCTGACTAAATTGTTTAAATTTATTATCATGTTCATGTTTTCCCAGAAATCTTTTCTTTTTGTGTGAAGGCATAATAAAAATAATCAAGAAGCCTTTAAAAATAAATTGGTATAGAAAAGAATATATTATTCAAAAAGTTCTGTATATATCTTTAACCTTTCTCTAAATTGGCTAGCAAAATTCCGGGTAGTTGGGTCTTTTGTGCCCCTTAAATATCTTAAAGAAGCCAGTAAAGAATCCTTAGATCTCGCCCAACATTCATCAACAGGTCCAAATCCTCCCGACCGATACATCTCCAAAAAAGATAAAGCCGTTCTAGAAAATATGTTTAAATCATTCACAACACCAGCACTAACCTCTAATTTTCCATTTTTAATCTCAGACAGAATTCTTTCAACTTCATCTTGATGTGAAAAATATAAATCTTCAGTTTCTTCTGAAGTAAGTATTTTTGAAGTGTCAGACATACAAGAATTTAATTATTATTAGTATTTAAATATGATTACACTAAAAAGGGTAAACAAAATCTATAGACAAAGTAATATCCCTCAGAACTCAAGATTATGCACCGCAATTAAATCCTTTTCAAAGGGCTTCAGTTCTTTTGGAATTTTAATTTCACTTATGGGGTTTCTCAAAGAGATACCTTTTTCCTTTTTAATTTTCCAAACCTCGCCATTAAAATTCATTATTTTATCAAGAAGTTTTAAATTAGAATTAATCTTCCCCGCTTTAGGAAATTCTAAATTCAATAAATTCAATTTAAAATCTTCTCCAATTGTTGAAGTAATCTGCGGTATGATAGGATAAAGCAGAGTTAACAACCTTTTCAATAAAAAATGAAGGGTATACTTTGCAGAATTGCTCTCCTCTTCTGTAAAACGATTATCCTGATTATACGCCCTGCTTTTAACAAGTTCAATATAGTTGGAAGCAAAAACATCCCACAAAAACCTTCTCAGTTCAAGGGAGGGATGATAAAAATCATAGATGCCGAACCATTTATCACAAATCATAGTTAAATTTTCAAGATAATCAATAAATAATTTATCCGTATCCATCAAAATAGGTTTCTTTTTAGGGTTTTCAAACATCAAAACAAATTTAGAGACGTTCAATAACTTGTTAAGAGTTTTTCTTTCAGCATCAATTTTCTCAGGAAAAACACTAAGATCTTGCCTAGACAAATCTCCCTCTGTTGCGGCCCAAATTCTTATTGCCTCCGCTCCAGATTTCTTAACGATATCTCTGGGATCAATAACATTTCCGAGAGACTTAGCCATTTTTTTACCTTGGGGGTCCAATAAATGCTGATGTATCCATGCATCCACAAAGCAGGGTTTCTTGGTTTCAAGATATCCTCTCAAAAGAGTATAATAAAGCCAGGTTCTCACAATTTCCTTTCCTTGCGGCCTTAAAGTTGCAGGATAAGCTCTCTTAAAAAATGAATTATCCCTCCCATAATTCAAAATAAACAATTCGGAAATAGAGGAATCCATCCAGGTATCAAAAACTCTCTCCTCCCCTCTCCATTTTTTGCCCTTGAAATCTCCAACTTTGCCAATAACCTTTCCATTTTTAAGAACCTCGGCATCCCTTGGAACTCCCTCTTTCCATGGTTGATAATATTTTCCGGGATTGGGCAAGGCAACAAGTCTTTCTTCATCATCAGAGTACCACAAGGGGATTTCAGTAGCATAAAATCTTCTTCTTGAAATGGGCCAGTCTATAGAAATAGAATTAACCCAATCATCAAGAATTTTTTTAGATTGGGGGGGATAGAAATTAATTTTTTTGGCAATTTTTTTAATTTCTTCTTTAAATTTCAATTGCTTTAGATACAACTCGGGCATCTCAATAAACTCTATCTCGGCTTTTGACCTCTCTGAAATTGGAGTTCTGTGGGTTATTTTAACTTGCTTAACAAGTAGCTCCTTATCCTTCAGGGTTTCAATAATTTTATCCCTTGCTTCGCGAACCTTTAATCCTTCCAAGAACCCGGCATTCTCATTCATCGTTCCATCCTGATTTATTGCAATTACCGGAGTTAATTTCATCTCCCTAAAAAATTGAATATCTGACAAATCTCCTGCAGAGCACATCATCGCAAGTCCGGTGCCCTTATCAACCTGTGCAAGAGGGTGGGAACGAATAGGAACCGCTTTTCCAAACAGAGGGGTAATTGCGGTTTTCCCTTCGAGATGTTTATACCTTTTATCTCCAGAATTAAAGATAACCATCCCACAAGTACATATTAACTCCGGGCGGGTTGTTCCAATTATAATTTTTTCGCCAGTCTCCTTAACTTTCCAGGTAATATCGCTAAAAGCACTTGGAATATCTTCATACTCAATCTCCGAGTCGGCAATAGTTGTTTGAAGTTTTGGGTCCCAATTAGTTATTCTGGAATCCTCATAAATTAACCCCTTTTTGTACAAATCAATAAAAGTTGCCTGAGTCAATCCTCTGTATTCAGGAGAATCAGTTTTGTAAACGCTGCCTATTTCTTTGCCTTCCTTATAGGAGGTAAAAGAAATTCCCAGTTGTGCAAAAGAATCTTGTGTTCCAACACTTCCCTCATTGATAAGTTTCTCGCAGTATTCAACGAATTTTTCTCTTCCAACCTTAAAAGGAGAAATATCAAATCTTTTTTCTGTTGCCATCTCTATCGGAAGTCCATTCCTGTCCAGCCCCAAAGGAAAAATCACCTCAAATCCCTTCATCCTTTTGTATCGGGCAAACATATCCATAAAACAATAAGTCACTGCCTGAGCAATATGAATCGGGGAGTTAACATAAGGCGGGGGGGTATCAATAGAATAAATTTTTTTAGCCTTTTTATTAAACCTAAAAAGCTCAGATTTTTTCCACCTATCGGTTATCTTCCTTTCAATCTCAACCTCCCAATTTTTTATATCTTTTAAAGCCATACATTTCCCAAAACAAATAACTTTTTAAATTTAAACATTCTACCCTAAACATGGCAAACAGCGGAATAAACCTCCCATCAGGATTTGGGGGACTAACAAGGTATAGTGAAGAGTACTCAAGTAAATTTATGATGAAACCCTCTCTGATAATTGTATTTATCCTACTAATAATCGCCTTTAGGGTTTTTTTAGGATTCTTATTTAGATAAGATTCAAATTTAAAATTTGTAAACTGCCGAATATCCTTCAGTTTTAGAGCATTCAAAAACGTTTTCCATATTTTTATCCAAATCTTCCTTAATCTTAACATTCTTTTCTTCAGTCAAAGGCATATCGTAATCCGTAAAAAAGACGAAACTATTTTTTCCAGCATAACTCGTTTCAACCATCTCCTTCAGAGAAGAATAACTCACGGGGTAAGAATAAAAGCGCGTCTCTTGTTTGGTGTAGTAATAAACAATAGGGGATTCATCGGTTATAACTAACGCATTTTCCTGATTTTTCAAAAATTCATTGGCTTCTAAAAAACATTTATGTTTATCCGTATAAGAATTTTTGTATGTTAAGGTAAATTGAAAGGACAATAAAATTAGACTTCCAATAATAGCCAACACCAGAATTAGGCGAGCATACTTTTTTACCTTACTTAAAAAATAACCAGAAATTATTGCAATCGCCGGAGTAATCGCTAAAATAAATCTATCCTCTTTATGAGGCATATAAATAGCCATGATTAAAAAGAAAAAGAAAAATATCAAAGTAAAATAGATTCCCCTCTTGAAAAATTCTTTTTTATAAAGGATATAAATTATTGCAATTAAAAAAACTAATCCGGTTAGTGCAAACATCTGAAACCAGTAATCAAAAAAGAAATGCCAGGACTGAAAACCTCCCCAGTATCCAGATGCCTTTGCCCCATGTATAAACGCTCCAATAGGACTATTATACTCCGAAATTCCATAAATAAACCAAGGAACTAACACAACAAAAAAAGAAACAATAGCGTACCATAAATATTTATCTTTCAGAAATTTAAGAGACCTATCCCTTACTAAAAAGTATAAGAGAAAAACAGGCATTACCCACAAAGCAGTGTATCTTGAAAGAAGTGCCAAAGCTAAAAAAATACCAAATAGAACCTTGTGAAACTTATTTCCCTCTTCATAACCCCTCCAAAAACTATAAAGAGTGAGTATAACAAAAAAAGTAAACAAAACTCCCGTTAAAATCTTAGCACTATACGTCACATGTAATGGAAGAAACAGAAACAAAATTGCCGAGTAAAGCGCTATTTCCGAATTAAACATCCTCTTTCCAAGCAGATAAACAAAACATACAGATAAAGCCCCTACAAATACCATAAAAAAACTTACAAAGAAATCCAGGTGAAAAAGATACAAAATAGATAAAGAATAAGGAAGCAGAGGAGCTCTAAATCCCATTTTTGGCCAAGCGTAGAAGTCATCTCCTCCAGAAGGAATAAAATCACTCCATCCATTATTTGCAACCGAGTAATCTAAAGGATTATTACTTAAATCATAACCCATATTCGCATAAACCGTCTCATCCCAAATCTTTACCGGGGCAGATAAAAGAAAGACACTTCTAAGAATAAATGCGATTAAAAATAGAATAATTAAAATTTTAGTTTGTCTATTCATCTTGAAAAAGTCCAGAGTTTGTTTCCAAAAAAGTTAATTATCAGCGATATTCCAATTGCAAAAACCTGGGATATAAGGTAGTAAATGCCCCAAATCTCTGTAAAGAGATATAAAAACAATAAATTTACTCCCAAAGCAGCTATGCTCACTAAACTAAACTGTAGATATTTTCTCCCAAGATTTATTTTCATCCTCTCTCCAAACGTCCAAAGTTTATTTAAAATAAAATTAATAGTCATAGCAACACCAAAAGCAAAAATTGCAGAAACAAGATAATAAACTCCAAATTTTTCGGTTAACAGAAATAAAATTATTATATTAATAATGGTGCCAATTCCACCAACAATCGCGAATTTAACAAATTGCTTAATTGTTTCTCTTGTATATCTTAAATATCCAAGAAGATTCCCGAGATAATAAAAAATTTCTCCCATTCCCGCCTTGCTCTTTCCCTCAATACGATTAATAAAAGTTATTGGAATTTCTTTTATTTTATGATAATTTCCTTTTACAATAACCTCTAAAAGAATCTTAAATCCTTTTGGATTAAGGACCACTCCAATTACACATTCTTTCCTTATCATAAAAAAACCGGACATCGGATCTTTAACCTTGGTATAAACCTTGGAAAGAAGTGTAGCTGTTTTAGACATTATCTTTCTCTTAAAACCCCAACCTTCTATTTTTCCTCCCCTAACATACCTACTTCCAATAGAAAAGTCTGCTTCCCCGTTAGCAATCGAAAAGAATAGTTCTCCTATCTTATCGGTAGGGTGGCTTAAATCTGCATCCATAACTCCTAAAATATCCCCGGTTGCAATCTCCCACCCACTCAAAACCGCTGAAGAAAGTCCAAGTTTTCCTTTTCGATGAATAACTTTAATATTTTTCTGTTCTTTTTGTAAATCATCTGCAATATCTCCGGTACCATCCGGAGAATTATCATCAACCAGAATTATTTCCCCCTCTATTTTATTTGCCTTAAACTCTTTTTGGATAGCACCAACAACTCTCCTAAGATTCTCCTTCTCATTATATGTTGGCAGAACCAAACTCAGTTTCATTGTAAGGGGAAATATCCAGCATTTAAAATATTATCTTATCATTACAACGCTTAAATTTAAATATGCCAAGTTTTTTGTACAAATATGCTAGGACTAGGTGGGTTAAATCCCAAAAAAATGCAAGCCCTTATGAAACAAATGGGCATGTCTCAGAAAGAGATAGACGCCTCACGAGTTATTATAGAAAAAAAAGACGATTCAAACATAATAATAGAAAATCCTTCTGTAATGAAGGTAACAATGCAAGGACAAGAGAGTTTTCAGATTTCGGGAGATATTACTGAATCTTGTACAGAACTAAAAATCTCGGAAGAAGACGTAAAGCAGGTAATGGAGAAAACCGGCTGCACCGAAACCCAAGCAAAAGAAGTTTTAGAGTCTGTAAATGGTGATTTGGCTGAAGCGATTTTGGAATTATCCGCTTAAAACACCAAATACTTATTAATTCCAACATCCTCTAATTCTGATGGAAAAACTACTCTTTAACCTAATTGAAGCAGAAAGAACAATAATGGCAACAGACCACCTTATTTATGTTACCTTCCCCCTAATAAAAAATAAGAGACTTCTTCTAAAAGCAATGGTAGATCTAAAAAATGCAATAGCCAAGTGCATAAATTCTATCTTACAGTATGAATATATCTTTAGGAGAATACGCCTTTCCAAAGACCCAAAGACAAATTTAGAAACTTTCCTCAAAAAATCCGCTCCAAACAACGGAATAGGCGTTTCAGAAACACGTCAAATTATCGAATTATTTGGGCTTGTAAAAAAACACGAAGAAAGCCCGATGGAATTCGTGAGAAAAGAGAAAATTGTGATTCTCTCAGCAAATTTACACAAGGACATAATAACTTTAGAAGACATCAAAAGATTCCTAATTCTTTCAAAAACTATCCTAAAAAAGACACAAGAAATAATCGACCCAAAATTGAGAAAGATATAAAAAGACCCTTTCTTTAACAATGTCTGACGTCAATTTTCAAATTTTGAGGTAATAATGGAAGAAATAATTCAAGAAAAAATAAGCGCAGACCACCTTTTGTATGTGAGTTTGAAGTACACAAAAACCTGTGATGTAATTCTAAATCTAATAAGAAGATGGACAAAAATGATAGAAACAAGCATAGAAGAGATTCTCAAACGCGCTAAAAAGAAAAAAAAGATATCATCCATCCCCTCTAGCCCGCTTGGAAAACTTGAAACCATTAAGAAACTCTTCAAAAAAGATGGAAACTTCACGCAAGTAATAGAAATTTACGAGATGTTTAGGAAAATAGATGAACTCCGAACAGAGAGAATAGGCGAATTCAGAAAAAATGTCAATCTTAAGGTACTTTACAAGGGAGAAGAGATAAATATCAACCTCGAACAGCTTAAAATCTATTCCGAGATGCTCGAAAAGTTTATAAGCACTACAAAACAATTTCTTCTATCATAAGGAGTACAACCTTCTTATTTGATGCCATTTAGGCGTCCATTAAAAAAATGTCAAGAGTAATCGTTATAACATCGGGAAAAGGGGGGGTAGGAAAAACAACTTCTGCAATAAACCTCGGAGCGGCTATAAACTTCTTCGGAGGAAACGTGCTTGTTGTAGACGGAAACCTCTCAACTCCAAATATAGGAATACATTTAGGCTCTCCAGAGGTGCCAATAAATCTAAATCACGTAATAAGAAAGAAAGCGGATGTATTTGAAGCGGTTTACGAACACGAATCAGGAATTAAAATAATGCCTGCATCTCTTTCAATAAAAGAATCTGATAAAATAAACCCAGAAAAAATAGGTGAAATAAAAAAAGAGCTAGCAAAGGTTTCAGATTTTGTCCTAATTGATAGTGCGGCAGGATTGGGAAGAGAAGCAATATCTGTAATAAAGATGGCAGACGAGCTCATTGTAGTTACAAATCCAGAAATGCCCGCGATTACTGATGCTTTAAAGGCAATAAAAATAGCAGAAAGAGAAAACAAAGAAGTCCTTGGAATTATTATGACTCGTGTTAAAAAAAATAATATAGAACTTTCTCCAGAAACCGTAAAAGAAATGCTCGAAATACCAATCCTGGGAATGGTTCCAGAAGACGAAAACATTTCAAGAGCATTGAGTATGAAAGATGCAGTAATTCATACTCATCCAAAAAGCAAATCTGCAAGAGCTTACAAAGAAATTGCGGCAAAGATTATGGGAGTGAGTTACGATTCAGACAAAGACAAAGAATCTATTTGGGCAAGAATCGCAAATATGTTTAAGAAAAATTAGAGATAATATTTCTTATATTCATGGCAACACGGATTTCCATGACAAACCATCATCCATTTTTCTTTTGGATTAATAATGTATGAGGCGATTGTAGGGGGATAATACTTACTGTGCGGATTCATCTCATGGTCACATATTCCTCCGGTATGATTTGTCATAACTTTCTTGACAGAATTAATTGTAAGTTCTTCTTCATTTTCTAAAATCTTAACAGCTTGCTTATATCTTCTAACAGAATCGTGAGGCACGTTGTACTTTCTGTCATACTTTTTTAATAGGGGATGATTAGTATGAACCAAAAACCTCTTTCCATAGAAGATTTCCTCGTTATTCCAAAGTTCTTCAACGTCCATAAACTTTTTATTAGACCATGCAAGAAGAGTGTTTGCTGCAGTAGTTCCATCCGTTCCCAGAATTCTTACTGCATCCTTCAAGTTCTTTGCATCCAGTAAAGCTCTTAATTGAAAACTTCTTGGAATTCCCGGAGACATTTTTGTATATAAAAGCGAATTATCTGTGTAAGCTAAACCATGTGAATTTAAACTTACAGAACTTCCCACCATACTTCCAATAAATGAAGAAGCAATAAACTTATTTTTACCTATCCTTCCCTTTATTACAACAAGACCATTCTTTTTACACTCTGGAAACCAATCTTCATTGTGACCAATAAGAATTTTTCCATCATCAGTCCTTACCGCAATACTTGTACAATGCAGAATCTTAAAATCAACAACCTCATTCTCACACATTAAAATAAAAAGTTCTTCGAAAGGAACCTCTGCACCATTTGCCATTGCTTGTGCTTCAATTAAAAGATGTGGGAAATGCTTCTTTATCGCAGGTATAAACTTTTCTGATTTTTTTGTCAACATAGAAAACTCTTCCCTATTACGAGAATTTTCCCAATATACAATTTTATTCTTCTTTAATCTGTACCGAATTTCCTTCTTAAGCGCCTTCCCAAGTTTATATCCAAACTCATAATTATTCTTTGCACTTATTTCCAAAAACGGAATTCCTCCTCTTTTCATAATTAAATTATATTTCCTAGATTTATAAAGATATTTCAAAATCAGCCAACCCCGCTTCCATTCTCAATCTCTTTATCAACGCTCAGCAAAACAACCTTTTCATGTTCATCGTCCGAAGCAGCCAAGAGCATCCCCTGACTCTCCACGCCACGCATTTTCCGTGGCGTCAGGTTTGCAACAATAATAATTTTCTTTCCAATCAGTTCTTCAGAAGAATAATGTTGCTTAATCCCCGCACAAATCGTTCTCTCTCCAAGTTCACCAACATTTAAACTCAACTTCCAGAGTTTATCGGCTCCTTCAATCTCTTCAACATTTATTATCTTTGCGACTCTTAAATCAAGTTTTTCAAAATCTCCAAACTCAATAATACCTTCCATAATTAAACTCAGAAAAATAACTTATTTAAATTTATCCTACTGCATTTGCAGGAGCCTTTCTTTGCTGATACTCTAAAACTAATTCTTTAACAAAACTTCCATGGCACTCAATACAAGTATACAAATCCATCGAAACATCTCCCAGACTTTCAACTCCCGTATGAAGAAATAGAGAATTATACTTATCACAAGTAGGGCAGTAACCTGCTAAAACCTTACCGCTTCTTTTGTGATAATCTACTATTACACGAGATGCTTCCTTCAGCTTTGCTCTTGCAATTTCTTCAGGAGAAATATCTGCACAAGAAACACCCCTCATCCTTTCCCTTAAAACAGGTTCTTCCTCAGGATGAGCCTCAACAAACCTCTTTAATGTTCTCCCAACATTCTCATATTCCTCATTTGTTCTGCAATCTCCACGAGACAATGAAAACTCTCTAGAACCATTCCCTACACCCCCTTTTGCATCAACCGTCCCAACAGTTGTATTAACACTGACGCCCATAGATAAAGGGGGTAAGAAGAAGTCGTATTTAAACCTATATTTTTTCGAACAATATTCCGACTTTCTTAATTTTATCTGTTTTAAACTGTTTTTTTATCTTTTCTGCAGTTTCTGGAATAAATGGCGAAAGTAATTCTGAAAGTTTTCTTATACTTTCTACCAATTCAAACAAAACTTTTCTATCCTTGGTTTCCCACGGTTTCTTACTTTGGACGTATTCATTACAATTATCAATAAAAGCAAATATTAAATCAAGCGCCTTATCCAGCTCAAAATTTTCTATCTTTTTTTCAATTTCTTTTTCTTTTAATTTCTTAATTAATTTATTTGGACACTTCTCAATACCATATTTCTCCACAAGAGCGGCAACCCTTGAAACCAGATTTCCTAATTTATTTGCAAGTTCATCGTTATGCCTTTGAATTAATATTTCTTCAGAATAATCCGAATCATCAAAAACAGAACATCTTAAGAGAGAGTATCTAACGCTATCCGCAGAATACTTTTTCAATAACTCAAGGGGATCAACCGAGTTCCCTAAACTCTTAGACATCTTCTTTCCTTTAGAAATTAGATAACCATGAACAAGTAACTTTCCGGGAAGTTTATATCCCGCGGACATTAAGAGTGCCGGCCATATAACCGAATGAAACCAATTAATCCCCTTTCCAATAACATGCACATCTGCAGGCCATCTTTCCTTTGCCCCAGAAATATAATTAATTAAAGCATCAATCCAAACATAAACCTTAAATTCCTTATCACCCGGAAAATCAATTCCTAAATCAACCCCTTTTCTGCTTACACATAAATCATTAAGTCCTTCTTTTAACCGGTTGAGAATTTCATTTTTCTTCTCCTTAGGAAGGATATAATTTTCAGCAAATTTAATCAATTTATCCTTATATTTACTCAATCTGAAAAAATAAGCTTCTTCTTTTCGATACTCTGGTTTTTTATCGTGCTCCGGACATTTTCCATCAACTAAATCTTTCTCGGTCAAAAAACTCTCGCAACCAACACAATAATTTCCTTCATAGTTTCCCTTATAAATATCTCCTGCAGCAATAACCTTCTTCAGCACCTCTTGAACAACGTTTCCGTGCTCTTTTGCAGTTGTTCGGATAAACTTATCATGACTAATATTTAATTTCTCAACTAATTCTAAAAAGAAGCCAGTATTTTCATCTATAAATTTCTTAACACTCACTCCTGCAGCTTCCGCAGCCTGAACATTTTTCTGTGCATTTTCATCAACCCCCGTAAGGAAAAAGACATCCTCTCCCTTCAAACGATGATATCTCGCTATAGCATCCGCTAAACATTTCTCAAACGCATGCCCTACATGAGGTTTTGCATTAACATAGTCTATTGCAGTAGTAATGTAAAATTTCTTTGCCATATTTTCCTCAGATAAAGCTAATATAAAAACTTAACTTTTATTAAGCTAATTTACTCTTAATTTAAAAGATGGTACAAAAAATAAAAAATAAGAGTGAAAATGGAGATTCTCCGCAAGTAAAAAAGCTTAAAAGTCAGGCTAGAGAAAAAAGCATCCAGGAAGGCATTTATGCTTCGGGAAGTTACGCTTTTGGAAGTTCTTATGTTTCTCCATTTGCAATTGCGCTTAAATCAAGTGATTCTCTTGTTGCACTTCTTAGTTCGGTTGCAGGTTTATTGGGCCCACTAAGTCAGATGATAGGCTCCAAATTTATGAGAAAGTATTCTAGAAAAAAAATAGTACTTGGAGCTGTACTTCTTGAAGCATTGGCCTGGCTTCCTTTTGCACTAATCGCTTTTCTATTTTATAAAAATATTTTAGTTGGAATCCTTCCAACCTTTGTACTCCTTATCTTTGCATTTTATACCATATCCGGAAACTTTGCCGGCCCCGCCTGGTTCTCGTGGATGGGAGATATAACCGAAGAAAAAAAGAGGGGGCAATACTTTTCCTTAAGAAATCTTTTAACCGGATTTGTCTCTATGGCACTTGCAATAATCGCCTCCTTTTTCCTAGACTATTCTAAGAAAAACAATTGGATAATGTTTGGATTTATGTTCCTTTTCTTGCTAGCATTCCTAATGAGAATAAAATCATGGAATCTCTTTAAAACACAATATGAGCCAGAAATTAAAATTGATAAGAAAGATAATTTTACGTTTTGGGAGTTCTTAACTAAAGCTCCAAAAACAAATTTTGGAAGATATGCAATTTATCGCTCCTTGCTTGCTTTTGGGTACTCAATATCTGCACCACTTCTTGCAGTTTATTTATTAAGAAATCTCGGTTTTGGGTATGTTGTTTACATGATAATTGCTTATTCTGCGACAATTTTCTCACTAATGGTAATGAGAATATGGGGAAACTTTGGAGACAAATGGGGAAACTATCGGATTATTGTAATCACCTCAATTTTAATGCCTCTAATTCCCCTTGCATGGATTCTTAACACCTCTCCAATTTACCTACTAATCATTCCCTCACTAATCAGCGGAATAGCTTGGGCAGGATTTAACCTCGCATCTGGTAATTTCATTTATGATAATGTTCGCCCAGAAAAAAGAGGAACCGCAATTTCTTATTACAACATGCTTCAGGGGATTGGAGTTGCTGCGGGAGCGGGAGTTGGAGCAATACTTATTAAAATACTAAACGCCACAACAAGCTCCCCTATTGCAATCATTTTTATCATCAGCGCCATAGTTCAGATGATTGTAATTTTCTTTGGACTACAAAAGATAGAAGAAGTAAAAAACAAAAACAAGTTCGATGGAAAGGCAGCATTGAAGAATATAATATTCAAGCAAATCCGTCCAACGATTATGGGTGAAGCTCAAAATATCCTTTCGATACCAAAATACCTAAAATAAGTCATCCCAAAAACTTATAAAGAAAATCGTCTTCTCAAAAACATGTTCGGAAAAAAGAAATGCCAAAAGTGTGGAAAGGGAATAGAAAAGAGTTACGAATTCTGCCCTTACTGCGGAAAACCAACTAAAGAAAGCTCTCCAGAAGACTTCGGGATGCTTGGAAAAGGGGATTTGGAAGAAGAGGAAAATTTGTTCACCAATCCTATGTTTGGGGGAATTGGAGGGAACATGCTTAATAAGATGCTTGGAAATGCAATGAAAATGCTTGAAAAAGAGATGAAAAAAGGCGTGGAAGAGCAAAACACCCAAAAAACAAATACTAATTTTGAACTTTTTATAAATGGAAAAAGGGTAAACCCCCAAAACATAAAAGTTACGAAAAGACCAATGGTTCAAAAACCAATTCAGATAAAAGAAAACCAAATTCGAGAAACAAACCAGAGGTTCACAAAACAAAAAACAGAAAAATTTGGAAAGCTTCCAAAAAAATCTCCCCTAACAAATGTAAGAAGATTTTCAAACAAAGTAGTTTACGAAGTACTTATTCCAGGAGTAGCCTCCATAGAAGATATATCTATAACCAAACTCGAAAATAGCATAGAAATACGTGCAATTGCAAAAGATAAAGCTTACGAAAAAATAATTCCAATTGCTCTTCCTATTATAAGTAAAAATCTATCAAAAGGAAAACTGACTTTAGAATTAAAGGCACAAGATTAATCACTCATTCTCATCTTCTCTAACTCTTCTGCAAGAATTCTCACCTTATCTCCAATTACATGCGTTAAGTTATCAAACTTCTTAACCATAATTCCTTCGAGGTTTCCCAATTCCTTAATTACTTTGGCAGCTTCGGCTTCAGAAAGACTTGTTTTTGAAAGTATCCTCCAACCCCTTATCTCTCCGGAGGCATTTGGATTCTCATAACCCAATATCCTACATATAACTTCTTCATCAAGAATTTCATCATAAGAAAGATTATCTAAAATCAACTTCGAACGTTTAATTTCTAATTTAGCGTAATCCTTAATAACCAAATCCGTCTCCTTATCCACTCCGAGAGTTATCTCTTTTAACCTAATCTTAAGAAGAGTCCCTTCCTTCCCCACCTCAACTGAGTTTTTCTTCAATTCAGAAAAAAGTTTCTGGATAAGTTTTCCTTTCTGAATTAAATTAATTGCCTGTTTAAGATTAAAATAATTTTTCAATTCCAACCTGTTCAACTTTTCAACTCCCCTATCAAATAAATCCCTCTGTTTTTCCAAAATCTGAAGATTCTCGTTAGCTTTTCTAAGAAGTTCTCCCGCATCGATAATTGGATACCTCATATTTTTATAATAAAGAGTAATTTCGTTTTTTCTTTGCGAAATAGCAATTGTTAAAGTTCCAGCTTGTTTAGCAGTTCTCTCTGCCGCCTTATGTCTGGTTCCAGTCTCGTGGGTTCTTATTCTGCTATCGGGAATTAGAAGAACATTTGAGTGAGTAATTCTTTTCATATCCTTACTTAAGATAATCGCTCCGTCCATTTTTGAAAGCTCCATAAGTTTTTGAGGAGTAAACTTACAATTAATTCTAAACCCCCCCTCGAATAAAGGAAAAGTATTTTCATTCTCTATAACAATCAGAGCACCGTTACCAATCTTCAAAGAACCATCCAACCCCACACGTAAATTTGTACCAGGAGCCACATTTTTTAAAACGGATAAAAACTCTTCCTCACTAGTTTCCATATTTTTAGAATTAGCCTCAACTATATGTTTCTGTACCTCTTTTTTTTGCTCCATTTTTTAACCCGAATATTCTAACATATTGTACTTAAAAAACTTTAGTATAAAACAGGAGATATTTCCTACAACAGAAAGTGAGACTGCACGGATTTGAACCGTGGACCCCTGCCTTATCAGAGCAGTGCTCTACCAAGCTGAGCTACAGCCTCATCTACTCCAAAAACACCCAGAGTAGATTTATAAAAGTTATGAAAACATCCCACAACCTTTTTAAACCAATTTTATCACTAATCACTATGGTTAAAGGAATGTACCAATATCTAAGACAGGCATGGAAAAAGCCAGATAGAGAAACTCTTAGAAAGAGAATGATTGAATGGAGAAAAACAGATACTATCGTAAATGTTGATAAACCCCTCAGATTAGACAGAGCAAGAGCGCTTGGATACAAGGCAAAGAAGGGTTTTGTTGTTCTTAGAGTTAGAGTCGGAAGAGGGGGACACAAGGGAAAGAAACCAAATAGAGGAAGAAGAAGTAAGAGACAGACAAACAGAAAAAACCTAAAAATGAGTTATCAGTGGATTGCAGAACAAAGAGCTGGAAGAAAATATAATAATCTTGAAGTTTTAAATTCATACAAAATAGGAAAAGACGGGATGTTCTATTTCTACGAAGTTATTCTTGTAGACCCTCAGCGCCCAGAAATAAAGAATGATAAGACGATTAACTGGATAACAAAGCCAGGAAACAGAGGACGTCCATTCAGAGGAATTACTTCTGCAGGAAAGAAATCAAGAGGAATAATGAACAAGCATCCAACTTCTAAAGTAAAGGGCGGAGTAAGAGCCGGCGGAAGATTGGGTAAATAGTTACAATAATTATTTAAGGGGCATAATTCTTTATTTATAATGAAAAAGAGTTTTTCGAGAGAAGAAGCAAAAGAAATTGGTGAGCAACTTGGAATTACTTGGGACAAATATGACATTGAACAATTCCGTATGGGAATGGATGTTGAACTTGAACACGGAACAGTTGACTCAAATACCAATGTTACAGACGACGACCCACTAAAAACAGGAAAGATTGCACTAGCACATCTCAATGAAATTCCGGATTACTACACTCGTCTAGCAGAAATGGAAAAGGAAGGCGAAGCTGCGCTAGAAGCAAGCTAAACCTTAAAAACATCTCAAACTTAATTCTTCCATGATAAGCATTTTCAGATTGATGGGGGCTCTTGGCATCCTGCTAATTTCAATTGGTATAATCAATAAAAAAAGAAAAAACCAAAATCTGCTCTATATTTTTGGAGGAATTTGCCTTCTCACATATAGCATTTATATAAGAGATACAATTTTTATTATATTACAGATAATTTTCACACTAGCAGCTATTTACGCTCTTAAAATAACAAAATGAGGTATCAAAAACTTGCAGAACTTTATGAAGCATTAGGATTGACAACGAAGAGATTAGAAAAAACCGACATTCTCTCAAAATTCTTAGAAGAAGTTTCGGAAGAAGACAGCGAACTTATGTATCTTCTTTTAGGAGATATTTACCCTTCCTACAACGAGAAAAAAATAGGAATAAGCAATCAGCTCGCAATACAAGCAATTTCTAAATCAACAGGAGTGGATAAAGAACAAGTAGTAAAGGAATGGAAGAGAATCGGAGATATTGGAAAGGTTGCCGAAGAACTCTCAAAGAAAAAACGCCAAT
The DNA here is from genome assembly GCA_964526265.1 of Candidatus Woesearchaeota archaeon. Classification (GTDB taxonomy): domain Archaea; phylum Nanobdellota; class Nanobdellia; order Pacearchaeales; family GW2011-AR1; genus CAZGIL01. Next base: position 39,503 of record CAZGIL010000001.1, read on the forward strand.
CAACTCTCCATTCCCAAGGAGTTTTAATAACAAACAAAGTACTAGAAAATTTAAGAAAACTTCCAGAGCTAGAGGGAAAAGGAACTGTGGGGAAAAAACTAGCCCTAATAACCGAGATGCTATCTCAAGCTTCTCACTTGGAAGCCTTGTACCTAATAAGAACTCTAATCGGAGATTTAAGAATGGGCGTTCAGGAATCAACAATAAGAGATGCAATCGCTAAGGCTTTTTTCAGAGGAAGAGAAGATTCAAAAGAGGTTCAGGAAGCAATTGACAAATCCAACGACCTAGCAAAAGTTTTCAACGCCGCAAAAAAAGGAAAACTGAAAGAACTAGGAAAAATAGAATTAGAGGTAGGCAAACCAATAAAAGCCATGCTCGCAAACAAAGAAACAAATATTGAAGAGGGATTTAAAGTGGTAGGAAGTCCAGCAGCAGTTGAATACAAATATGATGGCTTCAGATTAATTATTCATAAAAAAGGAAATGAGGTAAAACTTTTCACAAGAAAATTAGAAAATGTAAGTAAACAATTTCCAGAAGTTGTTGAATATATAAACAAATATGTTAAAGGAAAAGATTTCATTCTAGACTCCGAGGCAGTAGGCTTTGATTCTAAAACAAAAGAATATCGTCCTTTCCAAGAAATCTCTCAGAGAATAAGAAGAAAATACTCAATAGAAGAAATAAGAGAAAAACTTCCGGTGGAAGTTAATATATTTGATGTTCTCTACCACAACGGAAAATCCATCATGGAAGAACCCTTCAAAAAACGTTCTGAATTGGTTTCAAAAATAATAGTAAATAAACCCTTCAAAATAATAAGAGCAAAACAAATAATAACCAACAACGTAGAAAAAGCAGAAGAATTCTACAAAAAAGCTCTTGCAGACAATCAAGAGGGAGTTATGATGAAAAATTTAGAATCCCCCTATCAACCAGGAAGGCGTGTTGGAAATATGATTAAAATAAAACCCGAAGAAAAAGATTTGGATTTGGTAATAACTGGAGCAGAATACGGTGCAGGAAAAAGAGGAGGATGGATGTCCAGCTTCATAATCTCTTGTTATGACGAAAAAACAAAAAAATTCTTAGAAATTGGAAAAGTTGGAACAGGAATAAAAGAAAAATCAGAATTAGGAGTCTCTTTTGGAGAATTAACGGATCTTCTTACTCCTTTAATAACTTCAGAAAAAGGAAAAAGTGTTAAAATAAAACCAAAAATTGTTGTTTCTGTTACCTATCAAGAAATCCAAAGAAGCCCAAACTACCCCTCTGGATTTGCATTAAGATTCCCGAGAGTTACAGCCTTGCGTCCGGATAGAAGAGCAAATGAAATTAATACTTTAAAAGAAATTGAAAAAGATTACGAAAAGCAAAAAAGAAATTATGTTTACGGATAAAAGATAATCTCAACCTTTATAAATTTCTCAAACATTCTCTTATTATGAAAAAGAGAGGTTCGGGTTATCTTGCATTAACATTAATAGTTTTAGCCATATTTGGTTTTTTAGTAATCGACTATATGCAAACAGCAGGAAATTTTTCTTTCACAGGAAAAGTAATCTCCCCCATTATTCCTGAAGACTGTTCAGATGCAAGTGTAAAAACAATTTGGGACTCAATTTTTAAGGAGAGTAGTAATGGGATATCTATTCAAACAAACGGAACAGTTGTAAATGAAAGATGCGCCGAATTCTATGCTTACAAAACAATAGGAGATTCAAAATATATACTGGAAGAAAAATATTACAGTTCCTCTCCAGAAATAACAATTAATGCCTACCATTTAAATTCCAGTATAACTCTTCCAGCAACACCAAGCGAAGCAAGAAATTTTAACTTCGGTTCAGATAACGCTACTTCCCGAAGCCTAACAGATGAAACAGCAAATTCAACTTTTATAAGCATATTCAAAGAAGATAATATAACATGGACGAACGAAGGAACTTATCTTTACTTTGAAAAAGACCTAACAAACTCCTCTGCAGAAATGTTAATAAAAGGAACAGTTTACAAAACCCTGTCCTACGAATATTTAGGAATAGAAATTACTCCAACCAATTCCTGTTCTCCAAACTGGACTGCCGTAAACGCCTCCTGTAATTCAAGCGATACCCTAGAAGTTTGGTACAACGATTCCAATTCATGCGATACAAGTTCGGAAAAACCAGATAATAAAACAGAAGATTGCGATTATAATTCAAACGGGATAATTGGGAATTCAAATTCCTTCACCAATTCAAATCTTAATATTACTCTTTACATAGATTCTTCCGAAGCAAATTTCTCAAAAATCTATAATACAACAAAACAAGTAGAACTAAAAGAAGGAAATATCTCAAGGATTTCTTTCAGTTACAATTTCTCAAACACACTTAACCTAAATGAGATAGAGATTATAAAACAAAACTCCTCCTCGGAATTTGGGTATCTTATTGTTAATGGGGTAGAAGAAGAAAAAACCTTTTATGTTGATAAGAAAATTTCAAGAAGCAATAGGATTTGTATAAAGAATGCTTTCACCTCTTCAATCACCGCTTTTTCTGAAGAGTGCAACTCCTCAAATGAATATCTAATTAATTGCCCCGGAACAAACTCCTTATTCGAATGCAATATTTCAGGAAGCTACTTCGTCGTTTCTGGATTAACCCATTCTGCTGTAAAAGAAATTATAAGTAATTGTAATCCGCAATGGAACTGTACCTCATGGTCTTCATGTATCTCAGGAAACCAGATACGTTCTTGCATAGATACCAACTTTTGCGGAATAATCTCAGGAAAACCCGCAGAAAATCAAACTTGTGCGGTTTGTATCCCAAATCCAAATTGCATAGATTGGCTTCCAAAAACCTGCCCAAAAAATGGAACCCAAACAAGAACTTGTATAGATTTAAACAATTGTGGAACAATTCCTCCAGAAACAAGAGATTGTGAGTACAAAAAGATTCCAGTCTGGTTAATTATCCTGGGAGTAGTAATCCTCCTAGGAGGAATTATTATTATGATAATCCTTTTAGTGAGCTCCGGAAGAAAAAAAGACTCTCAACAAAACAACCAAGATAATCCTTACCGTCCGTTCCCAGGACAAGGACAGATACAGCAACCGCAAAGCAACCAAATGATACAAAATCCACAAAACCAGTACAACAATAATCCTTGGAAAAAATAAATTTTTCATTTAAAAACCTTTATAAACCCCTCGAGCCCCTTATAAATAACAATGTCAGGCGAATCATCTTATAAAGTTCAAAATATTGTAGCAACCGCTTCTTTGGAAAAACCTGTTCCTTTAACAAAACTAGCAAAAACTAACCCTAACACAGAATACAACCCAGAAACTTTTCCGGGATTAGTTTTAAGGATAAAAGAGCCAAAATCCGCAGTTTTAGTATTCTCTTCGGGAAATCTTGTTTGTACAGGAACAAAATCAACCGCACAAGTTAAACAAGTAATTCAGGAAGTAATAAAACAACTTAAAAAAATCAATGTTAAAGTAACAACAAAGCCAAAAATAACCGTTCAGAACATTGTTGCTTCAGGAACAATAAATCTTAAACTTAATCTTAACTTCCTTGCATTAGAAATGCAGAATACAGAATACGAACCAGAACAATTTCCGGGTTTGGTTTACAAACTGATGGAGCCAAACGCTACTTTCTTGTTATTCTCTAACGGAAAGCTTGTTTGTACCGGAACAAAGAACAAGCAGCAGCTAGATGAAAGCATGAAACAGCTTTTAAAAGATGTCAAGACTGCGTTGAAGAACTATAAGAAATAATCAACCACTCAAGCGAGAAGGGTTACCAATCCATTTAAAACTACTTTTAAATCACCATAAATCTATAAAAAGCCAGCATATATTTCTTTTATATGGAAGAAGAGGCAGAGGGCGAACTATCTTCCCAGATAGCCCCGGATGTAAAGAAAAAAGGTATGAAGAGAGAAGAGTTAATAATAGAGGCCAAAAACTTCTTTGATTTTCACAAAAAAGAGCTTGGAGCCTCAATGAGGAAAGCCGATAATGTTATTTTCCTTGATTTCCTTAAACTAACCGAATTCTCAAACATCCTTTCTGATGAAATACTCTCCAATCCAGAAGAAACTCTTAGATTAGTGGAACAAGCAATCGAAGAATCTGGCTTAGTAAGTAATGTAAGGGTTAGATTATTTAATCTCTCGAAAAGCGAGGAACTAAAAATAAGAAATATTCGTTCAAGAAACCTAGATGAAATGATAGTAATTGAAGGACTAATCAGACAAGCCTCGGATGTTCGTCCTCAAGTTGTTAACGCAAAATTTGAGTGTCCTTCATGTGGAACCGTAATCGCGGTTTTACAAATGGAAAAGAAATTCCGCGAGCCCTCACGCTGTTCTTGTGGTAGAAGAGGAGGATTTAAATTAATAAGTAAAGAGATGGTTGACACTCAAAGACTTGTAATTGAAGAGTCTCCAGACTCTCTAACGGGAGGAGAACAACCCAAAAGAATAAACGTTTTTGTTAAAGAAGATTTAGTTGAACCAAAAATGGAAGAAAAAACAACTCCCGGGAGCAGAGTAAAGGTGATAGGAATTTTAAAAGAAGTTCCAGTACCTCTTCAAACGGGCGGACTCTCAACAAGGTTCGAACTAGCAGTTGAAGCAAATAATTTAATTCCACTAGAAGAAACTTTTGAAGAATTAGATATTAACGATGAAGATGAAAGACAAATTTTGGAATTAGCAGAAGACCCAGAAATATTCAACAAACTTGCAAAGAGCATCTGCCCAAGTGTCTGGGGCTATGAAGAGATAAAAAAATCCCTCGTTCTACAATTATTTTCGGGAGTTCAGAAAAAGAGAGCGAATGGGGTAAAAGACAGGGGAGATATGCATATTCTTTTAATTGGAGATCCGGGTGTTGCAAAATCGGTTATGCTTGGTTTCATGGCAAACATCTCTCCAAAGGGAAGATATGTTGTGGGTAAGTCGGCATCAGGAGCGGGGCTTACAGCAACAGTAGTTAGAGATGAGTATCTTAAGGGATGGAGCTTAGAAGCCGGTGCAATGGTTCTTGCAAATAAAGGACTAGTCTGTATAGATGAATTAGAGAAGATGGATCCACAGGACAGAAGTGCCATGCATGAAGCAATGGAGCAACAAACAGTTACAATTTCTAAAGCAAATGTTCAAGCTTCCCTAAGAGCGGAAACTTCGGTTTTGGCTGCAGCAAATCCCAAATTCGGGAGATTTGACCCCTATCAAACGGTTGCACAACAGATAGATTTACCCCCCACACTAATTAACCGTTTTGATATTATCTTCACCATGAGAGACATTCCAGATAAAGAAAAAGATGAAAGAATTGCTCTTCACGTTTTGCATGAACATCAAAAAGAAGGAGAGGGGATGCTCATTCCAAGAGAACTATTCAGAAAATATGTTGCCTACGCAAAACAAAGAGTAAAACCTGTACTAAGCGATGAAGCGGTTGCGGAGTTAAGAAAATTCTATGTTGATTTAAGAAATCGTCCGGTTTCTTCCGAAGCCGCAGTACGTCCAATTCCAATCTCTGCAAGACAGTTAGGAGCTTTAATAAGAATGTCCGAAGCTTCCGCAAAGATGAGATTATCAAAAACAGTAACAACACTAGATACCGACAGAGCAATTGAGATTATGAAATACTACTTAATGCAGGTAGGTTATGACTATGAAACAAAATCTTTTGACATAGATAAGATTTCTACCGGAATCTCAACTTCAAAAAGAAGTAAAATATTTGGGGTAAGAGAAACCCTTAATGAATTAGAGGGCAGATTAGGAAAACTTATTCCAATCGAAGAACTTGAAAAAGAGTTAGAAGGTAAAATGACAAAAGATGAAATAGAAGAAGCCCTAACTAAATTGCAATCCTCTGGGGATGTCTTCCGTCCAAGAAGAGGATACATTCAGAGAACTTCAGGATGAAAGCAATTATCCCAAAAAGAGAGTTTCTATCAACAGTATATATAGTAAAAGATGGAAAAGTGCTTTTAACATTCAATAAGAAAGTTAAGAAATTTGTTCCCTTGGGAGGGCATATAGACGAAAACGAACTTCCGTGTGAATGCGCAATAAGAGAAGCAAAAGAAGAAAGTGGGTTTGATATTCAACTTGTTAACCCAAGAGAATACGGAAGAAAAGAATTAATACAAAATTTAGATATTGGGCTGGATGTAATAAAATCAGACCACCATCACATAAATATCTCCTATATTGGGGAAATAATTGGGGGAAATCAACTTAATGAATCTGATGAAGAAACAGAACTGAGGTGGTTTTCTCCTGAAGAATTAAAAAACTGCCAAGAAACATTCAATAATACTAAAGGAGCGGGATTAAAAGCAATAGAGATAATGAATAAATGAAAATCGCATTCTTCGGAACACACGGAACGGGAAAGACAACCCTAGCACACGAGCTAATGTCAAAATTAAAGAAAACTGGGGTAGATGCCGGATTTGTTGGAGAGGTAGCAAGAAACTGTCCGTTTCCAATAAATGAAGGAACAACAAAAAAATCCCAGATATGGATAATTCTAAATCAAATAATAAAAGAACTCGAAGCCGAAGAAAAATCCGATGTCTTGATATGTGATAGAAGCGTTCTGGATGGTTATATTTATTATGTAAATAAATTTGGACGCTCAAATGTACTTGAACCGTTAGTAAAGGAACACCTAAAAACTTACAAGCGCCTCGTTAAGGTACCAATAAGAGGGGGTTTTTTAAAAAAAGACAAAGTGCGTTCAACGGACAAAGAATTTAAAAAAAGAATAGATTTACAATTCAATAAGTTACTAAAGGTTTTAAAAGTCAAGTATACAGAATTAAATAAGGAAGATAAGACTGATGAACAGATTGTGTTAAGAGTTTTATCGACTCTAGAATAAAATGCCAGAACAACAATTCAAAAGAAACGTAGCATTCAAATACCGAATCGGAGACTTGCTTTTAGGAAAACCTATGTTTGATGCAGATAGATTTTCTTTCCTTGAATTAGGAGATAAAAAAATTGTAAGGGTTAATGTTATTGGGAATATTGTAGACAAATATGAAAGTGAAGGAGAGAAAAAATACATCTTCTTTACAATAGATGATGGCTCCGGACAGATAAAACTTAAATCTTTCGGAGATGATGTTCCAAGATTCAGCAAGGTACAACCCGGAGACACCGTTCTTGTTATTGGAGTTTTAAGAAATTTCAATAACGAAACTTATATTGCCCCAGAAATACTAAGGAACCAAGATCCAAAATATCTTCTTGTAAGAAAGTTAGAACTTGAAAAAGAAAGGGGAAAATCCCTTCCTCAACCACAAAAAGAACAAATGGTTGCAATAAAGGACAAAATCCTAGAAAAAATAAAATCTGCAGAGGACGAAGGAGGAATAGAAATTGATAAAATAATAATGGACCTTAGAGAAACCTCTCCGGATATAATTAATCAAGAAGTAAAGAAATTATTAGAAGAAGGAATTATATTTGAACCCCGCCCCGGAAAGTTAAGATATTTGGGATGAATTAAATTTGTAAAGGTTCTCGGGGTTTTCTAAAAAAAGTAGGTTTAGTTCTATACCCTCTTCGCTCATCAATATAAAATTCGCAAGCATTAAAGGGCCAACAACCTACAAAAGGAGGAAAATGAGAAAAGCCCAGCCACCCCCTAGTTTTATGGACATAAAATGGAACTTCCCCCAAAGCTAATCTTTCAAGCTCCTCTGGGATAATCTTCCGTTTAGAAACTAAAACAATTATCTGCCCTAATCGCGATATTGCCCCCCCAGTAACATCGTCTCCAGAAACAGAACTTAATTCTCGGGCAGCCTTTCTTAAACACTCGATATATTCGCCCTGAATTTCTTGCACGTCATCCACAAATAGGAGATACAAAATCCCCTTATAAGAATTATTATACTCTACTTTCCGCTATTTCCTCTTAACTCTTTTATTTATCCAATAAGCCAACCATATAACCACAATTAATCCTAAAAGAGACAATCCGAATTTAAGCCAGTCCTGCGCAAACTGCCAGAAACCAACAACTCCGTAAAGGATAACACCAACTCCTCCACCCATTAGCCCCGCTCCAACCGCCTCAAGTCCAAACACAACAGCTCCAAGTGCAATTATAATTATTCCCAAAGGAAGAGCAATCAGGAAAATATTCCTTGAATAGATTTCTCTAGAAGATTCATAATCATTGTTACATTCGTAAGTTAAATCACAATAACCATTAGGAATACTTTCACTAGGTATTTTAGGAACAACTCTATCTGCAAACCATTTTCCACCATTATCCTCACACTGAGAAACAGTCGAAACATTAACATTATAGTTTATATCTTTACAAAAATCTTCATACCCTGGACTTTTATAAAAAGTATTAATTCCAAAAACCACTACCGAAATAGTCAGAATAATTATTGCAATGCTGATAATCACGTCTTTAATTGCCATACAAAAAACAAAGGTAAAAACTTTATAAACTCTTTCCTCGGGGTTATTTTATGACATACGAAGATTTACTCAATAAAGCATATCAAGAAGTAAAAGAAGTAAAAGGCTCGTGCGATAGATTCGAGATTCCAAAAGCCGAAGGAAGATTTGAAGGTAAAAAGACCATGATAACTAACTTTACCCAGATAGCTTCCTATTTAAGAAGAACTCCAGAACACTTCCAAAAATTCCTTTTAAGAGAGCTTGCGGCTTCAGGACAAATAGAGGGAGACAGATTAGTTCTTAACATGAAAGTCCCAAGCGCAAAGATAAATCAAAAGATAGAAGACTACGCAAAAGAATTTGTTATCTGTAGGGAGTGTGGAAAACCAGACTCAGAACTAACAAAAGAAGGAAGATTAGCGTTTATTCGTTGTTTAGCTTGTGGAGCGAAACATAGTGTTAGAAGTAAAATATAATTAAGAAGGTTTAAAAAACCCCCGAACATTACAAAAATAAGAGATTCATTCGAATTTCAATTAAATCCAAGGAGGAAAACATGGTTGAAGCTTACTGCGTAAAATGCAAGAAAAAAGGGCAAAAGATGAAAGATCCAAAGATGACTAAGACTTCCCGAGGCGGTTTTATGGCTAAAGGATGTTGCCCTGATTGCGGTTGCGGAATGTGCGCTATGATGTCAAAGGACAAAGCGGAAGCAGCTGTAAAATCTGGCGAAGCTCAAAAGGCTTACTAGATAGGTTCTTTTTTATTTTTATTTTTTAGTTGAATCGTTTTAAATACAAAAAACTTATCTAAATACTTTTCCAGGTAACCTTATACTCTTTGCCTTTTTCATTCCTTTTTGTAAATCTTCCGGGGCATATAATAACTTATTTTCAGAAGACATTCCCGAGAAAAAGAAAGCTCTTTTAGCCCCCATATAAACATGTGTGCTTGGAGAATTTAGCAACCTCGCAATCATCTCTCTTCCCTGCGTCTTATCGGATTTAAACAAAGCTTGTAAAGCATAATCTAAACAAACATAACCCCAACCAAGCAAATCCTCTTTCTTTTTATCTCCACATCCAAAATATCCAATTGCTTCATAAGCCTCCAATTCAGAAACTAAATTTTCACAGGCGTCTCTTAATCGAAAACCTATCCCCCGACCACCAATACGAGATAAAGAATCTGCAATTCTCGCTCTAATCCACATATCTTTTTCATCAAATAATCTTTCCAACAATCTTCCAGAGACAAATTCCGCTTCCTTTCCCATGTCCCCCAAAGAATCTACCGCCTGAGAACGCATTTCTGTATTAACATCATGCGTAGCTACTTCTAATAGTTCGGGTATGGAGGGAGAATAATTTATCATTCCAAGCAACATTGCATCATAAATTCTTCCCCCCGGACAAAAACCCCCGTAACGTGTTTTTATTAAATCCTTTTTCAAAGGGAGACTTTCATCTAAAAGAGTTTTTCTTAAGAGAGGAGCTTGCTCCCTTGCATGAAAATCATCGAACATTAAATTAATTGAACGATAAATATCGTCATAACTGGGTTTAATTGGAATAAAAAGCCCCCTAAAATTTCTCTCAAAAGATACTCCAAATCGAAAGAACTCATCAAGTTCTGTTATGTTAGAAAGGGTATTCAGGGCAGAAACTTCTTCTAATCTCATAAAAGACAATTTTAATAAGAATATTTAAATATTCATATACTCAACTAAAATTATGTTTATAAAGATAATAAAATCCTGCAGAGATGTTGTCGCTGCTTGTGATAAAAAACTTCTCGGAAAAATCTTTGAGGAAGGCAACTTCCAGCTTAATCTAAAGGAATCCTTTTACAAGGGAGAGGAAGTAGATGAAGAAAAAGCAATAAAGATACTGCAAGATATGATTCGAGAAGATGCAACATTCAATCTCGCGGGGGAAAAAACAATAAACGCTGCGCTCAAAGCAGGAATAATAACTGAAGAAAACATAGGAAAGATTGCGGGCATTCCTTACTCATTAATTCTACTGTGATAGTTTTATAAAACCCCGCCCATTTAATTTTTTATGGTTATATATAAAGACCACAACAAGAAAAACTCAAGAAATAAACCCAGAGCAAATGAAATCCCAGAACAAGTTACGAGAGTAAGACTTCCAAGAGGAAGGGAAGTAATCGGAATTATAGAACAAAGATACGGAGGAAACAAAATGCTTGTAAGCTGTCTGGATGGAAAAGAAAGAAACTGCAGAGTTCCTGGAAGATTAAAGAGGGGTTTATGGCTCCGTCCGGGAGATGTAGTAATTGTAGAGCCTTGGGAGCTAGATGCAGAAAAGAAAGCAGACGTTTTATTCAAATATCGTCCAAATCAGGTGGAGTGGTTAAAAAGAAACGGCTATCTAAAAAGAGATAAAGAAGAATTCTAAAATGAAAACCCTTATTGCAGACAAACCAGTAAGAATCTTAAAAGCAAAGAAACAACTTGAAAAGAAGTTAAACCTTAAAATAGGAATTGAGGGAAATAAAGTTACAATTGACGGAAAACCAGAAGATGAATACCTTGGAGAAAAAGTTTTAGAAGCTTTTGATTTTGGATTCCCTTTTTCTGACGCGATACGAATCTCAGAGGAATTAAATATTTTTGAAGTGATAAACATAAAAGAACACACCCACAGGAAAGACTTAAAAGTGATAAGAGCGAGAATTATCGGAAGAGGGGGGAAAACTCTTAAAGTTATGAGGGATTTAACAGATTGCGCTTTCGAGATAAAAGATAATGAAGTAGGAATTATTGGAAAAGCGGAAAATATGCCCAATGGAAAAAGCGCAGTTTTGAGTGTAATTCGAGGAGCAAAACAAGCTGACGTTTATAGTTACCTAGAAAAACACAGGATTGCTCCAGTAGACGATTGGGGATTAAAGGACGAAAAAGATAAAGAGAACCTTTAAAAATAATCTAAGTTTCTCATTTTTAAGTCCCGGTAGCTCAGACTTTTCCGATCCTTAAAAAGTGAGGAAGGGAGCAATTGGTAGAGCACATGACTGTTAAAAGTTATATTCTACTATGGTAGGCCTTTGAGAAATCATGGGGTCAGAGGTTCGAGTCCTCTCCGGGACGTAATCTTTTTACAGTGTTTTGAATATCAAAGATTATTCTATACTACATATAAAATTAAAAACCTTGTAAAATAAGTATAATTATGTTAACTCATGATTTAAAACGTGAAGCAGATGCTTGGTGTGGAGCAATGGTTTCTAGTAGAATTGCTGGTGCTCTTGAAAGATTAGAAGAAGGAAGAACATCATTAGAAGGTGACAAAGAATTATTGTCACAAGGTTTAGAAATTATAACGTCAATAATAGACCATCATACAAGTTTATTTGGAGGCAAATTTGTCTTTACCCCAATAATAAAAATGGACGCACTCCGCGAAGTAATAGGCATAACTGAAGATACCCCAAGAAAATTAGGAAATTATAACGCATGTATTAGATATGCATTAAGAAGAGAAGTTCATCCTGAAATAACAAGAACTAAAGAATTTTTTGACAAGTACAGCACATTTTGTTCGTCCAGATTATCACATTCTCATGGAGAACATTTAGTAGACGCTGCATAAGGACAGTATTTCAAAAGATTTTTATACCAATACTACCTGACTAATTTATGGATTTAGATAAAGCAATCCAGTCAAGAAAGAGTGTTAGGAAATTCACAAGCAGAGTTCCAGACTGGAAAAAGATAGTAGAATGTATTGATGCTGCCAGATACGCTCCTTGTGCAGGAAATAACTTCACAACAAAATTTATTCTAGTTGACGATAAAGAAATAATTGAAAGTCTTGCAGGATGCTGCCAACAGGATTTCATCGCACAAGCGCATTACGTTGTTGTGGTTTGTTCAGATACTGCAAGAACAATGAATGCTTACGGAAAGGAAAGAGGAGAAAGATACTGTAGACAGCAAGCAGGGGCAGCAATTGAAAACTTCCTCCTTAAAATACAAGAAAAAGGACTTTCAACTTGCTGGGTTGGACACTTTCCGGATGAAATGGCAAAAAGAGAACTAAAAATTCCAGAAGAGGTAATGATTGAAGCAATCTTTCCCGTTGGATATGAATTTGGAAAACAGAAAGAAAGGAAAAAAGCAAGTATGGATTCAATAATCTTCTTTAACAAATATAAGAATAAAAAGATGGGTAAAAAAGAAAGTATTAATGCCTAAAAGATGTGCATCGATACAACCCCTTTAATAATTAAAATATCTCAATCAATTATTGTCCCATTAATAGTCCTAATAATTTTTGTAATAAAGGGATTCATAAAAAAAGATTTTAAAAGAAACTTAAAGACATGGACGATAATAATAACTATTACCCTTCTGGTTTCAGTCTATGTGAGGATTATTTGGTATCCTTCTGCATTTTTTAATTGCGTATAAAAAAATAAGAACCGGGGGTTTCCCCCCCAGTCTTTTTAAAAAATTAAAATACATCTATTCCCAAGTCAGACATCTGTCTTGTAGCAACGAAATTGTCTTGTTCTATCTCCTTTCCCAAAACGTAAGGGGATTTAACTCCAGTCATAATTGTAATGACCCTAACTCTTCCAACAAAATCCTTGCTAATTCTAGCTCCAATAATAACCTGAGCATCATTGCTCAAATTTTCTGAAACCAGCTTTCCGATACTGTCAAACTCTTCAAGCTTCAAATCCGGACCACAGGTTATGTGTATCAAAGCTCCAGTAGCACCCTGATAATCCACGTCAAGTAGAGGATGTGTCAGCGCCTGCTTTACAGCTTCAGTCACACGGTCTGTAGCGTTAGATTCACCGATACCAATAACCGCAACACCACCGTTCTTCATTATCGCAGAAACATCTGCATAGTCCAAGTTAATTAAACTTGGAAGAGTAATTGTTTCTACAATACCCTTAACCATGGTACTTACTAGTTCATTAGCAACAGCAAAAGCTTGTTCTATTGGCAACTGCCCAGCAATATCAACCAATCTTCCGTTATCAAGAACGATGCAAGTATCAGTTACCTCTCTTAGCTCCTGTAAACCAAATTCTGCCTTATCGATTCTTGCTTTCTCTGCCTCAAACGGCATAGTAACAACGCCAATAACAACAGCACCAGTTTCCTTAGCTAGTCTAGCAACTTCTGGAGCGGCTCCAGTTCCTGTTCCACCACCCATTCCGGCGATGACAAAAACCATATCCGCACCACTAACTGCCTTCTTGATTTCCGAAATTGCTTCCTTTGCAGCTTCTTTACCTCTATTAGGCATTCCACCACAACCTAACCCTCTGGTTAGTTCCTTTCCAATAAGGATTTTCTCGTCAGCTTTAGTAACACTCAGGTGTAAAGCATCCGTGTTAGCACCATAAACTGTCGCTCCATTAACTCCTTTATTGAAAAGCCAGGTTACCATATTGCATCCGCATCCCCCACAACCAAAAACCTTAATATTAGCCTTTCCCGCTCTCAACTCATCAAAGTTTATACTATGAGTTCCTGCGTTGTCAATCGCCTCCTTTGCAAAATCTAAAACCATATATGTTTTTTTCAACCTCCTTTCAGTTATATTATCCTTCGCTATGCGAAAGCCCCTATTTTGGACAGCGAAATGTTTAAATAGTTCGCACACTTCCAACTATTAATCAGAAAAAAAGAGTATCACCTCTTTACATTAATATCAGTTTGCGCCAACAAATTAATATTATGAAAAAACCAGTAGATAGTTCTTTAAAAAGATTATGTTAATCAAGAGGTTAGTATTTTTCTAAAAATTTAAAAGGGCTAAATTGTATTTTATACCAATTACAATGAAAAAACCAATAATTGCAACAACCCTCTCCGGATTATTTGTTAAACATGCTCCATGGGACAGAGCACATCAACTTTGGTATAAACGGGCTTCAAGAATTTTAAGAGATTCCTCACTTATTAAAAGAGGGAAGAGAAAAGAAGGATATTTTACCTCAGTGGACGAAATTATGAAAAGAATTTATCCCGAACTTTCTGAAAAAGAAAGAACAAAAATAGCAAGGGAGATGTATTTTGATATTGTTTTAAAATATATCAAACATCGCCCGCATGTAAAGAATGAAAGAGTAATAAAATACTTCAAATCCCTAAAATCAAAATATAAAATTGCACTTATAACAACGAACACCCCCGAAGCAGCAAGAAAAATCCTTCATATTGCGCATCTCGACAAGCTCTTCGATTTGGTTGAAACCTCCCCTCCTTCAGAAAAGGATGATAAGAGAAAAGTATTTGATAGGTTTATAGCAAAGCACGGAAAACCAATTTTATATATGGGGGGCAATAGAAAAGATAGCTTTGAATATTGCAGAGAGCACGGCATAAGAGGAATCTTTGCAAACTTTGAGAATAGTAAAGCAATTTTAGGTGCAAAATCCGTTAGAAATTTGAATGAGCTAAAAGAAATTATACATAAATTATAATCCTACTTTACAAAGATTCTTCTAATCTTTTTATCTTTTTCCAACCCTTTCTCAGCTTTTCGTTTGTCTGTTTAACAATTTCTTTTAAAAAATCATTCTCAACTAAAATTTTCCCACTTGTGCCCTTTAAGGTATTTCTAATTAAAGGAAATTCAAGTTTTTCGGTTGAATTTATTTCAAGGACAATATTTTTACCAAATGAAACAATTCCACTCCTCTTAAATCCAGAAAGCTTAGCTTTTTCATTAAGTTCATTTGCATCTTTCAAACTTCTACAAGCAACATGAATAATTAAAGGAACTAATTTAAAATTTATCTCTTCCTTAATATTAAGTTTTTCAATTTCTTTTTTTAAAATTTCAAAAGTTATCAAATCATGGCTAACAAACCTAAACAAACCCTCTTCCTTTTTATCCTGATCTACAATAAGAATTGCCCTTCCCGAACACGACGACGTTGTATAATAATTATCGGAAGCATTCAGCTTATCACATAACCCCAAAATCTTTTTATCCCAACTCTTCTTGGAGGATTTATCAACTTTAGAAAGAACATCTTTTTTTCTCTGATTAAATGAATTCATTTTATTCCTTTTCCAAAATTTCTGCCTTCAACCCCTTTTCTAAACACAAAGCGACAAACTCTTTCGCATCCTCTTCCGTTCCCATAACACTCCCGTAATGCATAGGAATAACAAGTGAAGGCTTTATTATTGATGCCGCTTCGGAAGCCTCTTCCGGACTCATCGTAAATCTCCCTCCAACAGGAAGAAGAGCGATAAATTCCTTATCCGGTTGTTTATATCCAGTAAGCTTTTGCATTTCTGGAATAGCATCCGTATCTCCCGCATGATAAACTAAAACATCATTCATCTTTATTATATATCCAACCCATCCTTCTTCTCTTGGATGAAATGGTTTGTCTATATTATAGGCGGGAATGGTTGAAATTTTAACACTCCCAAAATCAAGTTCTTGTCCGGGTTCAACAATTTCCATTTTAACAGGAACTTGAAAACGAGTAATCTTACTCTGGCAATCTGCCGTAGAAACAACTATCGTTCCCTCCTGCACTATCTTATTCATATCCACAAGGCTACAATGATCATAATGACTGTGAGTAATAAGAATAATATCCGCCTTTTCCATACCCTCCTTAAGATTGTAAGGATCAATGTAGATAATCTTAGAATTTTTAATCATAAACCCTGCATGCCCCAACCACTTGATGTTAATATCTCCCTTCATAAAGAGACAAAAATCGGACAGTTTTTAAAGATTTAGGATACGTTTCTTGAAGATTTCGAGGTCTTTTTTCATAATTCTTCCCCCCGCAGCAGGAATATGTCCCCCCCCATCCGCGTTTTTTAATCCTTTTAACGCATTTTTTAAGAGCAAATTCATATCTTCTCTCTTAGTTTGATTTCTTGCACTCAAATAAAGCATAACTTTTTCTTTTGGAGAACTCGAAACAATAATAATTATATCATCAGGGTTTTTAGAAGAAATAAGAGTAGAAATGGTAGAACCAATTTTATATTTTGGTTCAATTTGATAAAAATATAACTTCCTCTCTGGATAAAATTCGGCTAATTTTTTATAATCTCTAACATACTTCTGTATTTCTTCTTCAACCTCTCCTCTATGTTTTTTTACCTCTTCAATTTTTCCATCTTTAATCAAATCAAATATTTTTTTCTTATCTTCATCAAAATAAATAAGTGCACTATTAATAAAAGCTGCAATTTTACCGGGTTGAGAATTAAAGGCATCATCATAGCTCGTTTCTGGATAATTTTCCTTAACAAAATCAAAATTTTCTCTTTTCTTAAACGAAAAATCCGAAATAATTGCCGCGCAAACTAACCATTTCCACTTTTCTTTTAATTTCTCACTAAGAAAACTATAAAGAAGAAGAGACGAACAATCCGAAGAATCTGTTTTGATTATATTCTTTTTATCTTTTAAATCTGAGTTAACAGGATGATGGTCAATCAAAAAACTATCAAATTTGCTTCTAAATTTTTCAAATCCCTCCAAATCTGCCAAATCCGCAGCGCAATCCGTAAGAAAAACCTTAGAAACTTTATTCTTTTTTATCTTATAGATAAATTTATCGAACATACCAACCCCATAGCTTCCAAATTCAATAAAACTAACTTTTAGTCCCTTACTTTCCAATATTAACTCTAAAAACAATGCAGAAGCAATTCCATCCAAATCTGTATGAGTTCGTATAGCAATTTTATCTTCTTCGGTTATTCCATCTAAAAAATCATCAAAATCCTTCTTACTTCCAATCAAATATTCCATATAAGAAAAATTATTCTTGTTGTTTTAAGCCTTTCCCTTTTCCCAAGTCTCCATCTTCTCGCCCTTCAATTTCCTATCTAAAATCTCTAACTCTTGATAGATTCCCTCGATTAAGTCATATTCTTTAGCTTCTTCTAAATCAACCCAAACAAATTCTGTAAGTGCACTACAAAGCCGAACTTCTCCTTTACTTGCATCTGCATATAAACTAACAATCAAACACGGAATTTTATCCGGACGAATATAAACCATACTCGTAACATACCCAATATTTTCAATTTCTAATCCCGCCTCCTCTTTGACTTCTCTTTTCAACAAATCCTCAAAGATATTATACCAGTGATGAGAAGTGTCTTTTTCTCTTAAAGTATAATCCAAAACCTCGAGTTTTCCTCCCGGAACGGTCCATCTATTAGGAAACGCTTTTTCCCATTCCGCCCTCTTACAAATCAGATATTTACCCTCCTTATCCACAAGAATACCAGTAACAACAACATAATGCATAAGATTTCTATCAATTTTATCTACCATGGAAAAACTTCATCATAATTATATTTAAATAGTTCCTCAAAAAGTTTGACTTATGGAAAAAAGCATCCTCGAAACCTTCCTCTACAATCACAAACTCAAATTTAACGAGATTGAAAAACGGGTAAAACAGCGCTCAAATAAACTCGCCTATCATATTAAAAATCTTTTAGAGAAGGGTATTCTAGAAAAAGAGGGAGAGTATTACCGATTATCCGAAGTTTCAGAGACTCTAATCCCATTTATCTCTAAAAAAACCTCAGTTCTCCCAGTTATCCTAATTGCCCTGGAAAAAGACAATAAGATATTTCTCCATCAAAGAAACAAACGCCCATTCAAAGACAAATTCTCTCTTCCCGGAGGAAGACTCATTTTAGGAGAGACTATTAAAGAAGCAACAAAAAGAATAATGAAAGAAAAGTTTAATATAAATTGTAAATTCAAAAAGACGAATTCAATCTCACTAGAACACGTAAAAAGAAAAGATAAAACTCTTCACTCTTTCCTCCTCATATTTGTAACGGCGGAAACCAAAGATAAAATAAATTTAATAAATATAGAAAAAAACAAATCAAAGATTATTACAAGCGATTATAATTTGATAAAAAATAATCTTAATAAAAAGATAGGTATTGAAGAGTTAATCACCAAAATTTAAATCTTTTCAAAAGCTCTCGCAATCTGAAGCATCTTTTCGTCTTTAAATCTATCGCACATTATCTGCATTCCAACCGGGATTCCTTCAATCTTTCCTGCCGGGATAGAAATTGCACAATTTCCTGCAAGATTGGCGGGCACAGTAAGAACATCGTAAGAGTACATATCCTCAACAGAAATTTTGCTTCCTATCTTATGGGGCAGTCTTGGAACTGTGGGAGAGATTATACAATCAACTTTTTTAAATGCCTTAGAAAACTCTTCCTCAATTAACTTCTTTGCTTTAAGTGCACGATGGTAGTATCTTCCGGCATATTCCGCTTTAGAAATTTCACTCCCCCCCAAAATTCTTCTTAGAACTTCTGGCCCAGCAAACTCCTCAATCTTTTTACCATAACGCCTTCCATCAAACTTTCTTGTTCCAGAAAAAAACTCAACATATACAAGAGGATAGTAAATTTCAATTGCTAAATCAATATAAGGAATTTTTATTTTCTTAACCATCCACCCATACTTCCTAGCTGCCATCTCAACCTTTTTATTAATAACCTCCGCAATCTTTTTATCTGAAATTTTATAGTCTAGTAATCCAATAGTAATATTTTTAGGAATTTTTTCTACCTCTTTCAAATCAATTTTTTTACTTTCTTGTGATATTGAATCTTTGTCGTCTTTCCCTTGTATAACACTTAACAACAAAGCCGCATCAGAAACATTTTTTGCAAGAGGTCCAATCTGATCAAGACTCATAGACAAATCAATCAATCCATATCTGCTTACAGAAGAATAACTTGGTTTAACCCCCACAACACCACAATGAGATGCCGGATTTCTTATGCTTCCCCCAGTATCACTTCCCAAAGCAAAATCACAAAAATCTGCCGCAACAGCGGAAGCACTTCCAGAAGAACTTCCTCCAGGAATTAATCCCGGAGCAGCAGGATTAAAAGTTGGGTTAAAAGCAGAAGTCTCCCCACTCCCCCCACACGCAAACTCATCCATATTAGTCATTCCGATAATTATTCCCCCCTCATCTTTAATTTTTTTAATAACCGTAGCATCGTAGGGAGCTTTATAGTTTTCCAAAGTTTTAGATGCACAAGAAGTATTCATCCCCTTAACATTTATATTCGCCTTAACCGCAATAACTTTTCCGGCTAACTTGCCTTTTCCAGAACCCTTTGCATTTTCGTCTATCTGCAAAAAAGCATTTATCTTTTTATTCTCTTTTTTTATTTTATCTAGATAATTTTTAACACTCATTCTCTCCAACCCCCCTTCTCCGCAATTATAAAATCTGCATTCTTGCCGGGAGCATTCCCAAACATAATTTCCCTACTGGTACCCTTTAGGGTACTTGTGCCCCCTAGGGGATCAATCTCGTAACAATCACATTCAGAACTCTCCTCTCTCTCACAATTCTTCCTTTCAATGGTGGGCTCTTTCATTTCTTTGTCAACTTTAGAAAGCTTCTCAGAAAAAGAGTCCATAATACATTTTGCCTGCTTCTTAATCTCTTCTCTTTCTTTATCAGAAACCTCATGAAATAGGAAATTATCTGCCATTAGAATCAGAAGAATGCCGTATTTATAAGATTAATCTATATTTAAAATAAAATAATCCCCCGAAGAACCAACATTAATAACTTCGGTTTTACTCACCTTCTTCTTTCCTTTCCCCTCATGAATATGCCCGCAAACAACATATCTCGGAGGATATTTTTTTATATAATTTAAAATAGCCTTGCTTCCTGCATGCTTCCCAATCCAATCTTTCGGGGCTCCCTTAAAACTAACTTTATCCAGAACCCCCCAGGGGGGCTGATGGCATAATAAAATGTCTAAACCTTTTCCAAATCCGTTTAAAATCCTTTTAGCCTTTTCTGTTTCTTCTCTTGCTTTTTTAAACCTCTCTGAATATGGTTTTGGTTTAAATTCCTTAACCCAGGAAACATCACTAAAATATTCCAACCCCCCAATTCTTATCCCATTAAAATTAGCAAGGCGATTATTAATAATTCGAACTCTTTTCATAGGAGTTAATCTGTTATACAAAAAGGGAAGTTCAAGGCCTATTTCTCTTGATTGTTCACGAGTATCTTCATTAGAACTCTCAACATTTCCAAAAATAACATAAACTGGAGCAACTCCCCTAAGATAATTAATAATTCTCAGAGAACTTTCATAGGCTTCAAGAAATGTCTGTTTCTTTTTCTTAGCAGAATATTCAATTTCAGGCAAGCCATTTTTTCTTCGAGTATGATTTTCAAAAGCCATCTTTTGCATCAAATCGGCTTTTCCAATATCCCCGGTTACAAGAATTAAATCCGTTCCACTTAGAGGAATCTGTTTCGCTTTTGAAAGGGCTCCATGCGGATCACCGATAACAACAATCTTCATAAATAAAAAAGAAAGAAATAGTATATAAAATTAATTAAAAAACAAATTATTACTATTCAGAATCTTCGTCACCAGATTCTTCAACTACATCATCATCAGATGATCCATCATTCATTTCATCTTCAGTTGAAGTTTCCTCTTCACTAGTTTCGTCTTCTTCCATGGCATTTTCCTCCTTACATTAGAATAAATTGTAAGAGAACAAATCGTTTTTAAACGTTTCTATTAGCAAGGATTAGGGTGTTAGCCTATCTCTATCTCTTGGAAACATCGTTGCTTCCTTGACATTGTCCAACCCGCAGATAACCTGAGTTAATCTTTCAAGTCCAATACTCCAACCAGAATGAGGAGGCGCTCCATATCTAAAACTATCAATATACTCCTTGAAATCTTTAGGATTAAGTTTCTTCTCTTTTAATTTTTTAATTAATAATTCCGGAAGATGTATTCTTTGTCCACCAGAAGAAATTTCAACACCCCCATAAAGTGTATCAAATCCGTAACTAAATTTAGATTTTGCATCTTCGTTTTCAGGCATAATGTAAAACGGCTTTGCCTCCGCCGGCCATGAGTGAGTAAAGACAATAGAATCTTTATGCATCTCACAAAGTTTCTTTTCTTGTTCGGGAGAGAAATCATCTCCAACCTTGCCTCCAACTTTCTTAATTGCATCAGAATAACTTAAATAAACAACTTTGGGAACTTTCAAATTTACACCCAAAATCTCTAACTCTTTCTTACAATTTTTTATTACCCTCTCAACAACGTCCTGAACACTTTCAGCAAGATGTTTCATGACATCTTCCTGATTCGCAAAAGCCATTTCAATATCCATCTGTCTTATTTCATTTATATGTCGAGTAGTGTTGTGTTTCTCGGCTCTCCATACGGGGGTTATCATAAATGTTTTTTCCATTGAACATGCAACCATTTGTTTATAGAGTTGGGGAGACTGAGCTAGATATGCTGACTTTTCAAAATACTTTACTGGAAATAAATCCGTTCCCCCCTCGGAAGATGCACTAATAATACATGGGGGTTGCATCTCGATAAATCCCTTTTTATAAAAATGTTCCCTAAATGCATTTGCAATTTCATTCTGAATTTTAAAAATCGCTTGTGTTCTTATCCGATGAAAATCCATAAATCGGTAATCCAACCTCTTAGGTAATTCCGTCTTAGAATAATCCGAAACATCTATCGGAAGTGGCTGTTCCGCTTCTGCAAGAACTTTAAGCTTTTCTGGATTAATCTCATATCCTCCCGGAGCCTGTTTGGAAAAAACAACTTTCCCTTCAACCTCAACAACGCTCTCTCTTGGAATTTTATCGAGAATTTCAAAAATCTTCTCAGGAGTTTTGCCTTTTATTCCCGTAACCTGTATTTTACCAGAAATATCCCTCAAAACAAGAAATCTTACTTTGCTTAAATCTCGGGAATCATGAACCCATCCCTTTACAAGTACCTTTTCTTTCTTCCCTTTCAAAACTTCTTCGATGTAATCTCTTTCCATATTAATTTCTATTTAAGGTACTTTTTAATAATTTCTATGGCCTCTTTTCCAGAAACTTTACCTTTAAATTCCTTCATTACGAGTCCCATATACGCATTTTCATTTAATCCCGGCTTTTCTTTAATAGATTTCATAACAAACTCTTCAACCTTATCTAAATCGATACTTTCAAATTTAACCGCATTTTCAATTTCTTCTCCACTAACAATTCTTTCTAAAACCTGTTTAATTTGACTTTCAGAGATTTTCTTTTTGACATAATTCTCAAGAACGAAAGCCAAAACCTCCTTGTTTAATCTTTTCTCTACATCCTCTATCTTTTTTCCTTCATGAGAAGCAATCTCTTTAGGAAGTACAAATAAAACCTTTCCGGTTAAGGAAGGATTCTTGGTAATTGCTTGAAGCTCCCTAAACTCTTCAAGCCTTCCTTTTTTAAAGATAGCTTTTATTATTTCCTCGCTTAATCCTTCCTTTCTCAATTCCTCTTCAATAACACTCTTAAGCTTAGGAAGATTTTTCTTAACTTCATTAGTCCTCTCTCTAGAAATTCTCAACAAAGGCAAATCTGTTTCAGGGTACATCCTCGCAGCCCCGGGCATAGGACGAAGAAACTCCGAACTTCCATCCGGAAGAACGTTTCTTACCTCATTCACACTCTTTCCCTTTCCAACCAATTCAATCTGCCTTACAACTTCTTTTTCAATAGCAACCTCGAGATTTCTTATATCTTGAAATCCTTTCATTTCAATTCTCTTTCCCCCTTTAATAGATAAATTAACATCCTGTCTTATTGTTCCAATTCCTCTTTTAACCTTGCAACTTCTCAGAATATCTCCAAGATGCAACGCAACTTCCTTTGCTTGTTCTGGATTTTTAATATCCGGAGAGGTAGTAATTTCAACTAACGGAATTCCCAATCTATCAAGTCTATAAACTTCCTTCTCTTTTTCTCTCTCAATTATTCTTGCCGCATCTTCTTCTAATCCCACAGACTCGATTCCAACTCTTCCTGCAGTTGTTTCAACATAACCATCAACCGCAATCAATACCGTTCTCTGAAACCCAGAAGTATTACTTCCGTCAATAACCGTCTTTCTCATTATTTGAGTAATTGGTAATATTCTACAATTCAAAAGAATTGCAATTTGAAGAGAAATATCTAGTGCTTCCGGATTAATCTGATGTGGAGGTTCTTCATCCAACTCAACCAAACAAGTAGAGTCGTAACCCTGATAATAAAATTTCTTTCCGAGTTTGGACTGATACTCCGCAGCAACATCTACCTTTCCACTTTCTCCTGCAACAGCATGAAGTTTTCTTTCAATAACAAAATCCGGAGTATCTTGACGAAGAACAGAAGGACAATTACAAAATAACTTCTTTGTATCGAGCTGTTGGTGTATTTCTAATCCTGACTTAAAACCCAATTCAGAGTGATTAATTTCCATAAAAGAGATAAATAAAAAAGAGTTTTTATAGTTAGTGTTCCAAAAAAGTAAAAATTATCCCGAGAACAAAAACTTTATAACCATTAGATACTAAAACTAATTTATGATAAAAGAGGAGAATAAACACCCAGTTAATACTAAAAATTTAACTTTCGGACAAAGGGCTGCAGACAAACTTACTAGCTTTGCGGGAAGTTGGACTTTCATAACCATGTTTTTTATGGTCATCTTAATTTGGACGGTAATAAACAGCTATTGGATAGTTTTCGGAAGAAACTGGGACCCATATCCGTTTATTCTTCTAAATTTGGTTCTTTCCTGTCTTGCCGCAATACAAGCTCCAATAATTCTAATGTCTCAAAACCGTGAAGCACAGAGAGACAGGATACGTTCCGAATATGACTATAAGGTTAATAGAAAAGCCGAAAAGGGAATAGAAGAGGTAAAAAAACAATTAAACAGAATTGAGAAAAAAATTAGATGAAAAGGGGCTCACATTATTTAAGAAAAAGGGTAATCGCAAAAAATCCTTCAGTTTCAACAAAGATACTTGATAAAATTGTTCTCATAATCGCCTTCCTCGCCCCCCTTGTCGAAATTCCACAACTACTAGAAATTTACGTAAACAAAGCCGCTCAAAATGTCTCGATAATAACGTGGGGGATGTTTGTAATTTTTGGAATTCCGTGGTTATTCTATGGGATAGTTCACAAAGAAAAACCAATAATAATTCTTTATACATTATGGATAATCATTGATTCTTTGATTGTTATTGGAATAATTATGTATGGATAAAATTTAATTATTCTTCAATCCTATCGTTAAACTCACCGACGAAATTAACCAACATTTTTTCTTTAATAATTTGATTCTCTAATTTAAATGTTACCACAAACCCATTAATACTAATATTTAAATATAAGGTAATATATAATTATATATGATCAAAATAAAAGGAAAGATAAAAAACTGCAGAACAACAAAACTCCTGATTATCCATAGTAAAAAACTTTCAGAAAAGATCATCGAAATAGGAAACAAAATTAACATTCAAAATTTTAAAGAGGGATTAATTCTAGACCCAAAAGGAGATACCCACGTAACTATCGCCGCAGATAAAAGACTTCAAATAGCAATAACTAAACTAGTAAAAAAAGGAAGAATAGAATTAAATAATCAAACAGTAATTCCTATTTACTTGGACGAATCAAAGTGGAAAATTTCAAAAAATGATATACTAAAAAAGAGTATTGGTGACCCTAGTTCCGAAATTACTCCAGAAGATTTGACTCGTAAAAATGCTGCATTGTCCAAAAGAGGAGGAAAATATTATTTAGATATAAGTTCAAAGGCCTTGTATGGACTTGTTAAGAAAAATAGAATAAAATGTTTATTAAATAAAAATAAAGGTGAGATGATTATCATAAGATCTGATGAGATTAATGCAAGGAAATTAACCCCCCACAGCAAAAAGAGAGTTCAGATTGTGATACCAAAAAAAATACTTAATAAGGGAGAAAGAAATAAATTAGAGAAAAAAGCGTGGATTCCAATTATTCTTAAATTAAATTTGAATTCATTCGGGTTAGAAATAAATGATTTTTACTCGATAAAAGAAGAAAAAGAATTAGTAGGATATTTAATAAAAAATAAAGTTAAAATAAAGGTAAAAGAACCATCTGATCCCTATGATATTCTACTCGAGGAAAACATTGGTATAGAGATTCATAATTCCATTCCCCATCCTTCTGATTTAATTACAAGACATAGGGTAAAACCCGCATTAGTAAGAGTAAGAATATTAGAAGCGGACTTTTTAGTAAGAAAGGGGGATTTAAATAAATTTTTTGTAATAATAAATGAAAAATGGAAAGAAGGAAAATATATCCAAGAGGTTATAAGAAAAGTTACAAAAAAAGTTATAGTAATCTTTACTAATTTCGAGAAAGGGTGGGAAAACGATATTGGAGATAAAATTATTACTCTTCTAAACGATTATTAAGTTCTCCGACCATATTGGTTAACATAAGTTTTTTAATTTCTTCTTTGTCTTGGGTTTTAGCCAATACATATCCCAGTTTAACAAAAGCGGTTTCAGAAAGCATATCTTCTAGATAAATCACTCCCGCTTTAAGAATTTCTCTTCCATTAGAATAAACAAGAGGATCCAATCTCCCATAAATTGTCTGAGCAGCCGCACATACAATCAAACCCTTACCAATAACTTCTTTCAGTTTTTTGGTCCATCCTTTTCTAGAACGCATAGTTGGAACATGTCCCAATCCTCCAACCTCCAAAACAATTCCCTTATATTTTTTCTTAAGATAGTAATCCAAAATATCCGGATCTTGCCCCGGATAAACCTTAACTAAAGCAACATCCTCTTCTATCTTAAAATCACCCTTAACATTATTTTTATTTCTAACATGATAATCAGAAAGAGGTTCAATCCTATCAGAGTAAATCTTAGCAAAGGGTTTATCGTTTATTGATTTGAAAGCATCTCTTTTAGAAGAATGTAATTTTCTAACTTTAGTTCCACGCATTGCATAACAAAAATCATCATTCGTTGAAGCATGCCCGACAAGCATAACTTCCGCAATATCCGAAATTGCAGCGAGAGCGGAACATTTCAAATTTAAATTTGCATCGGAAGAGGCTCTATCCACACTTCTCTGACTGTACGTTAAAACAACCGGTTTGTTTAGTTTTCCTAAAAAGAAACTCAGCGCAGCAGAAGTATAATGTAAGAAATCCGTCCCATGAGTTACAATAACTCCCCTAATATTTTCATCATTCAGAAGTTTCTCAACAGTTTGTCCAACTTTTTTCCAATCCCCAAAATCCATATCTTCTGATGCTTTCATAAAAGGAACTTCAACTTTCAGAACGTTTACCTTTTCAAAAAGTTCAGGATAAAATTTAAACAAACTTTCAGGATCAGTTAACCAGTCAACACCCCCTTTCTTAGGATTTAACCGTGCGGCAATAGTCCCTCCGGTAATAACCATAGCGATATTTGGTTTTGAGGAGTCTTTCTTAATTACAACCTCTTCTTTTTGTTCTGAAACTTTTTCAATAACTCTAATTTCATTAACTTCTTTTTTCAAAACTCCAACATTATACCCAGAAGACAGCTTAACAAGAATTATCTCTTTTTCATCGGAAGGAGTCTCTAAAAGAGTTCCCTCATAAATTCTCTTACCTAAATCAACTTCAACCAAATCCCCTGGAACAGCATTAAACTTTTTAGTCATAATTATTCAAATAGAAGAACATATAAAAATGTTATGAAAATTTTTCAGCAAGAAAATCAAAGAATCTTCTTTTTTCTATTTCCGCTTCTTCAACATTTCCCGAGGCGTGAATAACATTATCCACTGGCCTTCCTTGACTGAGCGCAACATCAAGGGAATCTATGCTAAAATATCCCCTCAATCTTCCTCCCGCCTTTTGGGGATCTGTTGGACCAATCACGCCACGAACTCTTTGAATTATGTTTTCTCCAGAATAAATCGCCAAGACAATCCCGTTTTCTGTCATTTGAAGTGCGTATTGACTAATCATTTCTTGAGGAATATGTGCATAGTGTTCACAAATCAATTCTTTAGAGGGATGAAAATAAAAGGGCCCAATAGAACGAATAAATCCCCCTCCAAGTTTATTTTCCAAAAAGCCAAAAATATCTTCACACTTTTTAGAATCAGTTGAATGGGGAGGTTTAATAAAAACCAAAGTTTCCTCTATCATCTTAAATCTTCTTTACACATTCGCAAGCTTTCAAGCCTTTGTTAAGAGCAGCATTCGTTGACTTAAACTTAATGATACTTTTTGGCATGATGTTCTTTGCAAAAGGACAACTTGGAACATGAAAACTTTTTCCGGTTTTAGAAGCAACATAAGTTTTACTCCGTGTCGGAGCTCTAACAACTTTCACCTTTTTGGAATCAACTTTCTTTTCTAAATTCCTTTCACTTCTCAGCAATTCGGAAATCATCTGCATTAATTCGGCCTGCTTTCCAGAAATCTCAAGGATATTAGCTTGTAAAGACAAGATATCTGTCTTAACTCTTGAAAAAGATTCTTTTAATCCCTTATCATTTACCATAAATTCCCAAGCAAAAACCCCTATTTAAATATTTCTATATTGTAACTCTTATTAAATTACAACATATTAAACAAACAACAACTTAATAAACTTATTTTCTTTTTTCGTATAATGGTGAAAATAGGGTTAGAAATTCATGGCTATCTAGATACAAAAGAGAAATTATTCTGCAAATGTAAAGCAATTCACGGAGCAAAAAACACAAAACCAAACACCCAGATATGTCCTATATGCACCGGACAACCCGGAGCGAAGCCACTCCTCCCAAACTCAAAAGCAATAAAAAAAGCAATTCAAATTTCTCTCATTTTAGGATGCAAAGTAAATCAAAAGCTTGTCTGGCAAAGAAAACATTACGACTGGCCAGACATGCCCAAGGGATATCAAAACACCATTTCGGGACCACATTCGACTCCAAACGGAACTAAGGGAAAATTCTTAGGAATAAATATAACAGAATGCCATCTTGAAGAAGACCCCGCGGCATGGAACCCCAAAACAGGAGCGATAGACTACAATCGTTCTGGTTCACCGCTAATAGAAATCGTTACCGCCCCAGAGTTCAAATCTTCAGAAGAAGTTACAAATTGGCTTAAGCAACTCATAGCTACCCTCTCTTACATAAAATCAATAGACAAAAAAGCCGGATTGAAGGCAGACGTTAATGTTTCTGTTCCTGGAGGTAAGAGAGTTGAAGTAAAAAATATTAATTCTCTTAATAATATTAAAAACGCAATCGAGTATGAAATCAAAAGACAAACAGAAAAACTTCCAAAAGAACAAGAAACAAGAAGATACGATGAATTAAAAAACAAAACAGAAAAAATGCGTTCAAAGGAGCAAACAGAAGATTACAGATTCATTTCCGACCCAGATTTACCCTCGATAAACATAGAAAAATCAAGAATAGAAAACATAAAGAAACAGCTCCCCGAAACTCCCCAACAAAAACTATCTAAACTAATAAAGAAACACAAGATAAATCCTAAATCCGCAGAAGTCTTAACCAAAAAGCTAGAGATTGTAGAATTCTTTGAAAAAATAATCTCTAAAGTTAATCCAAAACTTGCAGTTAGATGGGTAACAGAAGAACTTCTAAGTGTATTAAATTACACAAAGAAAGAGTTTGATGAGATAAAAATAGATTCAAATCACTTCATAGAACTTCTAGATTTAATAGAAAAAAAGATTATAACGGAGTTAAAAGCAAAGGATATTCTAAGAAGCTGGAATGAAGAATCAACCTCTCCAAAAAAGCACATAAAATCTGCTTCAACAATCTCGAACAAAGACGAAATAGAGAAACTAGCAAAGAAAGTAATAAAGGAAAATTCAAAGGCTGTCTCAGACTTCAAATCCGGACAGCAAAACGCTCTTAACTTCTTAGTTGGGCAGGTTATGAGATTAAGTAATAAGCGTGCGGATTTTAAGACAGCTAAAGATATTCTTGAAAAATTATTAGAGTAGTTTTCTTTTACACTGTAGCTTTTCTTTTCCTAAAAGAAAAACCCATTTTCTACCACTGTAGGTTCTTTTCTTCTAAAAAAGAACCCCACTATGAGCCCGGAAGGAATCGAACCTTCGTTTCCTGGTATCTCCAAGGTTTCTCGTGACTCTAACCCTATTTCACGAACCCCTTGCCGAAGCCAAGTGTTCTATCCACTGAACTACGGGCCCCCGAATGACAGCTTTGCTGACGTTCGCTCGGAATGAAAATTCCGATTAATCTATTATCCCAGAAAACAGCTAGCTTTTTATATCTTAAGTTTTGTCCAATTGGATATGTAGCGTACTAACCAGTACGCAGTATCACTCCTTCTCTTTCAAAGCTAGTTTTTTGAAACTACCGCTTCAAGCTCGTATTCAAGCCGAAGGGTAACTTCAAGCAACTGGTTAAGTTCTCTTTCAAGAACTACTTCATCACTTGCTTGCATTTGTTGGTATGCTTGTTCCATTTTTTTAGTTGCAAGCCACAATATTATTCAAAAACCTTAAGAGTCTAAATTAATTAAGAACCATTCCTCAATTCAATCCAAACCCAAAAGAAAATTGAACTAAATTGAGGCTAACTTGGGTTTATAGACTAAGCCGTATGTAAAACAAATCATATTCCACATCGAGTTATGCCTACTTACCATTAATGTATATAACAAAAAGAAGTTTAAATATTTATTGGTGATTTAGTTAACTAACGCTTCCAGCCTCTCCCTAAACCTCTCCAAATCATCCATTTTAACCATCGCTCCAACAGCGTCGTCATGCCCCCCGCCCGTAGCACCCTCAATTCCCTCAATTGCCTCGAGGATAAATTTCTTAACACCCTTCCCCCGTGCAGAAATATTCACCTTAACCCCCGACAGGTAAGCAATAACAATAATCTTATCCGGAAAAAGATAACTCAGTTCATTTGAAATATCTGCGCTTATACTCATACTTCCACTATACTTAAAAAATAAAAGTTTAGAATCATCAATTTGGGAAGATGCTTTCTGAATAAATTTATCCGCCTTGCTTTTTATCTCCTTAAACCGTTTATGCATAAATTGATTTTTAGTACCCTCTTCTAAAACATCTTGAGGAGATTTTGCCTTCATAAGAAGCTTAAGCATGTTTATTACATTGGTAGTCCTATCCATCAAGCCATAACCAAGTATTCTCACCATCTTTCCAAGCTCAGAACGATAATAAATTTCAAAAGCATCTTCAGAATTTATTGACAAATGGGGGTATTGTTTCATAAACTCGGAGTAAAATTCTGGAATAAATCTATCCGCGATACATCCTGCAACCGCAATCCACAAATCTTCTTTTTTTTGAGTTATCTCATAACACCAATAAGTAACCGGCTCTGAAGTTTTCTTTGAGTTAAGAAGGGGATTATAATAGTTAACAAATTTAGGAACACTCTTCATGTCAATTTCGTGATGGTCTATCCACACAACAGGGATATTTACCTGTTCGACCTCTTTAAAAAATTCTTCGGAAACAACGGGCTTATCCAAGATAAAAATATAATCCGCGTTCAACTCTTTCACTCTTCTAAAATAATCTTTGGTCATTGCCGGAAAAGATTTTACCGGAACTCCCCTTCCTCTTTCTATATATCTCTGCAAAAGCAGAAAACTACACAAACCATCCTGGTCATTATCAAAGAAGAATACCGGATTTTGAGCCCTTTCCAAGTGCTCTTTTATCTCTTCCATCTGTTTTTGGTTTAACATCTCACAAATAAAACAAAAAGGTATTTAAGTTTACCTTTACTAAAAAAGATATGCCAAAAAAAGAGGAAAGATTAAGTAAAAAAAAGAAACTGAGAATTCACCTTAGTTTTATAACAATTGCCGCTGTTTTGGCTGTTCTAATAGGAACAATCGCCTTCCATTATATAGAAGATTTTTCTTGGCTTGATTCTTTTTATTTCAGCGGAATGACCCTAACAACGGTGGGCTATGGAGATTTTTACCCCGTAACCGCATTAGGAAAGATTTTTTCTGTAGTATATATTTTTCTAGGATTAGGGATAATTCTTTCTTTTGTACAATATCTTGTAAAAAAAGTTCACCATAGGAACTAATCAACAATTTCTGTTTTCAACTTCTTATATCCAAAAAAATCGGTGGTGTAATTATATGCCCCCGCATTCAAAAAGACAATCTTATCTCCAACTTTAAAATCTTCTCTTAATCTAACTCTATATCTAAAAATATCATCCCTCGTTGGAGAATTCCCCTTAATCAAGAATTCCCTCCCAGACGCCTCTTTTCCCAATTCCCCCTCAACCAACATCTTTGTATTTGTAAGAACATTATCCAAAGCACAATTATATACTGTGGTATTAATAATCAAATTATTATCATAAATCTGAATTATTTTTACTTCAAGTTTAACGCAAGGAGCAGCCAAAAATCTCCCGGGCTCAATCCATGTTTCAATGTTTTTATCAGCAAGCCACTCTTTTGCCTCCCTCAATTTTTTAAAAATATAATCAAAAACCTCTACATTAGAACTTCTATAAACCGAAGGCAAACCCCCTCCTAAATTAACAAAACCGATTTCTTTAAGACTTTCTTCACTAAGGGAATCCTTCAAATCCGAAACAATATCCCACTCAGAGACATTCTGTGACTTTCGATGAATATGTACCCCCAATCTTTCAACAAATTCATTTCCTTTAACCTTCCCAATCAGCTCATTAACCTTCATAGAAGACATTCCATAAACGAAGTACTTTCCAGTTCCGATTCTATGCTCTCTAAACTTCATTCTTAGAGATAAACTAATTTTAATCTTCTTTTCTCCAATTACTCTTAACAACCGTTCCAAATCAACTTCATTATCAACAACAAGTTTTCTAATTCCCAAATCCAAAAGCTCTTCCAACTCTTTCTCATTTTCAGCCTGAGTAAAAAACCAAATCTTTTTTTTATCTTTTATATCTTCAATCTCCTCTCTAGCATGAATTGAAAAATCACAATCAGAAATTTCTTGCAAAACCTTTCCAACCTCTCGGTTTGTTTTATATGAATAGGAAACCCCCAATCCCAAATCTTCCAGCTTTCCAACTTGTTCCAAAAGGATCTTTTTTGATAAGATAAATTTAGCTTCCATTTTAACGTATTGATTTTAAAAATTCTAAATGTTTTTTTGATTGAGGATTATACAACATTTTTCTTCCTAGAGTTTTAATGTAAGCTGAAATTTCAAGCGTTAATACCTTATCTGGAGAATTTCTTAATCTTCTCAGGGTGTTTCCCACACCATAAAAATCTTCATACATCTCAAAAATTGTTTTTTGGAGTTCAAAAGGAGTGAAATTTCTTGGTCTTGTGACAACATGTTGCCCATCATACAAATACAAATCTTTTGTTAAAATCCTTCCTTCTTTTTCCACCTTATCAAAAAGACGACTTCCAGGTATAGGGGTAGCAGCAAACAACTGGACAGTATCCAAATTTCTACTTAACCATCTTGAAGTTTCTTTTAGTGTTTCTGGTGTATCACCTTCCCCACCAAGCATCATCATCCCGTGAATCCAAAAACCAGCTTTCTTCAAAGTTTTTATAGCCTGCATATTTTGTTGGGCAGTATACGGTTTTCCATAACCTTTTAATGTTGCATCATTGATGGATTCTATTCCAACACACAAAAGATTTATCCCAGCTTTTTGAAGGAGTGCCATAAGATCCGGCCTTTCTGCGAGTTTTACTGTGGTTTGTACCCCTCCTTTTTTATTCAAACCATTTCCTACTATTGCTTCTAATAAATTTGTGGCCTGCCTTGGAACTCCAATAAAATTATCATCCGTAAAAAATAGGAATCTTCCCATATCTCTTGTCTGCATTAATTCTTCAATAACATAATCTGTAGATTTATTTCTAAACTTTCCTCCATAAAACTCTGTAACTGTACAAAAATCACAATCATTTGGACACCCTCTAGAAGTTTCTACAACTCCTGCATCTATACTCTTCCTTACTCTTGGACTATAAAATGGATGCGGAAGCTGACTTAATTCTTCGCTTGTTAATAATTTTCTTGGGGTTGTTACCTCAATTCCTCCTCTTCTCTTAAAAGCCAACCCATCAATATCTCCCAGATTAGGATTCTCTGGATCATAACCATCCAAAGCCAATCTTTCTATTAATTCTGAAATTGTCCTCTCCCCCTCCCCCCTAACAACAATATCTACCTCTTCCAACCAATCTTCCGCTCTAAAAGTTGGGTCAGGTCCTCCAACAATAACAATCCCATCCGGATTACGCAATTTATACTCCTTTGCTAATTGCAATGATTGGGGTACTGTTCGAGTTATAGAAGAAATTCCTAAAACATCGGAGTCATAAATTCTCCCAAAATTTTCTGAACTTAATTTTCCATTTTCTCCATCTAAAGAACAGATAGACTGCAAATTTTTCCACCCCTCCCTTCTCAAGACAGCATCTAAAGAGGGAATACCTCTTGCTGGAAGTTTAACCCTACTATACATATCATAACTTATCTCCCCATCAAGCACTCCAAATTGAGTTGGAGGCAATTCAACCAAAGTTACACAACTATCTTTTGTTATTTTATTCATCTTTCAAAAGCCCTTCGTCCTTTAGTTCATCAAGCACAGCGCACATCATCAAAGGAAAAGTAATACAAACATCTCCATTAACCGTTGCAGCTTCACCATCATCCTTAATTTTTCCCCACGACTTGGCTTCCTGTGTTGTCGCCCCAGACATAGAACCCGAAGAAGGGTGTGAAGTGGTCATATACACCGCATAATCAAATCCTCCAGAAAGAAGAGCAGCAAAAACCGCATAGTGTTTACTTATACTTCCACCCAAACTAATCAATCCCTTCTTTTCATCGAAACTCAAATCAACCGTAACTCTCTCCATATCTTTAATTGTATCAACAATAAAATCCGGATGTTTCTGTTGAAACATATATAATTGAAAACCAAAAGAGGAATCCGCAATTCCCGGACAATAAATAGGAATATTGTTCTTAGCTGCCTGGTATAAAATTGAATTTTTATCCTCCAACATTAACCCAATTTCTTCCAACAACTCAGAAGAAGAAATTCTTTTTTTCTTCTCATAAATTTTCTCCAGATACTCCCTCATTTTATCCTCAAACTTCATGTATCCCTTCACATGAATCAAAAGATTTCCAACCCTATTCTCCCCCCGCTCATGAAGGGCCGTATCATCTGCATTAAAATTAATAACCTCAAAATCCTCTCCAAGAGCCTTCATGATGTCTTCCTCTATGCTTCCAGAAGTTGTAACAAGAATATTGGGAATTTTCAACTTACAAAGCTGAGCAAAAAAGCCTCTCAAGCCGGAAGTAACCATATTAGAAGTAAAAGTCAAAAAAATCTTGGCTCCAGATTTCTTCATTTTCAAAACAACTTCCTTTGCCTCAGCTAACTCACTCGCCTGATACCCCAAACTGTTCATTTGGCCAACTAAATCAGACACAGACATATTATCCTTCCACAAAAAATCTTTAACTTTTTTCATATTAAAAACAAAGAAATATCTACATTATCTAAAATCTCGGTATTGCCAAGTCTTCAAATAATCGCATATTCATAAAAAAGCAATAAAATCTCAATTTAAAAAACTATCTAATTATTACGTGCAGTCGTCTGCAAAGCAAGATACTCTCTAGAGTATCTTTCACCCAATTTCATAAACGTTCTATAGATATCCAAACACTCTTCAATTCCTACCCGCTCTGAAGGAGCCATTACTTTCCTAGTTCCCCCCAGACTCTTTTCAAGCGGATTACAGCGTAAACCAAACCGATTCATGTCTCTTACAAACTCCCTAAGGGTATTTAATTTTAACCATTTCACAAAACTATCTAAATCTTTTTAAATAAAAGATATCTCAAAAAAATACAATGAATAAATGGTTAAAGATACTAATCGGATTGGTTATTCTAGAGGGAGTAATCTCTCTTGCCTGGTACTCTGGAACCTGGGGTGGATACTTCTGGAACTTCAGACACGCGGCATGGGAATTTCTCAAAGGAGCAGCCTTCTGGGCTATCGCCCTAATCGGTCTTTTACTAGTTCTACTAGGAATAAGCGATCTTAAAGAATAATTCTTTAAAAAAAGAAAATAAAAAATAAAAAAGTGTTTTTACTTAAATGCTTTTACTAAAGCATAGATACCACAAAGAGCTACAATGTAATACACGACAGTAGGTAACCAGCTAACAAAACCTAGAAGTTTGTCAACAGCGTTCCAACCGAGCTCTGCAAGACCCCAGTTGATAGCTCCGATTGCCGCAAGAACTAAT
>CAZGIL010000002.1:0-48611 GCA_964526265.1 Candidatus Woesearchaeota archaeon
TTGTTTGAGCAATTGCTCAAGTTTTTTAAGTAGCTTTACCTCTTTTTTCATACTAATTTCACCTCGAAATTAGTAAGTTCTCAGGGTAGATTAACTTTGCCCTGAGGACATTTTCAACAGAGCCTGTCTGGGAGTTAATTATTTATATTTGGTTTTTATGGTTTTTCTATGGGTTTAAACATAAGGGAGATAATACCTCGTAACGAGATTGAAATCTCGGATCTAAAGGGTAAAATGGTTTGTGTGGATGCATTCAATTCTCTCTACCAGTTTTTATCTACAATTCGACAACCCGATGGGACTCCTCTAATGGATGATGAGAAAAGAATTACAAGTCACCTCTCTGGGATTTTTTATAGAAACGTTTCTTTGCTTTCTGAAGGGATAAAGCTTGTCTATGTATTTGATGGGAAAGCTCCCGCATTAAAAGTTAAAACTCATAAAATAAGAAAAGAGGGAAGAGATGTTGCAGAGGGAAGATACGAGACTGCTAAGAACGAGGAGGATGTAGAAGGTATGAGAAGATATGCAAGTCAGTTAGTTAGACTTAATGATGAGATGATTTCTGAGAGTAAAGAGCTTTTGGAAGCAATGGGAATTGCGGTTGTTCAGGCGCCTTCTGAGGGAGAAGCCGAAGCTGCGCATCTTTGTAGAGTAAAAAAAGAAGTTTTTGCTTCGGTAAGCCAGGATTATGATAGTTTACTTTTTGGAACTCCCCTTTTGATTAGAAATTTAACTCTTGCAAGAAAAAGAAAATCGTTTGGGGGGTGGGTGGAAGTTAAGCCAGAAATTATTGAATTGGAAAGGGTTTTGAATCTGCTTGAAATTGATTTGGATCAGCTTATCTGTTTAGGAATTTTAGTTGGTACGGATTACAATCCAAAAGGAATTCCCGGGATAGGACAGAAGAAAGCTCACATCCTCGTTAAGAAATTTAAACAGCCAGTTTTAATCTTTAAGGAAGTTGAGGAGCAATTGATGAGCCTACCAGAAGAAGACCAATTTAATTGGCAAAAGATATTTGAAGAGTTTCATCGGCCGGATGTTTCTGATGTAAAAGAGTTTAAATTTGGTAAAGTTGATGAGGAAAAAATAAGAGAGATACTTATTAACCGTCATCAGTTCTCTGAAGATAGAGTTGAGAAACAATTAGAAAAGTTGAGGAAACTGGCAGAGCAGAAAAAACAGAGGACGCTGTTTTAGAAATTAATTTAGTGTCTTCTATATCCTACAATCGCATCTCCGTGGAAGATGGGAACTTCTTTTGGCATTTTTGGTTTTTGATTTTTAGCAACAAGTATTGCTCCAACTGCAACGATAAAAATACTTCCAATGATTACATACAATTGAGGAATTTTTTCTATAATTGGAACTAGTGTTTTTAGTTGAGGAATTGTCGCGATGGCCATTCCGATTAGACCAATAACTGCAAGAACGTACCCAACTATTTTATTCACCTCTACCATGGTATTATATGTTTTTGGCATTTATATTCTTTACTATACAAAACTGACTTCGCCAAATTTTTTACCGTACGGGATTATTATTAAATAAATAATTTTTATGTTGGGTGTACAAACAATTTTAAACTCGTCAGACTTTTTAATAAAATGGTAAAAGAGAGTCATCGTTCGTATGTTGTTTTTGGAAATGTGGCTGTTGTAAACTTTCTTTATGGTTTTCCTTCCGCAGAGAAGAAGAAATTTGCAAAGAAAATTATGAAAGAGAATTCCGCGATAAAAACGGTTTTAGAAAAATCAGGGAGATTTAAAGGCAGATTAAGAAAAATGACAACAAAATATCTTGCTGGAGAAAAAAATAAAGAGGTTTTGTACAAGGAGAATGGTTGTGTTTTTAGATTTAATATAGATACTACCTATTTTTCTCCAAGATTAAGCAACGAAAGGAAGGAAATTGCGGATTCAATAAGAAAAAATGAAGAGGTTTTAGTGATGTTTGCGGGTGTTGCTCCATTTTCAATTGTTATTGCTAAAAACTCTCGGGCTAAAAAGGTTATTTCAAACGAGATAAATCGGGAGGCAAATAAATATGCTCAATTAAACATACAACTTAACCATCTTAAAAATAAGGTTGAACTTGTTTCTGGAGATATTAAAAAACTATCCGAGAAGATGAAGAAACAAAAAAAGAAATTCGATGTTATTGTGATGCCACGTCCTAAATTGAGAGATAGCTTTTTGAAAGAGGCTTTTATGTTAAGCAAGAAAGGAACTCGAGTTTATTATTATGATTTTTGTAAAGTTGAGGATATTGAGAAGATTGTTGAGAAAGTTAGGATTGAAGCAAAAAAAGCTAAAAAGAAAATAAGAATTCTTAAGGTGAAACCGGCTGGGGAGACGGCTCCGTACAAGATTCGGCTAAGGGTTGATTTGAAGGTGTTGAGTTAATTCCGAGAAAATCATATGTGCTCCGGATTTCTTCTTCTGTTTCAGATACTTCTCCCCGGTGATTATGAATGTGTCTTGCGAGATTAAGTGTATCCTTAAGATTTCTTCTTAGGAGGGGAGTATCTCTAAGATTATATTTTCCTCTGAGGAAGTTAATCTGTTCCTGGCTTAGTGTTATCTCCTCTGATTGAATTGTTCCGTCTTCATATGCAGAGAGTCCAGTGGAATCTATTCCAAGCAATCCCACGATTTCTTCTTCCAGAGCAGAGATTCTTTCCTCTTCTAATACAACCAGATTTTTGTGAAGGGTTCCCTGCCGTCTTCTACTTCGGGGGGGTCTTTTGTTCATTTCTATTCTTCCAACCACATCCGAGAAATCAAAAAATGCTTCGTCATATCCGAAGTGTCCTGAACCTCTCCAATAATCTCCTCGCATTTTAATAATTCTTTTCTTCTCTTTTTAAATATTTCAGTTCTAGTAAATATACTTAGAAATTTTCTTTTTCGCTTTTTACTGCGGTTGGAGCTTCTCCACCGTGCCAGGTAAATCTTGGACGGATACGCATAGGGTAAATTCTTTCGGAATTATCGTCAAGTATTATTGCTGAACCTTTCAAACTTGGAAGTTCGTCCATATATTGTTTTATGCTCTCTAAAAGATAGCTCTGCATTATTTGATTTAATGCCTCTAAATCTGGAGCGGAGGTAACTCTGTGTGAAATTACAATATCTGATTGGGTCATAACATCTCTATGAATTTGTCCGGGTTGTTGCGTTGCTAAAACCAAAGAAATTCCTGGCTGTCTTCCTTCTCTTAATAGTTGAATAAGTGCATCGGTTGCAATTGTCTTTTCATGCAAGGGAAGAAATTCGTGAGCTTCATCAATAAATATCCAAACCAGAGGAGTTTCCCTTTTTTCTTCTGAGAAAAGTTTCATTGAGGAAGAAACAGCTTTGATTTCTTCTTCTTTTCTCGCACTCATTCTTTCATCAAAAAGTTTTCTTGAAACAAGACTTATCACTAGCGCTCTTACGTTAAAACTTCCTACCGAGTTGTAAACACTCAAATCTAAAACGGAAGTTGTTCCTGCGGTTATTAAATCTCTTATTTTTGTTGCTTCTTTGACGTTCTTTGAAAAAATTCCCCAGGTATTTGCGGCTTCGAATAAACTTGCAGCAGCGTTTTTTATCTCTCTGTCACTTTTATTATCTTTTTCTATCTTTGCAATAACTTCTTCTATATTGAAAGCGCCCTCTTCTTTTAACTTTGCGATTGTTCTTTCAATTAAAACCGCAACCGGATTAATTATGTTTAGTCCGAAAGTTAAAATCCAGTCCTCGGCTTCCATTTCGCTTGGGTCAAGGGCGAACTTTTCGTCTGCAGGAATTCCTTTGCTGGTGTACTTTTCATAATGTCCTTCTGGGACGAAAATTTTTACGGGAAGGTTTTGAGATTTTAGGCCCCATTCTTCTAAGAGATTTTTATCTTTCCTGTTTTGAAATTTCATAGTCCAGTAAATTCCCATTGTATCAAAGATTAGGGAGGCAATATTCTGACTTGCTTCTTTTGGCAAATTAGAAATTTCTTCTGCTAAGACTCCAAGAGTATATGATTTACCCGAGCCTCTTTTTCCTGCAACGAGGACAACATGGCTTCTTGCGATGTCCATAAATATTTTATTGCTTAGGGAGGTGTACTGTCCCATCTTTACATATCCCCTTCCAAGATAAACCAATCCTTTTTTACCAAGCTCTTTTTTTTCGGCTTCACCTCTTCCCAATATAATGTCATATGGCATAAATGGGATAAATTATCTAGATTTTTATAGTTATTGATGTTGCTGTTATTCAAATCGGATACGTAAAATTACAGCATCGTTTTTCATAAGATTTATAAAGCGCTATATTTTAAAATAAAAATGGTAGACGAAGAGAAGAAAAAAGAGAATTCTCCAGAAGAACATTCTAAGAAAGAACATTCCGCAGAGGAGCACTCGGAACATCACGAGCACCATGAGGAGAGAAAGAAATCTTTTAATATCGCCAAGATTATGAAATCTAATCCGTGGATGTTTGCTACAGTTGTTTTGGCCGTTTTATCTCTGGTTCTTCTGATAGTTGTTGTTGCAGGGGGTTCATCAATTTCTGAAAAGAGTGCCGGAACCAAAGCAGTTGGTTTCCTTAATAACTATGTTGTAAGTGACGGGGGAGTGACTTTAGACTCTGTAAATAAAAGTGAGGGAGCTTACGTGGTTACGGTTAATTATGATGGGAATAAACCGTCAGTTTATATTTCTCTAGATGGTAGGTATATGGACTTTGGTAACGGGATGGTGAGTGTTGAGGCGTTTGTAGATGCACAGGAGAATCCTACTCCTACTCCCCAACCCACGCCTACAGAAGTTCCTAAGTCTGCTAAGCCTGTTGTCGAACTATTTGTTATGAGTTATTGTCCTTATGGAACTCAGGCAGAAAAAGGAATTCTTCCTGTTGTCGCTCTTCTTGGAGATAAGATTGACTTCAAGTTGAGAGCAGTTCATTACGTTCTTCATGGAGAGAAAGAAACTCTGGAGAATAATAGGGAGTTGTGTATAAGAGAAGAGCAAGGACAGGACATACTTAACAAATATCTTGTTTGTATCCTAGATTCTGATGATCCTTACAGTCCTAAAGACCCTGCTGCTTGTGAGAAAGAGGCTGGAGTGAATAGCGCTAAATTAAAGACATGTATGGCTAACGGAAAGGCGGAGGAATATTTCGCATTTGATTCTCAATTAAGTCAGGCTTATGGGGTTCAGGGAAGTCCGACTTTGATAATTAACGGGGTTAAATCAAACGCAGGAAGAAGTTCACAGAGTTACCTTGAGGGTATCTGTGCTGCTTTCTCCAGTTCTCCTGCAGAGTGTTCTCAAACACTTTCGAGTGCATCTCCAAGTGCGGGATTTGGTTATAATGAAGGTACAGATACTGTTGCTCAGTGTTAATAAGATTTATAACTTATTTATTCTATCTTAACTTATGAAAAAAAAGGATTATCTAATTTATGGATTTGTTCTTCTTGCTTTATTTTTAATCTTATTAATTTTTGTTTCTTTTGGATTGGTTAATGGGCTTGATAATTCTGTTAATAATTTTGTTCCCGGAATTGTTAGCTCTTCTCTTACTTCTTTAATGATTTTCTTTACTAATCTTATGGAAAATGAGGTTGTAATGGTCTTTGCTTTAATTCTTATTGCCGTTTTGTTTATTTTGAAGAGAAAAAAAGAAGTTCTTCTTGTCGTAGGGACTTTTGCTTTTGCTGAAATTGTTAAGGAGGGGTTTAAGATTTTAATTCAGAGAGCCCGGCCTTTGAACTCTTTAATAAACGAAACCGGATTTAGTTTTCCTTCTGGACATTCTACTTTTGCGATACTTTTCTTTTTGATAATCATTTATTTATTTAAGGATAGTATTAAAGATAATGTTCTAAGGTATTCTTTTGTTATATTCAATCTTGTTTTAATTCTCCTCGTTGGATTTAGCAGAATTTATCTTGGAGTGCACTGGATTACAGATGTTGTTGGAGGGTTCTTGCTTGGAGGATTTGTTTTTTGTATGGGAGTTTATATTTTTAAGAATTATACTACCACTGGCTTGTCTAGATAATCAACTTCTTCTTGTGTTAACTTTAACTCTTTTCTTATTAAATTATTCTTTAGAATTTGTTTTATGAACGGGAATTCTTTAAGGGCTCTCTTTGAACCGATATGAACATAATCTGCGTATTTTTCTGCGATTGTTTTCTTTTTTGCAATTCGTTGGTTGTTTATCCATATTTTTAGTATCCTTGTAGGTTTTTTGTAGGAAGTATATCCTACCTTTGCTTCTTTTTTTGCTGCAGAAATCCCGTAACTCAAAAGGAAATTTTCGTAAACTAGGAATCTCCAGTATTGCTGTTTGTAAATTCTTCCTTTGAATATATCTGCACGACTTAAACACTCTACCGCTTTTACTAATTCCCTTCCTTTGTATTCGGCAGAGATATTTTCTTCCATCCATAACATTATTTCATCAAGATTCATCTTTACAGAATCAAAAATTCCAATCGTTTCTCTTGTTGGTTTTCCTTTCAGAATCATTTTTAGTGCACTGAAGATGTCTACTTCTTTGTTTCTTTCATCTAGTGTTAAAATTGATGGATCTCTCATTCTCGAAAGAGATTGTATGTCATTAATCGCTGCTCTTAAATCTCCTTTTGCTCTTACCGCAACGCTTGTAAGAAGATTGTTATTTATGAAGAGATTTTCTTTTCTTAGAATACTTATCATAACATCTTTTATTGTATGGTAATCTACTTCTTTTACCTGGACCATTTCTGAAACTCTTCTTAAAACGTTGAATCTCTTATCCCAGATGTCATTTGCGGTTAAGATTATTGGATATGGGCTTGTTTCAATCAGAGTTAATAACTCTTGTAACCCTCCTCTGTCAACTGCAGAGATTCCGTCAACTTCATCCACAAGGATTATTTTTCCGGTATCTGCAAGAGATTGTTGTTCTAAAGCGGGTTTTAGAATTTCTTTAAGTCTGTTTTTGTCTCTGAAATCAGAGGCGTTTAATTCAAAGATTTCTGAGTTGGTTTCTCTTGCTGCAACATGTGCGAGAGTTGTCTTACCTGTTCCAGGAGGACCGTGAAGAATGAGTGCTTTTTTCTTGTTTCTTTTAAAATCCTTAATAAAATTTTCAACTTTGCAAACTGCATCGTCTTGTCCGCATATTTCTGAGAACTTTCTCGGGCGATAGCGCTCTGTCCACGGGCTCATTCTAATCCTTTCCTAATCCCGCTATCCTTGCAGTTATCATTCTTTTCCCAGTCCTGCAAGGACAAAACTTGCTAATAATGCCTGAAGTTGTATGAATGGATCGCTGCCTTCAACTATTCTAAATTCTACTTCACCCGTTTTTTCTGTAAGCTTGACTTTTATTTCTGGTTCAATGGGCAAACCCCAAATTTCTTTTTGAATTGCTTTGATTACGTCTTGTCCTGAAATTGATTCTTTTAACATTACATCTAAAAGCTTTTCTCTTGCGTTTTGGAAATCTCCCGCAAGTGCATAATCTAAAACAACTTTTATG
Source organism: Candidatus Woesearchaeota archaeon (assembly GCA_964526265.1). Classification (GTDB taxonomy): domain Archaea; phylum Nanobdellota; class Nanobdellia; order Pacearchaeales; family GW2011-AR1; genus CAZGIL01. Next base: position 7,524 of record CAZGIL010000002.1, read on the forward strand.
TCCTTTGGTTTCGCGTTAGAAATTATTGTAGAAACCAGTTCGGGATTTATTGAAGGGGAGATAGATGCTGTTGCTTGTAAAATGTTTATCGCTCTTCTGCAATCTCCCTCGCTTCCTTCATAGATTACTTCCATCGCTTCTGGAACCATTGTAAGTTTTTCTTTTTCTGCGATAGTCATTAATCTTTTTTTAATATCTTTCTTTTCTAGAAGCTTGAATCTGAAAATGGCGCATCTTGATTGAATTGGGTCAATAACTTTGCTTGAATAGTTGCAGGAGAGGATAAATCTGCAATTTGTAGAATAATTTTCCATGGTTCTTCTTAAAGCTTGTTGGGCTTCGGGAGTTAAAGCATCAGCTTCATCAAGGAAAATTACTTTGAAAGGAACGTTACCAATAGATTTTGTCCTTGCGAAGTTTTTAACTTTCTCTCTTACGGTGTTAATTCCTCTCTCATCGGAGGCGTTTAATTCAAGATAGTTATCTTTCCAAGCTTCTTTGAAGAGTTTTTTAACTATAATTAGAGCTAATGTTGATTTACCGGTTCCTGCCGGACCCGCAAAAAGTAAATGAGGAATGTTTAACGAATTTGTAAGAGATTCCACCCTTTTTACTATGTTGTCTTGTCCGACAACTTCTAAGAATTCGGTTGGACGGTATTTCTCTGTCCATATTTCGCTCACCATAATAAATGGTTAATTGGTTCACTTATAAAGATTATTATGCTTTGGGAGATAGTTGCAAACCTTTTATATTACTTCTAATTTTTTCCGGAATGTTTTTATCTTTTTTAAAAACTTCTAGGAGGTCTTCAGGGATCTTTCCCTCTAATTCTCTTATATCTACAATTGTAGGGGAGCTGTTTCTCTGGAATTTTAGGAAAATGTCTTTTTTTAACCAGTCTTTCTGAAAAACCGTAAATAAAATTTCTTCGGTTCCTTCAATATACTCTTTATATACCACTTCTATTCCGTATAATATTCCCGGGCTTTTCGCTTCGGGCTTGGCGTATCCCCAGCTTATCATTCTTGGCCTATCTTTATAAATATCCATAAAAAAGTAGATTTTCTTTGTTTTTAAGAATTTATCCTCAGAATTACTTGCTTCTTTCTCTTCTTACTTTTCTCTTTCTCTTTTCCTTTCTAAGTCTTTTACGTTGCCATTTCCATCTCATCTGGCGTTTCTTTTTCCATCTTCTTGAGCTTCTCTTCATAATTAATCTGCCGTGAAATTGGTTTAAAAAGATTGCTGTTAGTTAAGAGAAGGATTTACCCTGTCAATTAAAAGTGTGGACATCTTTGATTTTCCTTTGTTTGTTTCAAGAATTATGTCAAATGACTGCCCTGCAAAAGATTCCAGCGTGGCATATTTTCCCCTTTTTATTTCTGCTTTATAATTTTCTCCTTTCACATCTCTTTTCCCCTTTCCTCGCGTGTGCATATCAATCATATTCCAAATTAAAATTTCTCTGTCTTCTTCATTTAGTGTTCCGTTTGGATTAAGATAGATGTATTCCCATACTTTTCCCTTGTATATTAACTTACATGTAATTGACATTAAATTCTTTTCAAGAATGAGTTTAAATAATTATCGGCTTCTTTTAACACCAATTCTTGGGCAGTATTCTCTAATCGGGCATTTACTACAAAAAGGAGAAACTGGCTGACAAATTGTTCTCCCGAATAGAACAAAGATTCCATTAAATTCGCACCAGTATTTTTTTGGTAAAATCTTTTCTAATTCAGCTTCTGTTTTTTCTGGGGTTTTGGTTTTTACCCATTCTAATCTGTTTGGAATTCTGTGGCAGTGGGTATCAATTGGTAAAACACATTGATTGAACGCAAAACTCAAGACTATGTTAGCTGTTTTTGGGCCAACTCCTTTTATTGAAAGGAGAGACTCTTTGTTGTTTGGGACTCTTCCTTCGAATCGCTCAAGAATTTCTTTTGAAACGCTCTTTAGAGTTCTTGCTTTGTTTTTGTAATAACCCGAGGAGTAAATTATTTTTTCGAGTTTCTTTATGGGAATTTTGATAATTTCTTTTGGGGTATCTGCAATTTTAAAAAGTCTAGCTGCAACTTTATCTGTGTTTTCATCTCGCGCTCTTAAACTTAAAAGACAGGCAATTAAAATTCTAAAAGGATTTGGATTTTTTCTCATTACGTTGAGGGTTGTTCTTCCCGTTGAAGAAAAGTGCTTTTCTAGAATTTCCATAATCTTGCCTATCTCTTTTGTGTCCGTCATGGGGGTATTAGATTAGTTATCTTTTTAAATTTGATTTGTGATTGATTTGTAGTTATTAGAGCCCCATAGTACAGTGGTCAAGTATACGGCCCTCTGAAGGCTGTGACCCAGGTTCGAATCCTGGTGGGGCTATTTCTTCTCTATTGAGGATTATCTCTTTTTTTTATATAGAATGCGTGTGAGGCTCCTCTTATTTCTACGTCATCTCCTATTTTTAAACCAGCTTCTTGCATTAGTTCTCTAGGAAGGGATATTACTCTTCCGTCTGTGGCATTTTGAACATTTTCCATATGAATCTTTCTGTAAGTTAATCTTTCATTCATTCTGGCTGCTGCTGCATAATTTCCTGGACTTCCTTTTAGAGGAGGATTTGGATGATTGGCTCTAGCTGCCATTTCCAAATTACTAAACCCCCAAACTGTTGTTATTTCTCCGCTTTGAAACGTAATTAGGTAATAGATGTTCGCACTAAAATTTGGGCTTAATCGGACTCTTCTTTCATGTGCTTCTATTTTCATATAATTGTCCCATAAACAAGCTTTAAAAATGTGATTAAATATCAATAGTAAACAGGAAGCCCCTGTCGTATAGAGGCCAAGTACGCCACCCTCTCAAATTAGAAATTGGCATTTGGATTCAAATGCCCAGAGGAGAGGTGATCTAACTCGATGAGAGCGATGGTCTAGCATCTCAATGCAGCCACTCTTTTGAGTTGTAGTGCGGGAATTCGTACTATTTAGGGAAAACCAAAACGCGGAGTAAATCCGCATTTAGGGAACGGTGGTAACCCGAGTTCAAATCTCGGCGGGGGCATAATACCTTTATGGCAGATTTCGTGGGCATCAATTTGCCCTTAAATTTAACTTAGATGGGGCTAGTTCTTTAGATTTATAAATACCTCTACAAATTGATATAGACATCAAGGTATAGAAGTTAATTTGTCGATACATTTGTTTTATTCTTCCTTATCTTCGTATTCAGCCAAAAGCTCTTTTCCTTCTTCAGAATCAAAGTCCACAAAATCTATGCTTGGCTTTTCCCTATCAACTTTTCTGAATTGCTTAAGCCTTTTATCTATAGTGTATCCCTTGAACTCCGGCAATTTGTTAACCATTTTTACCTCCCGTAAGATTTATTTAAGATTGTCTGAATCTTCTCAAGAATATTCTCAATTCTTATTAGAGGAGGATTTTCTATCAATTTCTGCCTACAGAATTCACAAAGAGAAAGATTATACTCTTTTGCTTCTTTTTCTAATCTTTCTTTAAGTTCTGTTTCCAGCCATAGATGTATTTGTGCATTCTTTTTCATTTTGTTTTGTTATGAGCATATCCAACTTTGCATTAATATTATTAATTATTATAATTATTCTTTCAAAAGTATCAGATTCTAATTTAGTTTCCAATTTGAGAAATCCTCCTGTTGGCAATTTCAATATATTTTTTATTTAATTCAAAACCTAAGAAATTCATGCCTAATTTTTTAGCAACAATAGCAGTAGTGCCAGAACCCATGAAAGGATCAAGAACTAATCCTGGCTCAAATCCTGCATTACAATTGCAGCTTAGAACAACTCTTTCTTTTACTTTTGAGCTATAGCCCCTTTCATTGTAATTTTTTATTTCTTTATCAGAAGCCTTTCTATCTATGCTTTTTAATCTGCCTTCTTTAACATCCCTGACTCTTAGATTAAATGAATAAGGGCTGTTTCTTTTTTCTATGATTAATCTAGGAACACCACATCTCTTACAAATTTTATCAGGACATCCAGCCTTAATACAGAATTCTGGCAATGTAGCTGGAAACATGGCATAATGCTCTTCTTTACTTGGTTCAAGAGGGAACATTATACAATTACCAGGATTTTTCCCCTTGGAGTTTGGAATATATAGTCTCTTTTCACCATAATTTCCCTTACCATCTCTTTGACGAAATAGCTTATTTCTAGGCAATTCTTTGTAAGGTATTCTTATGTTATCCAAATTAAAATAATATTTTTTATTTTTTACGAATAGAAATAAAGATTCTGAATTTGTATTTAATCTATCTGAAACAGCAGAAGGCATTACAGCACCTAGAGAAAATTTAGTTTTAAAATTACATATCTGCTTAACCCATGTTATATCATTTCTTAAAATTAATCCCAAATCATCCTGACATTGCATAGCGATTCTAAAAGGAATTAATAGTCTTTGTTTCTCTTGAAGCCAGTTAGATTTTAAGTTTCCTTCAATTTTTTGGTATTTCTTAATTAACTTGCCTTTAGTTCCACAAGTAATGTTTGTATAATAAGAATCTCCCAGATTAAGCCAAATAGTTCCTGTTGGCTTTAATACTCGCTTGCATTCTCTCATAATATCAACTATTTTTCTTATATAACAAGCAGGATCTAACTCCAAGCCTATCTGACCTTCAATTCCATAATCCCTTAATGCCCAGTAAGGCGGAGAAGTTACAATACAATCAACACTATTCTCTTTTAGTTCTCTTAATCCAGAAAGAATATCAACATGATAAATTTTGTTTTCTTGGATTTGCATAAAATCTCTATCTGATTATTTCTTAAATATCCCCTCGTGAAATTTTTCATAGAAATTTACATAGAAACTTTTCTATGAATTTTTTCACGTAGTTCTATTTAAAAAACAGAGCAATGAAAAATTTATGAAAAACGAAATTGACATTTGTATTTTTTGTAAAAAAGAGCTTGAGGAATTTGAGGAAGATGTTTGTGATTCCTGTAAGCAATTCATGAGGATAAAATATCCTACAACTAAATGTCTGGAGGAACAAATAAGATGCCACAAAAGAAACGCAAAAAAGCGAAAGCAATAGTGTTGCCAATTGTATTGTGTTTGGCTATGTTTGCACTGCAACTTGTTTTAGTAAGTGCAGCAGCAAATCCAACATACGACCAAATTTTGCAGCCAATACAAGCTGTTTACGACTTAGTGAAGTATGCTGTGACAATTATAGCAGGATTAGTCTTGCTATTTGCAGGCATTACATACGTTATGTCTGGCTCTGACCCTGGAAAGAGAGAGCAAGCCAAGAATATGATAATGTATGTGATAATTGGCTTAGCAGTAATTTGGGCAGCACCGCTTATCGTAAAACTGGTAATGGGGAGCTAGAAATGAAAAGCCAAATTGTTTTGTTTATAGCTTTAGCCCTGCTCCTACCCTCAGCTATTGCATTTAATTGCAATAGTTTGAGTGGTGGAGATTTAGAAGTCTGCAGTTCTATTCAAAATACTAATCTTAGTCAGACAGACAAGGATTTGTTAATTTCAGATATTTTTAATCCAAATAAAACAACTCCTGATTTTGATTTTGTTTATCAGTGGAATACTAATTTGAATATTGCAAACAGCCCAGATGGGAGAATTTATTCTTCAGGAACTATAAATAGTGCATGGATTAAAATTATTAGCTTAATGCCTTCAATAATTGAAAATAATACCCTTTATTCTTCAAATTCAGGAAAATTGTTGACTGCTTATAGTTATAATTATCAACTTCCATCTGGAACTATCTCGGGAGATTGTAGAACTTATTATTCTTTATCAAGCAAAACCGAGCAATTGAATGTTTATGTGAATAACAATCTTATAGGGCATAACAAATTAACTGCGTTTAATAATTTAAATCAGGAAAATCTTAATCTTAAGTCTGAATTAGTAATTAATTTACAGTATAAGGTAGATCATTACATAAACAGAAGACATTGCAGCGAATATGATCGTGACGGAAACTGCATAAGGCATTATTACAGATGCGAATTCTCTTATACAGAGTATAGAACAGACAGCTTAACAATTAATGATCAATTAAATGCAAAACTCTATCAAAATCAGCAAAAAAGTTTATTTAAGATAACTAATAAATATTATGGCGTAACTCAGGGAATTTTGCAAGCTGACAATTACACAAATCTGATTTTAAGTTTTAACAATTCAGAATATAAGTATAGTAAGTATATTTACTCATTAGATTACTCCTTACCCTACTATGTTTTAACAATAAAAGCAGAGCCAGTAGAAATTATCAATTTTAATAACATTCATGTTGACAAGCAAAATTCCAGCTTTTACTTTACTGTTGCAGATAATTCAAAGTGCAAGATACAACTAAATGACTTTTTTAGTTCAAAACTATTCCCTTGCGATTTAAGTTTTAATGAGATTAATTTTTCCATAAGAACAGACAAGACTAATTATTTTGATAATGATACCATTAAAGTTTATATCTCTCCAGATAACCTTCTTGTAAGCTTAACTTATGCAAATAAAACTATAACTGCGAAGAATTATACAGAGTTTAAATCAATTCTTTATGAAAATAAAATCTCTGCAAAAGTAGGAGATAAAGAACAAGTAACTTTAATTAATATAAACAAAAGAGAAGATTTTGATACTCTCTATCAATTAGTCAGCTTATTTTTTGTAGGATATATCTGCTATAAGGCATCTAAGCAATATATTTCTAAATGGAGAGTAGCATGAAAAAGTATTTTTCTTTCTTGTTTTTATTATTAATAATTCCTTTGGTTAGTGCAGATTGTGGAATAACTAACTTAGCTGGATGTATTGCAGAATCATTTTTTAATTTTCTGTTAAGCATCTTAAATGCCCCTCTTCAGCCATTACTAGACGCAGTTCGTTATTTATTAACTCAACCAGTAAACATAGACCTTTTTTCTAGTATCTGGGGAATTATTGTTTACATTCTTTCTCTATTTTATGGAATTCTCTTGATGTATGTGGGTTTTAAATTTATAATTTCGGGGCATTCAGTAGAAATGAGAGAAAAAGCAAAATCAGATTTGGCGAATATATTAATTATGATAGTTTTAGTCCAGGCTAGTTTTTATCTTTATTCATTAATTATTCAGATTGTTGCTTCTGTTTCAACAGTTACCTTAAACATGGTTGAGCCAAACTTTTTTCTTTTAACTGCTGATAATATCACAAATATAGGTTTAGAACTAATCTTGATTATTCCTTATCTTGTAAGCATTTTAGTTACTTTAATTTTACTAACATTAAGGTATGTTGTTGTAAGTTCAGGAGTTATTTTGTTTGCAATCGGGATATTTATGTATTTTATTGGTCCTTTAAAGCATTATGGAAAATTAATTATCAATTTTCTTATAGTAACAATATCAATAACATTCTTTTACTCAATAATTTTCCTAGCAAGCTCAATGTTATTAGATGTAGGAATTTTTGCAAATTTTAAGATTCTTATAATGATAGGAGCATTTACACTAATAGATGTCTTGACAATTGTTATCACTTTATTTGTTATAATTAAATCTGCCCTGAAAGTTGCTGAGCCAGTTATGAAAGTTGTTTCAGTAGTTGGGGCAATCGCAGGAGCTTAAAATGTATGAAATTCCACAACAATTAGAATATAAAGAAAAAATAGTATTTGGCTTAACATTTGGGCAATTAATGTACGCAATGATATTTCTGCCAATAGCAGTAATTTTCTTCAGATTAAATGTTTCTATGCCAATTAAAGTATTTTTAATATTTATTCCAGTATCTTTGGCAGCAGGTTTTATGTTTTTTAATCTTCTTGATGTAATTAAAAACTGGAAAGCCTGGTTTAAGTACAGACTCTTAAACACAAAAGAAAAAATTCAGATGTTCTTTAAAGTGAATAAGGAGAATATTAAAGATAATTTTATAATTATAAAAGATAAAAAACTGGCAGTTCTAAGAGTTGAGCCTTTAAACTTCGATATCAAGACAAATGAGGAAAAAGAAGCGATACTCTTCTCTTTCCAGAGATTTCTTAATTCTCTTGATTTCCCTATCCAGATTTTAATGACTACTGAAACATTAAACTTAGATAGTTATCTTGATAGTTTGAAAGGCAGAATCAGTAATCTTAAAGATAAAAGGGCAGACGAGATTTTTGATAGCTATCAAAATCATATGAAAAATGTTGTCAAGGAAAATAGTGCATTAAACAGAAACTTCTATCTTGTTATAAAAGAAACCTCTGACATAAACATTCAGATTAAAGTTTGTGAAGAAAGATTATGGGGGCTTAATCTAAGGACGCATAGATTAGATAATACTGAAATTACTAAACTTTTACTTAAAACTCTCTATTCCAAACACACTAAAGACAATATTCTACCCGATGTAATTAAGAACGATATTAATTATGTAAAACTTGTCAAGCAAGTCGAATCCAAAGAAGATTATAAGAAAAGAATAGAAGAGGAAACAAAGAAGAAAAAGAAAGATAAAAAATATAAGTTTGATAAAAGTCCTTTAGATTTAGATTATAAATTCCAGAGAATAATTTATGCTTATGGATATCCAAGGGCTGTAGAAGCTGGTTTTCTTGATAAGATTATTAGTTCTTCAGGAAATTTTGATTTATCGATTCATATAGAACCTTGCCTTATTGAAACTTCTTTAATTAATTTAAATAAAGAATTACAAAAACAAAGAGCTGACTTATACGCAGCCAAGATAAAAGGGCAGTTAAATCCTAGCCTAGAAATAAAGTATAAAGATACAAGAAGTGTACTAGAAAGATTACAAAAAGGAGACGAAAGACTGTTCAATGTTTCATTATATATTAATTGCCAGGCAGATAGTTTAGCAGAACTTAATTTATTAACAAAAAAGATAGAATCTGAATTAAATTCCTTATTGATTATTCCTAAACAACCGACATTCAGAATGTTACAGGGGCTTAAATCCTGCCTGCCTTTAGTTGAAAATACACTTGGAATTAGAAGAAATGTTACAACTCCTGCTTTGTCTGCTTTCTTTCCTTTTACATCTTCATTCTTTAAATCAGATGATACTGGAATATGGTTTGGTTTGAATAAGAATAATATTCCTATTGTAAGGGATATTTACAAGCTTTCAAATGCAAATGGAATGTGTCTGGCTACTTCTGGAGCTGGAAAAAGTTATATGGCTAAATTGTTTATCTCAAGATATCTTTTAAATGGAACAAGGGTTATTGTAATTGACCCACAAGCAGAATATAGAAATCTAGTAGAAAAGTTTAACGGGCAGAGAATTGACTTGTCCAGGACCTCTGGAACAATAATTAACCCTTTGGATTTAATGGGTCATGAGTATCCTGAGAAAAGGTTAGCTTTAATGGATTTAATGCCTATTATGCTTGGGGAGCTATCGGAACCTCAGAAATCGTTTATTGATAAGGCTATAACTATGGCTTATGAAACTAAGGGAATTTATATGTTTAAGAAAAATGGGCAGTATGATGTTGAAAGCTGGGACGAAGAGCCACCAATTCTGAAAGATGTTCTTGATGCTCTAAATAAAATGGAAAAAAGAGTAACAACAATGGAGAAAATAACAATAAGAAGCCTGATTAACCGGCTTGATTTATATGTAACAGGAGTATTCTCTTTTCTTAACAGACATACTAATATTGATTTTAATAATAGATTTGTTTGTTTTGATATAGGAAATATGCCTAAGCAAGTTAAACCCGCTATAATGTTCCTTGTTCTTGACTATGTTTATATGAAAATGAAAAGCAGTCTTGAAAGAAAGCTGTTAGTGATAGACGAAGCATGGAGTTTATTATCAAGAACAGAAGAAGCATCTTATATATTTGAAATAGTTAAAACTTGCAGAAAATTTAATTTAGGATTATTCTTAATAAACCAAGAAGTAGAAGATATGCTTAATTCCAAGGCAGGGAGAAGTGTTTTAGCTAACTCGTCCTATACCTTATTGTTAAGACAGAAGCCAGCTGTTATAAAAGACGTTCAGGCAACATTCCATTTAAGTGATTCTGAGAAGAATTTTTTATTAACTGCTTCAGTAGGAGAAGGCATTTTGCTTATGGAAAACGACCACTCTAAAATAAGAATTGTAGCTTCAGAAGAAGAACACAAACAAATAACAACTAATGCAGATGAAAGACTTAAGAATAATGAAGAAATACCAAAAGAACTTGTTAAAATAAAACCAGTAATTAAAAAATCAAAGAATAAGCCAATAAAAATAACTGTTGATGAAAACTTGGGATTTTTTAAAGTAAAAGATATACCCACAAAACAGGATTACAATCATTTAGTTCTAAAAGGTTACAAAGAATATTCATTTAAAGGCATCACATCAAATAAAAAAGAAAAATATCTTTTAAGACCACGAAATAAAGAAAGCCCTCAGCACTTTTTCCTGATTTTTGATATTGCAAACTATCTTAAAAAATTCACAGATAAAATCTCTTTATTTCAATCTGTCAAGCCAGATATTGTTTTCGAGATAAATAATAAAAAATATGCTATTGAAATAGAAACAGGCAAAATGTTTACGCATAATAAGAAAGGTTTGCTGGCAAAAGTCAAATTATTAAACAAGGACTACGGCAAAAACTGGCTTTTTGCTTTAACAAATAAAAAATTCACATCAAAATATAATAAATTGGGTCAAACTTGCGATAATAGAACAATAATTAATAAGATTAATAGAATTGTTAGAAATTAAAAGGTGGCATCTGGTGTGCCACCTGGATTTTTAGCTATTTCTAGGTGTATATAAGCATTTCACCGACGACAAAATTAAATCAAACTAGAAATCTGCCACCAAATGAATAAGTAATTCGCAGATATACTTATCCTATTTTTATTAAATAAACCAAAGTTTTTTATAGTTCCTATTTCTTCAAAAAGTATTATGGAAAACGCAGGTGTTTTGGATATCTTACAAGAAATGGATTTAACTTCACTTAAAGAAGCCGGGAGATTACAAGGATTAGATTTAACTAATAAAAAAACTTGCGCTCCTTGTATTGCAGAATTAGAAAGAAAAGAATGGGATGATCAAAAATTAAAACAGCTAGTTGATATTTTAAAGAAAAGGAGACAGGGGTATAACAGTTATTGTTCAGCACAGATTGTAAAGTCAGATGACTTGCCCAATATTAGTAAAAATGAAATTATATCCAATCTTAAAAGTTCGCCACCAAAGAATACTCGGGAAGGTCTTGTTCCAGGATTTGATGATATTGAATCACCAAACGGAGAGATAAAAGGTACTTTTATAGGATCTTCTTCAAGAATTGTGATAGTAGAAAGGAATGCACTTGTAGAAAAGAAAACAGTTTCTGTACCATTTTCAATTTTTAGAGAAGAAGGATTTTGTCTAATTAAAACAAGCAATCCTAAAGAAGGAAGATTATGTAGAGAAGAATTGCAAGGTATACTCGATTTAAACAAATTTTATTATGCAATTCCTGGAGGCATAAGAGATGAGGGAGCAATTGCAGAAGACTATAATGGAAGAGCAAGGGGGTTTATAACATCCCTAGATATTGAAGAAATAAACCGCGTTTTCCTGAAAATAGATGGGGAGACCAAAATTACAAACATTAATTATAAGGGTAATGGAGATATTCTTGAGGAATCGAAGATAAAAAACGACATAAATAAAGGGGCATTAATGCATGGTGTTGGCGGTTTTATAAGGCATGGTGAGCTTTTATTAGATTTTTCTATCAAATGGGGATGGGTTCCGAGTATAAAAATTAGTGGAGAAGAAATTTCTCAAGATATTCTGGACGAAGTTATAGCAAAGATTTATAGGGAATATGTAAGAAATATGTTAAGATAAAATGGTAAAAGATAAGTTTTACACTTTAATAATTACCCTTGTCTTGTTTGTTTTTACATTCTATTTTTCTCAGATAGGCAATTTAGATAAGATATTTTTGGTGAGTATGCTTGTTTTATTATGGATCTTTGGAGCATTTTCCTTTAAAAAATCATTTTTAAATGAGATAAATTACTATAACATTGGATATTTTATAAGTTTGGCAATATTCTTGATTTTTTCTGTTTACCTTATAATATTTAAATATCTTCCACCACACAATGAAAATTATATTACATTCCCTCTTGTGACATTATTTTTTATTATTTTTATATTCGGAGGTGCTTTACAGTATATAAAATATTCTGGGCTTAAAATAAATTCTCCAGAAAAGATCAGAGTACCTAAGGGTTTAATACAAATACTTATTTTCCAGATATATAATAATAAACCCTTCGATTGTGTTGCAAAATTAAATTTAATTTTGCCTTCAAATGTTTCTTTTAGGAATGGTTCAAGAGAAATGTTAAAAGATGTTTCTATCAAAGCGAATCACATATTACCATTAAGAATAGGTTTAAAATCAATTGAAAATAAGCAAAGTAGATTTACATTTATTAAGGTAAAAGATGATTCCGGAAAAGAAGTTAAGAAAAAAATAGAATTTCTAACTTAGATATTATCGTTCTTTAATATAACCGCAATCTTTAAATACATAGTTACCTAATGGGTAACTATGAAACCAACGATAATTAACGATGTAAGCGGGATTCCGACCTATGGCATAAGAGCGTATGCCTTATTCTTTTCAAGGCATGGGAATAGGGAGGAATTTGCTCAGAATGAATTGGATTGGATAGTTGGACAAAGCATGAAGAAAAAAATATTCTCTTTATTATTGAGATCTGGCTGGATAATAAAAAAATCAAAGAATACTTATATTTGCATTAGTCCTGCAGATGTTTTTAGAAAGATATTGGAATTCAAAGTTCCCCAGATAGTTCAGAAATCTGAAAGAGAATATGCTTTTACAGGATTGTCTGCAGTAGAAATATGGAGCGATTATGCTTATGTTCAAAGGGGCATAGAAAAGTCCCCTTATTTTATTAAAGTATTTAAGAAAGATTTGCAATACTGGAAAGACTTTTTTAACAAATATAAAATCCCTAATTATGTAAATTCCGGAACAACAATAGGGGAGTTTGTTATTTTAATTCCTACTGACAAGATTAATTCAACAATCAAAAATGATTTAAAGGTAGAAACATTAAAAGAAACAACAAAAATAGCAAAAGAGAGCAGCTTTTATTTATATGCTTATAATTACATAAAGGAGAAATATAATGGTAGAATTACAGCTTAGAGAAAAAGAGATATTTGAAACCTTAAAAAAGATAAAGAAATTTGATTTTGTAGTTATCGGAGGATATGCTGTAAACGCTTATACTCTCCCAAGATTTTCTGCTGATTGTGATATTGTTGTAAAAGATGAAGCAGAGTTGGGAAAAATAAAAAAGGAATTGGAAAAATCAGGATATAAAGAAGTTAAAGCAAATGAAGAACTGCTATATCATGGGAATTTCAAAAGGTTTGAGAAGGAAATTCAATTAAATTTTAGTGTAAGTATAGACATACTTATCCAAGAAGTTTTGGACAGGCAGACTAATTCTAGCTTTCTCGCTGATTGGATTTTCGAAAATTCCAAGTTAAGAAACTTAAGAGGAAAGACCATTAATGAAGAATTAAAATTAAGAATAATAAATCCCGAAGCTTTATTTGTAATGAAAATGTTAAGTTGCAGGCAAACAGATATAAGAGACATCTTTTTACTGGCAACTGAAATAAAAAATAATGAGTGGGTAAAAAAAGAAGTTGAAAGCAGGTATTCGTTTAAGGACAGGATTAAAAAAATAAAAAAAGAAATTAACTCTAATCAGTTTAAAGATGGTTTGCAGGGAGTTTTTGGTATTATTGATAAAAAGATATTTGAAAGAAATATAAAGTTAATTTCTAATTTGGATAAATAAACTTGTCTATTTTCTAAATGGCTTCTCTCTCCTTATACAACCACATCATCACAGGCAAAGGAGTATCTTTCTGTTTCTTCAGTTCTTTTATTGCTTTCTCCAACTCTTCAATATTTCTATAATAAGTTAATTGATATGAGAACTTAGATCTCTTTTCTTTTAGCTGAGGAAATTCTTTTACTAAATCTGCCTTTATTCTGATTATACTCCAAGTTCCAGATTTTTCGTCATAATAAATACTTCCAAGAGTATCAATTGCATTTCGAGGTATTAGTGTTCTTCTTTCCATAAAAAAGATTATTCTCTCAAATACTTAAACTTTGTATTGCTGTCAGCACTACAACCATTTTTTACTTCTAGCTTCATAGTATTAAATAATCTTTTAAGATTCTTATCAAGAAAGACAATCTCTTCTTCTGCTATCTTTTTAATAAGCTCAGTCATATCTACACCTAGCTCTTCTGCCTTTTGCTTTAGCTTCTGCTTTGTTCCAAGTCCCATACGGCATGAAAAGAACGCAGTTCTATCTACCATTAAAACCGCCTTCTAATTTCATAGGAGATATAATCAACAGCCAGATGCAGTAACCATAAACAAAATTATTATCTCCCCTTCGGGAGATCATGGAGATAGCACCCCCGCATCTCTATTGTTTGTTAAGCAACATACTCCAGAGTAGAAATGCCAAACTGATGTATGTTTTAGGGTGAATCTCATATTAACCTGCTATCACAGAACTCTTCTTACCTTTGCGGGTTAAGATTAGATTAGACACACAAATATATAAATGTTTCTATTTACGTTAAGCGAAACAAATGTTTACATTAGAAACATTTAAAAAATAGCTCAAAGTATGTAAAATATGGGTAAAGAGTTAAAATACAATAAAACTGTAACAACAAGATTTCCAGATGAGGTTTACAGGGCTGTTGAGAAGCTGGTAGCTGAGAAAAGAAAGGACTTTCCTAGATATACAGAGGCAGATGCTATTCGTTCTGCAATAGTTAATCATCTGAAAAAGAAGGGTTATTTGAATAAAGATAAGAATTTCTTATAATCACAAAATCTTATAATAATCTCTCTAAAAATTTATTATAGAAATAATTTAGTTTTTGCTTTTTTGAAGGCAAGACAAAAAATTAATTAAGTTAAACTAAAATTATTCTTTCCTGTTTTCTTCAGAATTTTGTCTGGATTTACCTCAATTCCTTTCCCATCAATAATTTTCATTTCTACAATTTCCTTTTTGAAGCCAACACCTCTCATTTTTAAAATTTCAATTGCAGTGGTCCTCCTTCCTGAATCATAAATAACATTATACAAAACAATGATTCCATCAGATAAAAATGAAACAGCTTCTCCCTGTTCTTGGAATGTAGTTCCTATATGTGAGGGAGAAGAAACTTCTCTGATTAAAAAATTAGTTATTTTATTTTTTTCCAAGTACCTAAATAATTGTTCCATGTAAATCCTAAATCTGCTTTCTTCTCCTGAAAATGCAGATGCAATGCTTGTCAGAGAATCAATAACTACAAAATCTGGCTTAAAATCATCTGGAAAAAGCATGGGCTCTACCTCAATTAAAAGTTCTTTTTTAGCAGCACTTAATAATGCTTCAATGCTCCTTGAAACATCTATTGCATCAAATCTTGTTATCCTTAACAAGCCTTTTTTAACAAACTCTTTTGATTTCCATCCAAAACCACCCATATGTTCAATTAATTGCTCTTCTGACTCTTCAAAACTCATATAAAGGCATTTTTTTCCTTTCTTGCATAATTCATTGACAGTAGCGAGGCAAAAAACAGTTTTTCCGCTTCCAGGACCTCCTTCAACTAAAACAGATACTCCATTTGGAATTCCCCTATCTTTTGCAAATAAAGAGTCAAAACCTTTAATGCCTGTTCTTAGAAATCTATCGTCGGTTTTAATCTTTTTTTTAAATTTTTCTCTTTTCAGTTTTTTTGCAGGGATTTCTTTTTTATTTTTCTTCCTGCCTAAAATTTTTCCTGCTTTTCCTCGCCCTCTTTTTTTTGCCATCTTATTAAATAACATAGGGAAGGGGGTTTTTAAGTTTTATTATGTCCGCTACCCCAAAAGATAAGAGATAGCAATGCTTTTAAAATGCAAAAACTTCTCATTTGCATGGAAACAAGAGAGGCAGTGCTTTATATAGTGACTATAATTTCGATTATGGGAGTGGGTTATATATTTTTGGGAGGTGTTTCAAAAAATTCAGGAATTTCTGGTAATACATTTGTGAGCTTGGCGGGAAACGCTGTTTTGGATTTGGAAGATAATTTTAAAATAGGAGATAACCTAACAGGAAATATAATTTTAAATGAAGAAGAATCAGATGCCTATGGGCTGATATTATTAACAAAAGATAACCAGCCAATTTTAACCGAAACTTTTAATTTAAAAGAAATTCCTAAAACTAAAATAAATTCTGAAAATTCAGTAAAAATTGAGGATTTGATTGATTACCAGTTTGAAGAAAAAGGCAATTATGAGTTCATGTTTTCTGTTTTGGATTTGGATATAAAAATCCAAAAGGAATTTGTTGTAAAGTAAAAAAAGAGAGCATAAACAAAAAGAGGATGAAAAATGTTAAAATTAAATAAGGGGGTGTTAGTTGCTATAATTGTATTTTCAATTATTTCTTTAGTTTTTGCTTTAACATTTATTGACAAATCTCAATCTGATTTTGATAAAGGAACTTATAATCAAACATTGTATAATTCAACAAACACTGCAGTTCAGCTCAATCTTTCTTATAATAACGGGACTTATACGAGCCAGATTTTTTCAACAGGAAGCAATGTTTCCTTGAATAATTTAAGCTGGACATACCAGAGAATCCAATGCCCCGCAAACATGTCTTATATTAACAAGTTGAATGGATATTGCATTGACCAGTATGAAGCTTCAATGCCTTCTGCAAATTCAACAACAATAGGAAATTCAACTGATGTTGCAAGAATAAATAATCCTGGAACAATGATGGCTGTTTCTCAAGGAGGTGTTATTCCCTGGGTTTCTGTATCTGCAAATTCAGCAAGAACTGCCTGCTCAAATGCAGGCAAGCGTTTATGCACAGATGAAGAGTGGCTTGGTGCTGCAAACATTCAAGGAATTTATTATAATCTGCCATCAGACTTAGCAAGTTCTCCTTATTTCTGCGTTACTGGTTCAGGAACTTGGTGCGCGGGCAATTCATACTCTTCTGGCAATGCATGCGATACAGGAAGAAATAAAACAGACGGGATATCAAGCTGTGTCTCATCAGAAGGTGTTTATGATATGACTGGAAATGTCTGGGAATGGACTAATGAAACAGTCAGTTATACTAAGCCATGCAATCCAACTGTATCTGGATATTGCTATTGGAATGGAACAAATTGGGGAACTTCAACAATAGCCAAATATGGAAATGATGGAGTTTATTTTTTAGATAATTCAACTGCAAGAACAGGTTACGCGGTCAGACGTGGTGGCAGTTGGGATCCTGGGGCTGATGCTGGTCCCTTTTGCGCGCATTTGCGTCTTCTCCCCACTGATGCGGGCAGCAACATTGGCTTTCGCTGTTGCAGTAGTTAATCTGGGTTTTGGAATCTGGAAATCCAATCGTCGCAAAAAAATTTGGGAGAAAAGAGGAAAACAAAAAGAGGATGAAAAATGAATGAAGAAAAGAATGAAACACATATAGCTATATTCAATGGAAAAAAGATAAGGAGAAAACTTGTAAATGATAAATGGTTTTTTTCTGTTGTAGATGTAGTTGGAGTTTTGACTGAAAGTGAAGACCCTAGAAAATATTGGAATAAGTTAAGTCAAAGACTGCGAGAAGAGGGAAGTGAGGTGGTGACATTTTGTCACCAACTGAAATTAAAGGCCGGAGATGGTAAGGAATATGAAACAGGCTGTGCGGATACAGAAGGCATTTTTAGAATAATCCAGTCTATTCCTTCTAAAAAAGCTGAGCCATTTAAGAGATGGCTGGCTAGAGTGGGCTACGAAAGGATACAAGAAATAGAAAATCCCGAGCTTGCTCAGGAAAGAATGAAAACACTTTATGAATTAAAAGGATATTCTAAGGAATGGATAGACAAAAGATTAAGAGGTATTGCAGTGAGGCAGGATTTAACTGATGAGTGGAAAAACAGGGGGGTGGAAGAAGAGAAAGATTTTGCTATTTTAACAGCAGAAATATCTAAAGCAACTTTTGGAATGTCTCCTGCTGAATATAAAAAGTTTAAAGGGCTGAAAAATGAAAATTTAAGAGACCACATGACTGATTTAGAATTAATATTTAATATGCTTGGAGAAGCTTCTACCTCAGAGATTGAAAAGGCTCAAAATCCAAATACTTTTGATGAACATTTAGAGGTTTCAAATAAGGGTGGAAATGTTGCAAAGATTGCAAGAATAAAACTAGAACAGGAAACAGGAGAGCCTGTTGCAAGCGAAGAAAACTATTTGGATGAACCTGAAAAACTGAAGAAAAAGAAAAAAATTTTAGAGGTTAATGCATAAAAATGATTAAAACAATCAGATACAGCCCAGCTTTTTCAGTGGGGGGGCGAAGCACTTTTGCGTTCCCTGCAAAAACGAGGCAATTACAATGATAGAAGATATGAAGATTTTTCACAATACATACGAATTCATTAAATGGATTCATACATTATTAAATAAGTTTCCAAAATCAGAAAAATACACAATGGCTCAAAAAATAGAAAATACTTCATTAACTTTCTTGGAAAGCATTATACAATCAAATAATGATTTCGACAAAAAGCAATCTTTGCAAAAAGCAATTATTGAATTAGACAAATTAAGAATTTTTTTCAGGCTTTCTAAAGACTTGCAATTTATCAGCTTTGAACAATATGAATATGGCTCTAAATTAATAGATGAAATAGGCAGAATGCTGGGAGGTTGGTACAAGAAATACTATAATATTCCTGTATAGGAATGGGTTGGATTGTGATTAACAGCGCGGTCAAACGTGGTGGCAATTGGGATAATGGGGCTGATGCTGGTCCCTTTTGCGCGAATTTGAATAATCTCCCCACTGATACGAACAACAACATTGGCTTTCGCTGTTGCAATAGTTCCCAAAGCCAGATTCATATCTTCACGGAGATAATGAACAGTGCAAGAGAACTACATCAATTCAAATCCAAGCTGAAGAAGCTGAATATCAAAATTAAAACCGGCGGTTAGTAAGATGAGGCAAATGCCGATTGAACCCTGCTGGTTTAATAATAAAAAACAAAAAATGAAAACACATAAAAATTTATTTCAGGAAGTTTGTGAATTTGAAAACCTTTATAATGCTTACTTAAAAGCAAGAAGAGGCAAGAATAATTCTGCAGAAGTTCTTAAGTTTAATTATAATTTGGAAAATGAATTATTAAAACTGCAATGTGAATTAAGAAGCCAAACTTATAAAACAGGGAAATACAGGCATTTTATTATCTTGGAGCCAAAAGAGAGAAAAATTTCCGCTTTGCCTTTCAGAGACAGGGTTGTTCACCATGCTATTTGCACTGTTATTGAGATAATATTTGAAAAGAAATTTATTTATGATTCTTATGCCTGCAGAAAAGGAAAAGGCACTCATGCTGGAGCAGACAGAATTCAAAAGTTCATAAGAAAAGCCAATAATTACTATGTTTTAAAGTGCGATGTTTCAAAGTATTTTCCAAGTGTAAATCATGAAATTCTAAAAAAACTCATAAGAGAAAAAATAGCAGACAAAAAACTCTTACAATTATTAGATAAAATAGTAGATAGTTCAGAAGAACAGAATATTCAAAGTTCTTTACAAAAAGGGATTCCTATCGGCAATTTAACCTCGCAGCTTTTTGCTAATATCTACCTTAATAAACTGGATGAATATGTAAAATATGAGCTGAAAATAAACTACTACCTCCGTTATATGGATGATTTTGTCATAATGCATGAATCTAAAATATATTTGCATGAAGTAAAGGAAAAAATTATATTCTTCTTTGCTTCAATGAAATTAACACTTCACCCAAAAAAAGCAAATATTTTTCCTGTTGCATTAGGCATTGATTTTCTTGGTTATAGGATTTTTAATAATCATAGATTAGTCAGAAAAAGCACTGTAAAAAGGTTTATAAAAAGTGTGAAAGGAAAAATAAAAAAATATAACCATCGCAATATTAATTTTGACAAGTTAATGGAGTCATTTAATTCATGGGAAGCTTATATGGACCAGGGAAATTCTTATAATTTAAAAAAAAGCTTGAACGAGGAGTATTTTAAAAATGTTATGTGATTTATTAAAGAAGAGAGGATTACTGCTATTTTGTATTTTAATTTTTGTATTTAATTTAAGTCTGGTTTTTGCACTTGATTATTCTACTGGAAGTGCAGTATATGGTATCTTAGCTGACAGCGGGAATGCTAATATAACAGGAATTTTGAACTTGACCCTGCAGATGCGGGCTTGTTCTCTTGCAAATTGCTCTGGTGCAAACTGGTCTGCAGTTTACACTAATAATAGCTATACTTCTCTTATATCTTTAGGTAATGCAACTTATTTTCAGTATATGGCAACGTTTTTTACAGAAAACCAGAACTATACTCCCTACTTATTTAATGCAACAATAGATTATACTTATTTGGACATAACCAAGCCTTTGCTAAGTTTTGTAAGCCCTACACCCGAAAATAATTCAGGGGCTTCAGGAAGTTTTGTTGTAAATGTTTCAATAACTGAGGAGAATTTAAAAAATGTGACTTGGAACTGGAATGGGGCTTCAATATCCTTTAACTCAAGCAATGAAAGCTTAACTAATCTGGGCAGTGGAAACTGGATATTTACTTACACCCAATTAGGATTAGTAATTGGGCAAACTTATACTTATAATGTATCTGTTTCAGATTATGCTGGAAATTCAAACTCAACAGAAACAAGAATTATAAAAGGAAATACTGCTCCAACATTTATTTCTGTTTCCAGTTCTCCAAATTCAACTGATTATGACAACTTAGACCCTGGTTTGGATGTTGTTGTAACCGTAAATGTTTCTGATACCGACAATAATTTTGATTCTGCAATCTTGCAGTGGAAAAATTCAACAGGAAGTTTTGGAGAAAATAATATAACTATGGAAAACACAACTGAAAAAGGTTATTATACTATTTTTAATGCAACTCTAACTCTTCCCTCTTATGAATCTAATATTACTTTTAGAATATTGGCAAATGATACTGCAGGCGATTCTGCTTATTCTTCTAATTATACTTTATCAAGCTTTTGGGACTGTACCTGGAGTGTTTCTCCTTCTTCATTAGAAGAAGTTGTTGGGTTTTACGAGGATAAGTTTGTAGGAGATATAATTTTGATTAATACTGGCGATTCTGCTTATTCCAATAATAATTGCACTATTAGTTTTACAACAGGATATACTGGATTTAGCTCTACTTATACAAATTTACTTGCAGATTCTGGTAATTGGGCAACAGGAAATAGAGCTTTTCAATACTCAAGCCCTACAACAGTAACAGCGTCTTCAAACCAAACAATTCAGATAAATGCCTCTTTTCCCTCTACAACATCTCCATTCACAGAAACACCATCAATAAAAATAACCTCTTCAGTAAATGATAGCATAACAGGAACCAGAATTGCAAGTGTTTTATCTACTTTAATAACTGCTCCTCCAAATCCCCTGCTCTACCAGGAGATTTCAGATTATCCTTCCACTTATGTTTTTTTAACCCCTGGAAACTTTTCATTAAAGGCTTACGTAAGAAACTTGGGTTATGATAATTCTAATTCTGATAATACAACAGCTTATAATGTAAGCTTTAATTGGACATTGCCTTCTGCGATATCATCAAGAATTTCAGAAGGAGATGAAACCAGCATTTACGAAATACTAAACACTTCAGCAAGGCAATACAATAATCTTACAATACTGTTCACTTCTGCGAACCTTGCTTCAATGTCAAAAGGAGCGTTTAATATTACAATATACTCGTATGGCTATAAGAATGAATCTGGAAATTTATCTCTAATAGAGAATTCAGGAGGCTATACTCTATTGAATGAAACAGTTGCAATCCAATTTTTATGCTATGATACTTCTGATTCTGTCTGTGTTTCTGCCTGTGGCATTGGTGTTGACCCTGATTGCAAAGCTGCAGAAACTCCTGCTTCTTCAGGTGGCGGAGGTGGGGGCGGAGGCGGTGTTTCTCTAGGAGTGGCAGTAGCAACTTCAGCAGACTTTCAATTAGTAAGAGGAGAACAAAATGAGGTTAAGATTATATTTAAGAATAATGATGCAAATGAATCCTTGAAAGATTTGACTTTTTCTGTTTCTGGAAAAATCTCAAAGTATATTGAAATCAATCCTAAAACCCTCTCAGAATTGGGTCCCAAACAAGAAGCAACAATAATACTAACTATTACTTCCCCAACTTACATAGAATTGGGGAGGCAGGAATTAACAGTAACAATGAATGGAAAAAAAGGCTCTTCTAGTTATACTGATTCTAAAAAAATAACTTTGGAAATACATGAGTTATCTATAAGTAAAGCCAGCCAAATGCTGAATGAATCAAGAGAATTAATTAATCAATTAAATGAAGCAAATCTATCTTATGATTATTTAAATGAATTATTAAATCAATCAGAAACTGAAATAAATAATTTTAATCTTGAAGTTGTAAGAGATAATTATAATACAATAAAAGAACAGGTTAACTACGCCTTGAATTCCAAGAAAATAATCACAGAATTAGAATCCTTGATTAAATCTGCTGAAGAAAAAGGAATTGATGTTTCTGAATCTGCAAGATTATTAGAACTTGCCCAGCTTTCAATGGAAAGGAGGGAATTTGCACAAGCTTATCAAAGAGTAAAAGATTCCCAGATGGCTTATGCACTTGGAGTTAAAGGAGAATTTGGAAAACTAAGCTACTATTTTAAAGAATATCCTGGAGAGATTTCTCTCGGGGCTATTTTCTTAATTATTTTTTCATTTGGAGCTTATAATGTAAATAAATTAAGAATTGTGAAGAAAAGAATAAAGGAATTAAAGGAAGAGGAAAAGATTCTTAATGAATTAATAAAAATTGTCCAAAACCAATGTTTCAAGGAAAAAAAGATGAGCATGGGGGAGTATGAAACAGCTATGAAGGAATACAATCAAAAGCTTTCAAATGTCATTGAAGAGCTGATTGAAATGGAAACAAAGAGGGCAAATATGCTGAGATTTACTTCAAAAACAAAAAGGCTTAAGATTGAAAAAGAAAAAATCACAGATTTAATAAAAGAGCTTCAGGGGGACTACATGAAAAAGAAGAACCTTGAAACAAGAACTTATGAATTAAAGATGAACAGCTTTAATAGAAGATTAGCAGAGATTGAAGAAAAATTTGCAACTCTTGAAGCCAGGAAAGCTGTAAAAGGACTTGGAATATCTTTGAAAATTCCAAAAGGAGAGTAAAATGAAATTAAACATAAATTATAAACTTGTAATTTTAACCATAATAATTGGGTTATTTTTAATTTCAGGTTCTTTCGCTTTAAATACAATAGCCAACAACGAGTCAATCCAAGCAAAAAGCACATTAAATCAGGCAGAAAAAGATATTTCTGAAATGATGTCTAAGAATATAAGTATTTTAAGAGTAAATGAAACTTATCAGGAAGCTGTTCAGCTTTATTCAGCACAACTGGCTTTAGAAGAAAAAAATGGTAGGGCAGATTATAAACTGGTAATTGAATATGCCTCAAAAATAAGTTCAATTAAAAAAATAGCTCTTGAAGCTGACGACGAATTAATCGTTTTCAAGAAAAATTATGAAAATGCAGAAAAACAAGCTAATCTTTCCGGAATGCAGGAGGATTATAATCAAATTATTCTTTCCTTTAATGAAGAGAGATTTGAAGATACCCTTAATTTAATTAAAAAAGGGTATGATAGAATTTCTGAAATACAATCAAGCCAGACTGCAATGAATTTGGTTTATTTAGCAACCTCAAGAACAATTAAGAATTTTTTTATAAAAAATGGACTAAAAATAGTAATTATTGGGGGTATTGCTTTATTTTTATTGCTGATTTTCTGGAATACTTTGACTAGATTAAGAATGAGAATAAAACTAAATAATTTGATTATGCAAAAAAAGGCAATAAATGGGTTAATTAAAGAAATGCAGGAGACTTATTTTAAAAGCAAGAAAATGTCTGAAACAGAATATAAAATAAAATTAAAAAATTATGAAGAATTTATAAGAGACATAGAAAGGCAGATAATGGTTTTAAAAGAAGAAACGTTTAAAATAAATAAAAAGGCAAAAAATAGAAGGTGATGTAGAAGAAACTAATAATAGAGTAGAATTATTTCTTCCAAATCAGCCACAAATTAATCCACTTTTGAAGCCTAGATTTTTTCTTAAGTTTTTCAATTTCTTCTTTTTGCTCTTTCACTTGTTGTTCTAAGTTTTGTTTTTCCATTATGCGTGAACCATTCCAAATTTAGTATTAGTAATATTGAGTCTTCCAAGAACAATTTTTAATTCTTCTTCAACCCGATTTAGTCTTTCCTGTATGATTTCTTTCTCTTTCTCGGATTTTGCAAGCTTCTGTTCAATTTCAGTTTTAGTAATATCAACTAGTAAATCATCTTCACTTATTGTGTCTTTCATGCCTAATAACTCGGAATAATAATGAATCTTATCTGAATTTTTCCAACCAAATCTATATTTCAATGCAGATTCAGATTTATATCTAGGCAACCAATAACAACAAGCATTATGCCTAAAATCATACATAGTTAGTTCAGAATACTTTTGTCCCGCGAGGCTTTCAATATCTCCAAAAAGTTTTCTTCCTAACCTTTTCAAATATCTGTTAACAACAACAGGAGATATTGGAAATAAGTAATCGTTTGAAGTCAAATTATTATCCTTGATATAATCTTTTAATAAATTAGTACAAAGAAGCAATTTTATTCTTCTGCCAAAAGTCTTGCTTATTTCATCTCTTATATTAAGTTCCTTACAATCTTGGGATAAATCTGCTACTCTGATATTAACCAACTCTGTAGGGGCTCTTATTCCAGTATCAAATAAGAACATCATCAATACTTTATAACCGTATTTTGCCTTTTCACATAGTTCCCTTATCTGTTCTTCTGTTAAATATACCCAGTCTGGCTTATTCCCAGAAGTATCCAAGTCAATTGTAATGTCTGGGATATCAATTCCTTTCTTTCTATTTACTTTTTGATACCAGTGCCAGAATGCCTTAAAATTTTTAGCATAATCCTGGACTGATTTGTAGATTTTATTTTCTCTTGTCTTTATTTCTCCATTTCTCATAGCTGAAAATAAATCTAATAACTGTTCTTCTTTTAATTTGCTTGTATCTAATAATTGATATCTTCTTTCAACTTGAGACATTAAGAAAAATAATCTTGATTTTAGATTATTCAACCTCATACAACTTCTACTCCCTTTTACACTTGTACTGGATATATTGATTCCTTTCTCCATGTCAAATAAGTAGTTCAGAAGCAATCCTGAATTGATCTGGCTTATTCCAGGAATGCCTGACCTAAATTTCTCTTTCCAAGCTTGCCATCTTGCGTCATGTTTATATGGATCTATTTTCATGTTTTGTCGAGGGCAATTAACTTTTTATATGTCTGGTATAAAGTTTATACCGATGCCCCTAAAATCTGCCAAGAAGGTTTCGATATCGGCGGGGGCATACATACTCCATGGTCTTTTAGTGGGATCTCGGTAGGTTTTTGGATTATTTTGTCGAGATAGTCCAGTATCTCTTTAAGTTTTAGTAATATTTCTTCAGTATTCATAGATAGTTTAGAAAGAGGTTAATAATAAGTCACGATAGGTTAGTTTTTTGCTTGTTTCCAAAGAAGATGAAAGTATTCCCTATAACTATCTGCATTTTCTTTATTTTTTATCATAAATGCAATAGGGTTCTTTATCCATAGAGCAATAATAACCTTGTCTTTGTAAATATTAGCTGCAGATCTTGTAACTTGTGGAAGATATCTTACTTTTGTTAATGGTAATTTTTCCTCGTCTGCTCCGGTAGTCTCTCTTACATCTTCATTGAAAATTATCTTTGTCTTTATACCTTTCTTGAGTTTTTTCTTATTAAATTGTATAAAGAAATCTCGAGTCCATGTAAGAGGTAATCCTCCTCTAGCCCCAAACACATAATATTCTTCTCCTTTCTCAAGTGTCCTTAGAATATCATCAAAAGCTGCTTTAATTCCCTTATATCCTTCATAGATTTTTGCTTCAGTTTTATCTGTAGGAATTTTTCTTTTTTTGTAAAGCAGAGGGATTATATTCTTTATGTTTTTTGACTGATCTCTAAGTTTATCTTCTTTATCCTTAATGAAATCTATTAAGATGTCTGGCTCTGAAGCTTGGTAATATTTTTTATTTTCTCTTATAACATAAGATACCAAACCATGTCTTATAAGTAAGTCTAATGAATGATAGACTGTTGAACTTTGAAGACCTGTTTTTTTAATAATAATTCCTGTTGTTGAAGGCTCTAGCTCTAATAAAATTAGATATACCTTTATCTCTGAATCTGTTAATCCAATATCTCTTAATGTTTGTTCTATCATTAATAATTTTAATCTTTTAGGGTTTAAAAATTTAACTATAACTCTCCAACTATTGGAAAGCAGTAGTTTATTAATATACTCTTTTCAAAGAAAATACAATGAATTTGGAATACAGAATGGATGGGAAATTTAGAATGCCCTGCAAGTTGAGAGATGGAACTATGCAAGATAACTTTATTCTTCATCTCTTTAGTTTTCCGACAAATAATCCATTTTTGGCTCCAGAGGAACATTTTCATGTTATTACCTTGGGAAATATTGAAAGAAAAAAAGATTTACTTATGAGAATAGAATCTGCGTGTACTTATGCCCATTTATATGGTTCTCAGTTATGTGATTGCCAGTATCAAAGAGACGAATCTTTACTAAGAATCTCGCAGGAAAATCGAGGGATGTATATTTATTGCCTTGATCAAAATGGAAGAGGTACTGGAATAGTTAATCATATTAAAGCATATCAAACTGAACAAGATCTAGGTCTTGATACTGTTGAAGCCCATAAGCATCTGGGTTTCCCAGATGATGCAAGAGATTATGCTCCTATAATAAAGATACTTAATCATTTTAGTATTTCTTCTGTTAGATTAATGACAAATAATCCTAAAAGATTAAAGGCATTGCAAGAAGCAGGTATTCAAGTTAAAAGAGTTCCATTGCAGGGACCACTTCATAAATATAATATTGGAGAATTAAAGACTAAACAACAAAAGTTGGGACATCTCTATGATTATGATTTTTCTTCGCAAGTTCCTATATTGGAGAAAGATGAAGAATGGATGAAGTTTGCTATTGAGCTAGCAAAAAGCAAGGGATTAGTTCAGGATAAACCTCTTGTGGGAGCTGTTGTAACCAATAATGGAAAATTTGTAAGTGATGGCTATGGAGTTCAAGGAACACATATGCATGCAGAAGTAATGGCTATTATGAATGCGGGGAAAAAAGCAAAAAATGGGACTTTGTATACAACTTTAGAACCTTGCATTGATGCATATACCTTTCCGTCCTGTTGCAGAAAAGCAATAGAATCTGGAATTTCTGAAGTTGTTTTTGGATCTATTGACCCTCATCCGATAGTTGATGGTAGGGGAATCAGAACATTAGAAAATGCTGGAATCAAAACAAGAAGTGTGTTAACAGAAGAAACTGATAAATTAATTAGCGAATGGATTAAAAAATGGAGAAGTTAATATGAAAATAGGAGTATATGGTTCTGCATCTGGGAAAATTTCAGAGGTGGTTAGAAATAAAGCAAGAATAATAGGACAACAAATAGCATTAAGAGGACATGATTTGATAACTGGGGCATGTTGTGGTTTGCCTTATGATGCAGTAGTTGCTGCTTGTCAAGTCCACAACAGAAAGGGAAAAATAATTGGTTACTCTCCGGCAATAAGTTTAGCAGAACATAAAAAATTTGAAATGCCTACAGATGGATTTGATATTATTAATTTTATTGATGAAATTTATATTGATCTTCCAAAAAGTTCAAGATTCAAATTAAGAAATGTTCTATCTGTTAATGCCTGCGATACAGCAGTGTTTATTGCTGGGGGAATAGGTACAACGAATGAGTTCACAGATGCTTATGATCTTGGAAAAAACATCGGAATTCTTCTAAACACTGGTGGGTTTTCTGATTTAGCTAAGGAAATTGTAGATGCTCTCGGGAGAGAAAAGAATCTAAGAGTCGTATATTCCACTAATCCCAAAAAATTGATTGGAACACTTGAAAATGAACACAAATAAATTCACAATAACAAAGAAAATAGCCAAGCATGGCAATCAAGCTGTAATTTGCATTCCAAAATTACTTGAAGAACAACTTAAACCCGGAACTATTGCAGAAATAACTATTGAAGTTCTTGAGGAATAATCTTATTCGGAAAGTTTCTCATTTATCTTTTTAAGATTAAAAAGAATTATCTTCTGCAAATTTTGATATAGCTTTATATCCTCTCTTTTCTTTGAGCCTTTTGTATAACTAAGATATTCATCAAGCAGGCCAAAAGGAATATCTAAAATAGGAATATCTCTTGATTGCAATAAATGAAAAGTAATTAATCTCGTTGTTCTGCTGTTTCCATCTTCAAAAGGATGAATATGCTGAAATTCATTATGGAAGTAGACTGCAAATTTTAATGCTTCTTCTAATGAAACATTTTTTCTTTTGATAAATTCATTATATTTCTCAAATAACTTTTCAAGCTCTTCTTTTATTTTTTCAGGGAGGGTTGTTTTAAAATGAGGATTGCCTTTAATGAAAACATTGATCTTTCTTATGCTTCCAGCAAAAGATGACTGGTGCCTCATTGCTATTTTATGATAATCTAAAATTAATTGAAGACTTAGAGGCTTTCTTTCATTTGTATCTTTAAGCATCTGAATCATAGCTTCCTGGTAATTTTTTACTTCATCCACATCAGAAGTCCTTAGGTTTGCAGGGATTAACTTATCTTTTAAAATCTTTATTGTATCTGGCAGGGTTATAGGATTGCCCTCTAAAGAAAGACTATGATAAATAAAAGGTATTTCAAATTCATTTACTATTCGCTGATATCTTGCTTCATCTTTCTTTTTTAATCTTCTGTAAATATCTAGCTCTTTTTTTATTTCAGGAATGTAACTTTTTTGGCTTTCTGTTATAACAGGATGACTATATTCAAAGTAAACCAAAAGGTTGTTAAGTAAAATGTTATAGAATACTTTCGCCCTTAATGGCTTTTCTGAAATAATAAGAATCATGCCATATTTATTAAGAATTTCAATATATTTCTTTACTGTCCTGGAATTAAGTTTTATAGTTTTAGAGTTAATTTCATCTTTTTGTAACGCTTTGCTAATAAATTGCGCGAAGTTTCTATCTAAAATGGAGTTATAATTTATTCCATTCTTTATACAATAGAGAATTAAATTATAAAGTGACTCAGATTTTTTGGACATCTCTACTTGAAAACCTTCTTTCTTTTTTATTAATAATTTTTCTTTTGTAAGCTCTCTCAAGTATTTATGGATTACATGATATTCCTTCTCATCTTTGTTAAGCTTTTTAACAACCTCAATTGGCTTAAGCGAAGCCCTATTCTTATAAACAATTTCAAATACGTCATACTTTGTAACCATAGGATATACACTTATTTACAGTTTATAAATCTTTCTATATTGTATAGAAAGTTACACTTTATGTAACTTTAAGTGCTATATATATTTGATTTATGCATTTATATCTATAAATTGTAGTATTTGTTACATATTTTGTAACTAATCGTACAAAATAGTTATATGTGTTTTTTTCTGTCACTTTCATGTCGTCGCCTGTTTTTATAAACTCTGCCAGCATCGGAGAATTAGGAAAGTTAAACCTTTTCAAGAATACTAAAGGTTAAAGCCCGGCATGGGTTGTTGAGGTTGAAAAAACCCCAGCAGATACCATAATGGTAAGACACACGGCGGGGGCATTATACCTTTTTGACTGATTTCGTGGGCATCAATTTGCCCCTGAATTTATTTATTCGAGCTAGATTCAAGGCTATTTAAAGAGCTCTATAAATTGATATAATAATTAGAAAGTAGAAAGATTTATATTATTAAAGGATGATTCTAAAATATGGGAATACAACAAGGTGGCTATAATGAGAAGGATCTAGAGATGGGGGAATCTTGTGCTAAATATTTAGATAAGAGGAGTTGAGAGAAATGGATTACCTTATGATGGTATCGAACTTAAAGTCTTACAAGAATCTGCCCCTGTTTTTAGAGATGAGTTAAAAGAAGATTTAAAGGTAGTAAGATTATTATTTGAATTAAAACGTGATGTTTTTAGCCCTTCTGAAGAATAATTTGTTAAGCTTAGAAATTACAAAAATTAATTATTTCTTATAAATCACATCATGATGGTCGAAATCTGTGAAGAAAATTAAGTCTGATGATTTTTCATACTTGAATACAAGAACAAAACTGCCAACATGAACTCGCTTGTATTCTTTTAAATTATATCTTAAATTCTTATAATGCTCAATATCTGAAGAGTTTAATACCTCATTCATTTTATTAAAAAGATTTTCATAGAGTTGTTTGTCTTTCTTTTGCAATTTATCTAGAATTCTATCAAAATTCTTGCTTGTCTTATATTGCCTTGACATCTTCACCTTTTTTCTATTCTTTTTCTTAATTCATCAATAGATTTAAAGGTTTTGCCATACCCTTCTTTTTCTATTCTCTTCAATTTCTCCAAGTATTCTGGTCTTAATTCAGGCTCTAGAATATTTTCCCCACATTCAATAACTATTTTAGCTATTGCTTCGCTCTTTGTTTTCAGATTATATCTAGCTTTCACTATGTTTAAGATTTGGTTTGCTTCCTTAGGAATCTCAATCATCGCTTGTACCATTTTTCTTAGTGTATATTTAGTATAAATATCATATATATGTTGAGTATATAAGCTTTTCTATACTCTAATATCTATTTCTTGTAGTAGAGCTCTTTAAATATAGCAGATCCTATCGAATTCTAATAAATTAAATACAATTAAAAAAAATTAGTCCCCTTGATTATGCCAAAAGGGCTATTGTTTCGGCGGGGGCATACTAAAACTTTGGTATTTATCCGATGTTAATTTGAATCTTCTTTGAGATATCAATTCCAGAGATATCTAACCACGCGGTTACATACCATTTAACAGAGCTGATGTTTCCCGTTAGAATTTGAGCGGATTTAACTAGGCTTCCTATTGCTCCTGTTCCCATGCTCGATTGTGTTAAGATATCTTGTGGTATTTTTAATTGAAATTCCACAATTTTTTCACCTACAGGATAGTTTCCTTCTCCTGCAAGAGGTTTGCTGAAATCAAATATTTTTCCGCTAGTTCGTTGAGTTCGATTGTTTCTATTCCCCCCATATTTAACATTGGACTTTTCTCCCATTAATCCAATATTAAGAGCTTTGGCTTGAACTGTTTTTTTTAGATTCAGAACCACCTTACCGGTTATTGTTTCCCCGGGAGAATATTCCATTTTATCAAGATTTATACTAATTTTTCCCTTAGACCTAGATAGGATAAAAAGGACTATTGTGATAAGAATCGCTAATGCTACTACTGATAGAACAATTATCATCACCGTATCCATAAGGGGGGGAGGGTTCTTTAGTTTTTAAATTTTCTTAATCTCACTTTCCGAAATCTTTTTATAGTTCCTTTAATTTAATCCGTTATGGCATGGGGTGTGGCTCTAGTTGTTGTAGGTATTTTAATCGCTGCAGTATGGGTTTTCATAGAAATTAAGAGATTGAGGCATAAGATGTTTGCAATATTCTTAATCGGATTGATTATTTTTGTTTATATAACCGCTTCAATGACTTTCAAAGGGAATGACGTCGATTTTGGAAGTGTCTCCGGAATAATGAGGGCGGGTTCTCTATACTTTTCCTGGTTGAAGGTTGCTATTTCAAATTTAGGGTCAATTACTTCTAATGCAATAAAGCTGGATTGGGGCGGAGATTCTGTTGTGATGAATAAGACGGGAAAATGAGAGTTTTAGTATTCTTGATTATGTTTTTACTTCTTGGGGCACTTTTTATAATAAGTAATAATAATCTTGCTTTGGTAAAGAAAGAAAATACTCAAAAATTTTCTCAGATTTATTTAAATTGGACGAATAATATTTATTCTAATTTTAAGAGTATAACCGGAGATGCAATAAAGCTGGATTGGTTCCCAGAGTAATATTTATAAATGCTTGTTGGTATATAACTTAAGATGGCTAAGAAAAAAAAAGGTGTGAAGAGAAGAGTTGTTCGGAAGAAGTCTTCTGTTACTAAGAGAAGGGTTCCTGTTAAAACTAAGCGACTTGTTCGTTCTAGCGATAGAAAAATTAGGGTTGTTTTAAGGAATTTGGTTCTTTTCTTGATTTTGGCAATACTCTCTCTGGTGTTTTATTCAATTTCTAGTCAGGAAGTTTATGTGAGTTTATTTTCTCTTTTGGGGGCACTATTTTCTTTTGTTGTTCTAGCATTTTTGATTGTTCTGCTGGTTTTATTATTTTTAAAAGGACTTAAGAAATAATTTTTGGATAGCTTTTTATATGTTGTTTTCTGTAGATGAAATTATGCCCTCGTAGCTCAGTTTTGGTTAGAGCGCAACATTGGTAATGTTGAGGTCCTGAGTTCAACTCTCAGCGGGGGCTTTCTAATACTTAAATTTATAAACGAGAGCAATAAACAAACAATATGGAAAAAGCAAATTAAAATTTGCATGTTTTCAATAAAATACTAAAAATGGAAAAGGAAGAATCTGCCCTTGAATCCTTGAAAAAGAAATATTCTGAGGTTAGAGATAAATATGATCTGCCTTCTTTTGAAGAGATGAATCAAGATTTTTCTGTTGAGAAAATTTCTGAATCTGAGACGGATTTACTTATTCGTGAAATAAGAAAGTTTATCTCTGAAAAGTTTTCTAATTACCTGAGATTTATTGAGGCGCTTATACACCCCGTAAATTCTCCTCTTTTTGTATTTTCTATATTAAAAACGATGAGTAACTCTGATAAGGAGAGGCTTAATGAGATATATAAGGGACTTGCTAAAAGAGAAGTTGAACTTATTGAATTAGATATTGCTTACAACGAAGAGAAAGAGATAGAATTTATTCGAAGTGCTTTTGCGGAGTGGCAGAAGATAAAGGTAGAGATGATTGGAATTTTCGATGCTGTAAAGATGAATTGGGATAATAAGGGCGAAGGAAAAAATAATGGATATTTCGGATAATATTAAATTAATTTTTCAAAAATCTTTTCCAGACTAATTTCTGCTAAAACAACTGGCATTTTTATTTTCCAATTTTTTAGTATTTTTGGATGAACTTCTCCTACGAATCCTATTTTCTCGTTTCCGAATAAAATCTCTGCTACTCTTCCATCTATTAGATGTCCTGGAATAGACGAAGGTTCTTCGAACCTTAATTCTAATTGCAACATCCTTGAGAGGTATTCTATAGCCTGTTTCAACTCTGTGAAATTGCCGGGAGTAATCGCTAAAGACAAATGTTCTTTTTCTGTTATTTTTTGATTTAATTCGAATACCCTTCCGATTTCAAATATCTTTTGGGGGTATTCTGAATCTACATTCTCGGAGATATTTTTAAGCGTGTAATGAGAAAGGTTCTTTCTTAAGATTGTATAATCTGTTTTTGAGTTTTCCAATTCCACAAAATCTTTTTGGTCTTTTTCCTGTATGCCCATTTTGCTGAACTGATCGTCTTTTCTCGTGAGGTGCAAATTAGAGACTTCTAGCATTCCAAGCCCGGAGAGAATCTCTCCGATTTTCTTCTTTAGGGCTTCTTTTGGATTTGATTCTCCAATTGTAGAAACTTGAGGAATCTCTGGAATGAATTTGTCGTATCCGTAGGCAATTGCAACGTCTTCTATGAAATCTACTTCGTGAAGAATGTCCATTCTCCATGCTGGTACGCTTACTATACCTTTTTCATAAGAATATCCCATCCTTTTAAGGTACTTTTTAACTTCTTTTTCTGTAAGTTTTAATCCAAGAAGATTGTTTGTTTTTTCTAGTGAAAGTTTCATTTTTTCCATCTCCAGATTTGGAGTTATTTCTTTTTTCTTGTAAGATAGTTCCATCTGGTATATTTTTCCTCCCATATCTGCTAATGCTGTTACGAGGATGTTAAGGCATTTTTTTAAAACACCAAATTCAAATCCAGAACATTCTACAAAAATATCTTTTGTGTCTGCAGTAACTTTTCCGGTTAGTTGAGAGTTTATTATGGGAGGTAAACTAAGAACGGAATTGTTTGCGTCAACAAAAATTGGGAACTTCTCTTTTCCTGCCAGAAGATGAGCGTAATCCCTTCCAGTGGGGTGTCTTTGAAGTATTTCTAATCCGGACATTTCTCTTTCGGATTCAAGAGGAATGAATTTTATTTTGTCTGGTTCTAATGCTTTAAATGTTATCGGGAGCTTTATTTTTTCTAAAGGATAAATTCCTATTGCTAACTTTTTTCTTTTTCTTCCAATTGTAACATGAAGTTTTTCCTGTATCTCTATTAATTCTTTTATTTTTTCGTCATCAAATTTCAAATCTTTTATTATTGCACAAGCCGTGAATGGACGAACATCCTTTACGGAAGAATCTATGATAACTTTATAATCGTTTTGGGGGGGATTTATTTTGTATGTTTTTGATTTTCCGGTTACAAATGTCTCAAGCGCTCTGATAAATCCCCTAGCCGAAAGCATATCTGGGCGGTTGGGAGTAATTTCAACATCTACTTTTTCTTCGGACATTTTTTCTATACCTACTCCAAAAAGACTTAGGTAGTTGTCTATCTTATCATCGCTTAAATTTCCAATTGTCTTTTTTATTTCTTTTTTATTTACTGTTATTGTTGCCATTTTATTTCAAATCTTTTTCTAATTTTTTCTAACTTATCTATAAATGCATCTTCCATATCTATCTCATTATCACTCGCAATTATTAGCGTTCTACTAATTATGTCTGCTAGTTCCTCTCCGAGTTTTTCTTTACTAAACTCTCCTCGATAATTTTTTTGTTTTTTTGAAAGTTCTCTTGCTACTTCCCCAACCTCTTCTGTAAGACTTAAAAACATTCCATCCGGATCGTGTTTTATATTTACTTTGTTGTTTACTCCCTCTAACATTTTTGCTGATAGTTCTTGTGCTTCTTTGATATTCATTTTAATTCTTCCCCCAAAATCTAATTTTTCTCAGCTGAGTTAAATTGTTTGAATGAAGTTCTCTGATATCTTGTATATTATATCCTTGCATAACTTGTCTGTCGAATCCCATTCCCCAAGCTAATACTGGAACGTATTCTCCCATAAGCGGAACTACAACTTCGGGACGGAAGATTCCCGCTCCGAGTATTTCAACCCATTTTTTATTTTTTTCATCATAGACATCTGCCTCTACACTTGGTTCTGTGTAGGGAAAGAAGTGGGGACGGAAACGAACTTTCTCAAA
Organism: Candidatus Woesearchaeota archaeon; assembly: GCA_964526265.1. GTDB lineage: Archaea > Nanobdellota > Nanobdellia > Pacearchaeales > GW2011-AR1 > CAZGIL01. Next base: position 43,048 of record CAZGIL010000002.1, read on the forward strand.
TCCCATTTTATTTAGGAAAGCCTTCAAATATCCTAAGAGATGCTGGAAATTTGCGTCTTTATCAACAACAATTCCCTCTGTTTGATTAAATTCGAATCCGTGGTTTGGGTCTAGAGTTTCATTTCTAAATACTTTTCCAATCGCGAAGAATTTTCCTTTTTTCTCTTTTAAATTTGCGAGAGTTTGTGCTGAAAGACAGGTAGTATGTGTTCTCAAAACTAATTTCTTTGCCTCGTCTTCCTGCCAGGAATAGTTCCATCCCTTACTTCCGTTAATTCCTTCTTCATGCGCTCTTTTAACTTCTTTTACAATTTTTTTATCTGGTAATTCTCTCTTTTTATTTATGAAGAATGTATCTTGTAATTCTCTTGCTGGATGGTCTTGGGGAGTGAATAAACTATCAAATACCCAGAAAGAACTTTGAGTGAGAGTTCCATCCATTTCTTTAAATCCCATCTCTGTCCATATTTTTCTTCCGTAGTCGACTGCTTGGTTTACGAAATGGCGCTTTCCTCCGTTTATATCCGGAACGGGGGAGGTAACGTCGTATCTTCTAAATTTCTTCCCTTTCCAAAGTGATTCTTTCTTAAGCATCGCCGGAGTTATTTGTTCAATTAGATTATCTTTTTCAACCTTAGAACTAATTATTTTTTTCCCAAGCTCGGTTATTTCAATTATTATTTTCTTTTTTTCTTTTATCTCTACAATCTCTTTTCTTTTTTGAAGGGATTTAAGTGAAAATAATTGTTCGGGGGATAGAGACTCGTATTCAAGAGGTAGAGAGTCTATAAATAATTCATCGAGAGTCTTTCTTGTCACTTCTTCTTTTGTTGCATTTAGAATTATTTTACCATTTTTTAGTTCAATCATCGCTTTTGATTTTAGCGCTCCGAGAGACGCCTTAAATTCATCTTCTGAAAGACTGTCATCTCTCTTTGCTTCGGCTAAGAGAATCATCCTTTTCTCGTTTAGGAGATTAAGAAGGCGCCTTTCGGGAAGTCCCTTCTTCTTGTAAAGTGCCCCATTTACTCCTAGTTCGACAAAATTATTCTTTTTGTAAGAAAGAACAATTATTTTTTTGTTTTGTAAGTATTCGAGAGACCTTATTACAGAAACTCTGTCAAGATTGGATTTTTTACATATTTCGGAGATTAAAGGTTCCTCCAGATTTGGAAGTATTTTTCTCTCGTTTGGACTAAGAGATTCGACTATTTTGTTAATATCTGTCACCATCTAACTAGTAGAGAAATGGGATTAAAAAAGGTTTAGATTTTATATAAAGACTTATAAATCTGTTTTTATGATTCTCTTTATGGTTGAAAAAGAGGAGGCACTAAAGTTTCATATTGATGCGAAAGGTAAAATAGAGGTTAAAAGTAAGGTTCCTCTTTCAAAAGAGACTCTTTCTTTAGCCTATACTCCTGGAGTTGCTTTTCCGTGTTTGGAGATTGCGGAGGATAAGTCCAGAGTTTACGAGTATACCAGTAAGTGGAATATGGTTGCGGTTGTTTCGGATGGAAGCGCTGTTTTGGGGTTGGGAAATATAGGAGCAGAGGCAAGTCTTCCGGTAATGGAAGGCAAAGCGATTTTATTCAAGGAGTTTGGGGGAATTGACGCTTTTCCAATCTGTCTAAAAACACAGGAAGTTGAGGAAATTGTGAATATTGTTAAGAATCTTGAGCCTGTTTTTGGAGGAATTAATTTAGAAGATATTTCTGCTCCGAGATGTTTTGAGGTTGAAGAGAGGTTAAAAAAGGAGATGAATATTCCCATTTTTCACGATGATCAGCACGGAACTGCAATAGTTGTTTTAGCGGGTTTAATCAATGCACTAAAAGTTGTTGGAAAGAAAAAGGAAGAGGTCAAGATTGTTATAAATGGTTCTGGGGCTGCGGGAATCGCGGTATGTAAACTTTTATTGAGTTATGGGTTTGAGAATATAATTTTATGTGATAGCAGGGGGGCAATTTATTCTGGGAGAGGAGATTTGAATAAATACAAAGAAGAATTGGCTTTGGTTATAAATAAGGGTAAAATTAGTGGGGGGTTAAAAGAGTGTATGATTGATTCTGATGTGTTTATTGGGGTTTCTAAGGCTGGACTTGTTAACGAGGAAATGGTTAAATCAATGAATAAAGATGCAATTCTCTTTGCAATGGCTAATCCAAATCCAGAAATCATGCCGGATTTGGCTAAGAGTGCGGGAGCGAGAGTTGTTGCAACCGGAAGAAGTGATTTTCCAAATCAGGTTAATAATGTGTTGGCTTTTCCAGGAGTTTTTAGAGGAACTTTAGATGCTAAAGCTAAGGAAATTAATGAAGAGATGAAACTGGCTGCTGCTTTAGCAATTGCGGGGTGTGTTAGTTCTCCAAATGAAGATAAAATAATCCCCGGAGCGTTTGATAAGGGAGTTTTTGAATCTGTGAGTAAGGCAGTTTATGATAAGGCAAAAGAGATGGGAATTTGTAGAGAATAAAAATTACAAATTTTTTGTCATCCAGGTTGGCATCCCAAGAGTTAATCCTAATGCTCTAAGTTCGTGTTTTTCTCTTTTGTATTTTTGAGAAAAGAATTCCATCTTAAGTTTCTTTTTTGAGGCAAGTTTAATATTTTGTTTAACTCTGGCTAAAATTTCTTTTTTATCTTTAGATTCTATTATTTCATCGAGATAAATTCCAATTGCAACGCTCTTCTTTTTTGCAAGTTCTGCAAGAACTTGATTAAATCCAGAATCACGCTGTTTCATTCTGTCTTTTTTGCCAGAAACTTTCAGAAGAAGGACATTAATTTTTTCGTTTTCTAGAACTTTTCTGTCAAGTTCATCATTTTCTCCTGAGAAGATAACCTTTTTTCCTTTGTTTTTTTGAATTGCGTTTCTTGCCTTCTCAAAAGTTTTTTCTTCGATAAGAATTTCTTCCATTTATCCTCGTATTATCGTTCCCTTATATTTTTTTCCCCTTAGAAGATTGTCTAATTGTTTTGTTTCTTTTCCAATAATATATGTTATTATCTTTTCTTTTTTTATTATCTTTGAGGCTTTCTGGTCAAGAACAAAGTGCTGTCCTGGAGAGAATTTCATCTTGTTAGCCATTTTATCAAAAGCCTCCCAACTTATTTTAGGAATGTGTTTAGCATCTTTGTGGGTTAAGGGATTTTTGTTGTGTAATCCTGGAACATTTGTAATGTTTATGAACTTAGCATTAAATTCTTCTGCTATTTGTGCTGCCGTGGAATCTGAGGTTTGGTTTGGGTGGTATTCCAAAGCCCCGCAGAAAACAATGTCCTTTTCCTTTAGATATTTGTGAAGAGTTTCCATTGTGCTTGGAATTCCGTATTCTTGGTCTGAGTCAAAGAAATAACTCATGAAACGGGCATTCATCCTTGTTGCTGAGATTCCGGCAAAACTCTGAAGAACTTCGTTCTTTCCCGTCTCTCTTAAGGCGTGAATATACTTTCTTGCGATGCTTCCTCCTCCACACACCACTATGAATTTGTACTTTTTTATGTGCTTTAGGATAACTTTTTTGAATTTTTCAAGATAAGATAGATTAATCTCTTCAGGAATTATTAGACTTCCTCCTAGACTCAAAACGATTACCTCTCTTTTCATTAAACTATTAAATAAAAATTAGTTTTTATATCTTACTTTATTGTAAAAAGTCGGTTGTCTTTTACATTGAAAATATCTAGCCTTACTCCAGAATCCAACCAACCATGTGCGTAGTTTAAAGCTGCAAATGCGTTTACATAATGTTCTTTACTCTCAAAGTGCTTCGCGTCCGACAGGTAATTCGAAACCATCTCAATTATTTCTTTTGCCTGTTTTTCCTTGCCTTTTATTATAGATTTCTTTGCTATTGCAAGTGCCTTTGAAGTTATTTCCTTGTATTTTTCAAGTCTTTTTGCACATATTAAATTTATTTTTTTGTTCATATGGGTGAGTGTGATTATTAACTTATAAATTTATTGAAATTTCTCCTGGATTATAATTTCACTATATTTTTAAAGAGTAAAATGCTTCTTTCTTAAGTTTTGCTTGTAGTGAAACTTTTAAAAGATGGTGTATAAGAAATATATAAAGAAAAATGGAAAGATTTTTGAGCCATATTACTGTCATAGTTATAGAGATAAGGAAGGAAAAGTAAAAACACGGATGGTTTCACTACATAAATCGTACGAGTCTGTTCCTAAAAAACCTTTTATAAAACTTAATATGGTTCGTCCAGTAACTTTCTTGCTTATTTTTGGAATTTTTTTGGCTGTTTTATCTCTTATCCTTGTTATTGGCTATACTCAACCGAAAATTTCTGGTAATTCTATTTTAAATTCAGGACAAGGAAGTGGGAATATTTTCATGAATTTTGCTTCGATTGTTTATCGGACTGTTACCGCTTTTGTTGCTTCTGATGATTCTCCTCTTGAAGAGGGACGGAGTCAGGAAGGAGCCTTGGACGAAGAAACTTTGGTACAGGAAGTTGATGTGCCTGAAGAAACCCTCCTCTCAGAAGAAATAACTGTTTCGGATAATGCGACAGAGGAGATTGTCGAAAAAGTAAATGAAACTTCAACTTTGGAGGAAAATGAAACAGAAGAATCTGTTGATAATGAAACTACTTTTAATGAAACCTCTGTTAATGATACTGATTTGGATGATGAAGGTTCTTTGGGAGGGAGTACTCTTAATGAGACGATTCCATCAAATGAAACTACAACAAACGAAACAGAAGAGGTAATTAATGAAACTCTTGTTGTTAATAATACAAATGTCACAACCCAAACTAGCGTTAAACAATACGGGGCGGTTTTAGGAAAGCCTGTTAAATGGGAAAAGAGGGTAAAAGTTGAAACTTCAGAAGGTATCAATAATCTTTCTATTGAATTGCCCTCTCTTGCCGGAAATGTTTCTGTTAAGAAACTCGATGCTTCTTCTGGAAGCGAGGAGAGTTTAGATGTCAATATAAAAAATGAAAAGAAAATACAGGAAGTTGCTCCTATAGAAGTTGTTTCAGGGGGGCTTGTCAATTCTTTTTTAGGTATTTTTAAGAATATTTTTTCCCTAACCGGAAGAATAGTTGATTTAATTTCAGGAGATAATACTGTTACGATTGAGATTAGTGAGCAGATTGAGAATCATGATGAGGTTGTTGTTGAGTATTATACGGATGCTCCTTATTCGGAAGAAAGGGTAATAAATGACACAAACAAAGAAATTAAAATTATTGGTCCGGAGGAGGTTCACTACGAGGATGTATTAGCATATAGTAATTTGGAGAGGGAGGTTAATTCCGCGGGGGAGATTAATCTTTATTGGGTTGTAGAGGGGTTAAGGGAACAAGTTGATTTTGATGCCTACGATTTGGATGAAGATGGAAAAATGGATTATATTGAGTGGGTTGTTCCTTCTCTAAGCGAGCAAACTTACGAGTTGGTTATAATAAATATCACAAAAGCCGAGCATTTAGATTCTAGCAGGAATTTTATAGCAGATGTTTATGATTTGGTTAAGGAGCAGGATGGAATCTGGTTTGATAATATTTCTGACGGGGAATATTTGAGAGTTACAT
>CAZGIL010000003.1:0-2091 GCA_964526265.1 Candidatus Woesearchaeota archaeon
CCTCCAGAGGAAGCAACATTTTTTGGATGTCCCCATTTATTCATATCCTCCCAAACCAATCCAATTTTCTTGGCTTTTCTTATCCAAATCGGAAGCGAAATTGCCGCGACTAAGAAACTTACCAAAAGAGATACTAACAAAATCATTTCCATGTTTTTTTGATTAATCTTCCGTATATAAACATTTCTTAGAACAAAAAGGGAGTTATGTATACTTCAATCAGTGCTGCAATAATAAGGATAATTATTGAAACAAATAGGAGCATTATCACATTTTCTAATACTCTCAAAAATCTTCTGTTTCTTATACCATTTTTTATTATTCCTATACCAAATATTCCTCCAGCCAAAGCGGTAATGAAGTAAGCCATAATTTCCGGCATCCCGTGAATCATATACCTTGCAACCCCAAACGGAATGTCTTTTAGGCTATATTTTGTGAAAATGCCTATGGCGGTCGAGATTACACTAGCATTCCATGCTAAAACAAATATAGCTCCCGCCCCGAAGATGAGTGAAAATCCGAGAGTGAAAATCATCACATAAATATTATTTTCAAGTATTGAAAGAAAACGCGCCCCATTAGTAGCCCCCCCAGTCACCCTCGCCTGCTCAAAGGAATATCTTGCCACACATCCTTCGGTATTGCCTGGGCTATTGATGATGCAATATGTTTCTACTTGAGCATTAAAGAGGGTCTGATCTTGTAGAACAATATACCAAAAAGAAAATGCCAAGATAAAACCCAAAAATAACCACATTAAAGCAAATATGGCCTTTTTATGAACTCTCCATATTCCAAAAAAACCTTCCACCTGTTCGTCAACAACTTCCTCTTCCTTAATAAGATAATACATGAAGGGTAAAGAAAACATAACACAAAAGGTTACAACAATCATCCCGGAATACCTTGAAAGAACCGGGTCAGAACCAAAAAGAAAATGCACTAGCAAAATTGAAAGAGAGGCATAAAGAATTCCTATAAATAACATCTTCCACGGCCCTTTTTCAGCTCTTTTGGGGTTTATTAAAGACTCAAGCATCTTATACTAAAAAAAAGAGAATTTTTAAACTTTCGTAGTCTGCAGTTAATAAAAGAGATGGTATCATTTAATTTTTTAAAAAAAAGAAGGAAGTTTAACCGAATAGCGGAGGATATAAAAAAAGTAAAGATACAGGGAGCGAGAAACATCGCAAAAAAAGCATTAGAAGCATATTTTTTAATTCCAAAAAAATCCTCTAAGAGGAAACTACTTTCTTTACGTCCAACCGAACCTATGATGGAGAATGTTTTAGATTTGGCTGAGAAAAAAGATAAATCGGAAATATTAAAGCACTTTGATTCCGCTCAAGAAGAGATAAATAAAAATCTTTTAAAAATAATAAAAAGCGGGGATGTAATTTTCACACACTGCCATTCAACAAACGTAGTTAATTCTCTCATCTATTCCAAAAAACACCGTAAAAAGTTTGAAGTTTACAATACCGAAACTCGTCCTCTTTTGCAAGGAAGAAAAACGGCCAAAGAACTAAAGAGAAATAAAATAAAAGTTACGATGTTCGTTGATTCTGCCTTGGGAGTGGCTCTTTCGAGAGGACAAGGAACGAGAAAGGCAGATAAAGTTTTTTTGGGTGCCGACGCAATAACAAAAAAAGGGATAATAAATAAAATAGGTTCGGGAGTTATAGCGCAAATAGCAAAAGGCGAAAACATCTCGGTTTATATTGTAGCAGATTCCTGGAAATTTACAAAAAAGAAAATCCCGATAGAACAGAGAAAGCTGAACGAGGTTTGGGACAACGCTCCAAAAAATATAAAAATAAAAAATCCAGCATTTGAGTTTGTCGATAAAAAATATATCAAAGGGATAATAAGTGAGTTGGGGATTTTGAGTTATCAACAATTTCTTAGGAAAGCGAATTAATTATTATCCTTTTGAGCTTCTAAAAATATTTTCTCTAATTCTCCATTAATTTCTTCCATTGCTTTATTTAATTCTTCTCTCGCGTGTTCAAGTTTTTTTATCTGCTCTTGAATCAATTCCTTTGTTTGAGGAATCGTCTTCTGAATAATATTTCCCTCTCCGATATC
>CAZGIL010000003.1:2191-45398 GCA_964526265.1 Candidatus Woesearchaeota archaeon
TCAATTCCTTTGTTTGAGGAATCGTCTTCTGAATAATATTTCCCTCTCCGATATCAACTAACAATTCTTCTGAAGAAAGGTTTGCTTTTGCAAATATACCTTTTCCTATGGGGGCAACAATCTCTTTTCCTACTCCTCCCTTAAGCTCATCCAACCCAAGATTAAGTCTCCCCATATCAACAATCGCCTGCTCAACTGCCTGAAGCTGTTGCTGTATATTTTGCATCTGTTGCTCAAACATCTGAAACTTGAATACAAGCTCTCTTTGTTTTTCTTCGCTTTCCATAATAGAATTCCCTTAAACTACATTAAAAATCTTTCTAAAAAGAATACTAGCAAGAATACCCGAGACAAGATAATACCAAATCCACGAGTTTCCTAATGTTGTTAGTACGAAGATACTTCTTATCCACCAAAAAAAGATAATTAATGGGATGAATGTGATAAGCAATGGCTTAAACGAGTGTTTCATAAGTTCCATAGAGCACTCCATCATCTCTTTATTTATCTCAGCCATCTTTTGGGGATTGCCCCGATTATCTTTAAGTTTTATCTGGCAGGATTTCTGTATTTCTTTCAATTCTTTCATTCTGCTTTGGTTGGTAAATCTTTTTGTTACTAAAGTCATAACTACTGTTATTAGAACAGATAAAATAATTGCACTCGTCTTTGGGTACATAATAACCACCTCTGTAAATGTCATAATTGATAAAATAAAAAAGGGTATTTAAGTTTATCCACCGATGAACTTACGCATTGCGGGATTCATATCAACAGAATGTTGTTGTGCAATGCTTTGATAGAACTGGAACATAATCATTATCACAAGCAGAATTGCAGTCCCAGAAACCAGCGAACCCATTAAGTCCGTTGTCGCTGCTAACAATCCAATCGCAGCTCCACCCATAACCGTAAGAGGCATTATGTACCTATCAAGAATACTTTCAAGGATTCTTATATCTTGTCTGAATCCTGCAACTTGCAATCCAGAGGCAGCAATTTTCTGTGCCTGGCTCTTTGAATCCATCCCAGATGTCTTAACCCAGAAAACTGCAAATACCGTGGATAAAATCATATAGGAGATTATGTGAGTTATTCCCTGTAAAAAGTGTATTGGAAGAATACCTCCACGTATAAAAAGTTCAAGGATATTTGTTGAATGCATCCAAAACGCAATTCCCGAAACAGCCTGCCCGTTTACAAAATGTCCTAAAAAGGTAAGATGAGAGGCAATACTCGCAATTCCGGTGCACGCCCCCTCTGCGGTAGCAGCCAAACAAGGGGCCGCGGCGTTTTCAATAAGTCCTCCTAAAAGTTGTATATTTGCAATTAACGCAGCAGTTAAAATTACCGGAATAACCGAGGAATAAAAGAAAGATAGTGGCCATTTTATTCCATAACCTCTTACTCTTCCATAAGATAGAGGAATTTCTACCTTAAGCGATTGTGCCCATACTACCAGAAGGAAAATTATTACAGTAGATAAAATTGCTGCGAATGCCGAAACGATTTCTATCGGGAACTTTGTTACTATTGATTGAATGAGGACAAATACTTTACCCGTACAAAGGACAGTTCCACTTGAGAAACCAACAAGACAATTTCTTCCTTGGGCGTCAACAAACTGGAATGCACTTGTTATTAATCTCCAACTAACTCCCGCTCCAATAAAGAGACTTACACCCGAACCAAAACCCCACTTTTGTGTTACTTCGTCCATATAGAATATCGCAAGTCCTCCAAGAATTAATTGGAAAATAACGAGCCACGCAAATCCTGGAGCCGCCTGAAGTCCTTGCATAACTACATAGATTATCGCTTCAAATACGATAAAGAAAAACACAAGGATTTTTTGTATTCCTGTGAAAAATTTTTTACCTTCCTCCGTTGTTTGATCTATATTAATTATTCCCGAACCAGCAAGAAGCTGCAGAATAATGGAAGCCATAACGATTGGACCAATTCCAAGAGAGATTATACTCCCGAAGTCCGTTCCAAGGATTATTGCCAAATACTTAAATCTCTCAAGAGCATTTCCAGATAAACCAAATAAAGGAATATTTGCTAAAACGAAGAAAGCAACAAGAATTATTATTGTCCATTTAAGTTTGGTGTTAAAATCTAGTTTTTTCTCTTCAGGTTTCCTTACTTCTGGAATAAAATTAAATAGGTCTGTCAATGCCATAATCTTTCATTTATGGATGAGAAAAGATGTTTTTAAAGGTTTTTAAGATGAAATTTTTTCTTTAATTTTTTCTGATTTTTTTATCGGTGGAAGAAGAATCTCTCCCCCAGCTTTCTTTACCTTTGCGATTGCAGATGCCGAAGCCTCTTTAGCAGTGATTATTAACTTATTTTTTACATCTCCCTCACTAAGTATTTTATATCCTTTTAATCCAATTTCAAATCCCTTGGTTGTTTTTTTCATAACTCCTTTTTTTATGTAGGTGTCCATGTTTATCTCAATATCCCCAAGATTAATTCTTTTTCTTGTATCCCTCTTTGTTCCTCTACTCGTTACACCCTGTTTACCAAAATAATCATTTCCATAAAGTTTGTTAATAAGTGTTTTAAGATTATCTGCTCTCTTTCCTGTTCCAGCCATTCCTCTCCCTCCTCTATTACCAGTACTTCTATGTTGCTTTCTTGAACCATGTCCCGAAGTTCCCATACCCTTTCCATGAGAACGTGATGATTTTTTACGCTTGTGAATTTTCATTATAACATCCTCCCAACTAATTCGTTTATTTTTTCCTTGTTATCTCCAAGAATTCCTTTTGGAAAATGAATCTTACTCTTAATTCCTCCTCTTGGAGGATGGAGTCTGAAAAAAGGTTTTATTCCCATTTTGGCATAATCTTCTTTTACTATTTCCTCAGAGATTTTAGAAGAATCAATTTTTTTCTTCTTATCTATTGGCTGTGCTCTCTTTTCAATAAGTTTAGCAAGTGTTTCCTTGTTTATTTCCCCATAAGCAACGTAATCCCTAAGTTTCTTGAGCATACCCATATTCTCTTTTGTAGGATTTATTAAAACACAAGAGTACTTTCTCCTCAGTCTTAATCGATTTAGAGTTTCTTTTATTTTTCCTCCAACATTTACTTCCCCACTTATTCTTACAATACAAATCATCTTTTATTTGCCCCCTTATTTGTTTGACTGAGTGCATCAACACACGCTTTTACGAAATTAAATGTTGTTCTTTTACTCCCAAAAGATTTACTATAAACATCTTTTACTCCGGCCATTTTAAGTACCTTTTTTAACTCTTTTCCTACAACCAAACCCGTTCCTTGTGGAGCGGGGATTAAGGTTACTCTTACACTTCCCGCTTTTCCTGTAACTTCAAATGGGACGGTATGGGGTTCCGAACAAGCGCAGTCAAAAGCCGCACAACCTCTAACTATTTTTATTATGCTAAGTTTCGCCTTTCTTGTTGCTTTATCTCTTGCGGGTAAAGTTTCCTTAGATTTTCCTAATCCGATACCAACATGTCCATTTTCGTCTCCAACAACAGCGAGAGTAGAAAAAGTAGGCACATTACCCTCTTTCTTTTTTCTTTGAGTTTGTCTCCACGCTCTTCTTTTTCCTCCTCCGAATTTACCTTTTGATTGTCCTATTAAAAGTAAATCTGTCTTAATATTTAGAAGCGCGTCTACTATTTCTCCTTCAAGAATCTTTTTATTTGCGTCAATTATCTCATCTATGTCCTTTATCTTACCATTCTTTACATCAATTCCAAGTTTTGTTTTAGGTTCCCAAGCCGAGATAATCTCTTCTCTTGTTTTTTCTCCTCTACGTCCTCTTCTAAATGGAGCTCGCTTCTCCTGTTTCTCAACAGCATCCTCTTTCGCAAGTTTTTTCTTTCCTGCTTCAACTACTTCAGCGTCTTCTTCCTTCGCAACTTCTTCAAGCATCTCTTCTGTGATTACTTCGTTTACATCTTCAGAAACTGTTTTGTTTGCCTTTGCAGTTTTTTTCAATTCTTCTATTCCAATATCTTCTATTTTTTTTGTTTTCATTTTATTTTTAATTTTATTTCCTCAAATTTTTTCGAGAAGTCTTCCTTTAGGAATTTTCCTTTTATTCTATCTTCTTCTGGGAAAGCTTCTTCCTTACAACTAATCTTTAACCCCCCATCAATAAGCCCTTTTAAGAAGGCATAAGCACGGGTTTTGTTTATTGTTCTAAGCATACCCCAATCAACAATCGGCTCTTCCATTTTTTCTTTTATTATCTTTTTGCTAACCAAAAAACCAGTTAGATAAGATGCGGGAAGAGATTTAAGGCTCCCAGACATTTCCTTTGGCCACCCGGTTCTAAGTAGCTCTTTAGAGGTAACTTCAAAAATAATTGAGTCTTGTGCTGCCTTACTTTTTATATATTGGGAGAGGATATACTTATTAGTTTTTCTAAATATTACTCTCGGCCTCTCGCTTTTTAGTAATTTAATTCTCTTTGAGTAGTCCGTCTTTGCTTCTCTTCTTCTTCTCTTCTGAATTCTCATTTTCTTAATCCTCCCAGATGTTCTTTTAGATTTGATTTACTTTTAAATGCTTTATTTCTTATTCTCTTCCTTAATTCAATAGAATCTTCTCGGGATATTTTGCCCTGCGTTTTTAATTCCTTAACATGTTTCCTCAATTTTCTTGTTAGTTTAACATATTTCTGTTTTTTTTTAATAACCTTCTTCCTTATATTTCCCGGACTTCTACTTTTCTTTCTCGAAACCTTTTTTCTTCCTTTATTCGGTTTAACGATTATTGCTCCATTTGCAACCAAATCCCTTATATCTTGCTTTGTTATAGCTTCTTTAATCTCGTCCAGTCTAGAAGGTACGAAGAAAACTTTTTCTTTTCCTACCTTAAGGGTCTTTATTGCAAGCAACGTTTTTTTACCCAGATTCATTTTTTTCTCTCCTTCAATATTTTCTTTGCGTTTAAGTTTAATACTCTTATTCCCTTTTCCTTTGCTTTCTTTGCAATTTCTATCTTTTTTCTCATTCCTATTTTTCCGATAATAACTGCTTCATTTTTTCCCACCATTTCTAAATCCTTTAGATTTATTATCATGATTACTTTTTTCCCTTCAATCTTATTTCTCTCGCTTTTCTTTTTCTTATAACCAACACTTACTACTGCCGGATATCCCTTTCTCTTTTCTCTCATTTTATTATCTCTTCCAGAAGGTCTTCTCCAAACTTGTTTTTTCTTTCTTTTTCTTCCAAGCTTGCTGATTTTTTTTGATGTTCTTCTTAAAAATTTCATTTTATATTTCCTTTCCGTTTTTACTTGTGATGAAAATTCCGTCTTGGAATATTCTTCTATCCCTTAATCTTATTCTTGTAGCCTTTTCGAAGTTTGCTGCAGTTTGCCCCGCTATTTCTTTACTATGAGATGTGACTGTTACGTAATCCTTTGTAATTTTTACCTCTGCTCCCCCAATCAGCTTGCATTTTCTTGGAACCTTTTCCCCTAAAAAGTTTTTAATTAATGCCTGATTTCCGTTTAGCTCTACTGTTATTGGAAAATGGTTAAAACATATTTTTAATGTGTATTCAAATTTTTTGTCTATTCCAGAAATCATATTCCTTATGTGGGCAGCAATGGTGTTAATTCTTTTTTTCTCTTTCTTTGTTGATTCCTTACATTCTATGAATACCTTATTTTCTTTTTTCTCTAACTTAATATTATTCACATTAAATTGTCTCGAGTTTTCTCCATTTTTACCTTTAACAATTACTAAGCCATTTTCGATTTTTAACTCCACACCCGAAGGAATTTCTATCTCCTGAAAAATTTCCCTTCTCATTTTAATAGAAATATGCAATTAAGCATCCTCCTTTTCCTTCTTCTTGAGCTTCTTCGTGAGTCATTAAACCCTTGTTTGTTGAAATTATAACCGTTCCGATATTTCTTGCTGGAAGATATCTTCTTCTATATTTTTCAATCTGGCTAACATCCACACTAAATCTCGGCTTTATTGCCTTACAATCAAGGAGTGTGCCGATTGTAACCTCTATCTCATTTGATTTGCTATCTATCTTATACTTCTTTATTACTCCTTTTTGCTTCATTATTTTTAATATTTCTATTAAGAGATTTGAAATCCTATTTATCTTGATAATTTCCTTCCTAGCCCGCTTAGCATTTCTTATCATATTCAAAGCATCTGCAACTATATCGTGTGACATTTTATGAGTATTTTTCAAAGCCGATTTCCTGCGCTATTTCTCTGAAACAGTGTCGGCATAAATTTAATCCGTATGATTTTATATGTGCTCCAAACCTTCCACATCTCTCACATTTTCTTGCAGCAATTCCTATTTTTCTGTCTTTTGGTTTATTATGTTTTATGAATTTTTCCATTACTGCTGGCTTTCTTCTTAGCTGTTTCAACATTTTTTTCCAATCACTTGCTGTCATTCGAATTTAAACAAACTTCGTTTCGAAGTTTTCCTCCATAAATTTGATTATTTCTTCTTTTGGAATCATCTGTCTTTTTGGATATTTTCCCGCCTTTACTTTCTTTAATTTAACTCTTCTACCAGATCTCTTAAAAACAACAGTAACATCAAATCCCATAACCCCAATCTCCCTCTGGTATTCCATTCCGGGTATTTCTAGGTATTCTTTAATACCAAAAGAAAAATTGTTTATACTTATCTGTTTTTTTCTTACTTTATTATCCACCGCACTCAACATTCTCTTAAGAACATTTTCAACATCCTTCCTTATTGTAACTACCGCACCTACCTCTAGCCCAGGACGTACTCCGAGAGTAGGAATCCTCTTCCTAGATTTCATTCTTGAAGGATTTCTTCCCGTAAGTAATTTTAACAATTTAACTCCTTTTTCAAGGTAATCCGCAGTTCCACCTATATTCAAGACAACCTTCTCAATTTTTACTTTTCTCATAATGTTTTCTGTATCTTTTGCCATTTTATTCTGCTGCAATTATCTGTTTAATTAAAACATGAAGATTCTCTTTCCCACTTTCTAGTTCAACCATTTGTTTTTCTTTGTCAATTTTTTTTAAGGTTCCTTTTTTTCCGGTGTGTTTTCCCGCAAATACTAAAGCTCTCATTTTTTCTTGAAGAGGAATACATTTTTCTATCTTTTTCTCTTTAAAGTTTATCACTACCGAATCATTTACTTCACATTTAGCTTCCGATAGGAAATTTCTTCCGTCCATAAGATTTAGTTGAGTCTTTTTTCCCTTCAACATCTTTTTATTTAGTATTTTTGAAATTTTACTATTTGCCTCATTTTCTTTTATTTCATCAAGAGCAAATTTTCCCTTGTCGGATAAACTTAAGCGATAGTTTTTCTTAAGAGGAATTATCGTTATGGTGTCGAAAAGAGATAGTGCCATTTTTTCATCGTTTATCCTCTTATTATTAACCAAGATGTTTTTCATATGTATTGCTCTCTTTACTTCCTTCGTATTCTTTGCAACATTTAACATATCTCTTACAATTATCACAAGAGGAATTCCTCCTTCTGCATCAGAGTTAGGACGAGCTACATATTTTGTTCCCTTTCTACTTATCGGCCAGTTCTTTGGAACGCTCTGTCTTTTTAGGTGATTTTTCATTTCTTTTCCTCCGGTTTATCCTTTGTCTTCTTGTTTTTAACTTCTTCTTTCCTTACTTCGGTTTTTTGTACTTCATCGGATTCTAATTTAACAATCTGAAGGTTCGACGCTCTCAAAGGAAAGTTTGCTTTAGAACCGTCGAGTTTCTTTATTTGAATTCCTTCTACGATTATTTGTAGTTTTTTTAAATTAACTTTGCTGACCTTTCCTTGTTTTTTCTTAAACTTACCTTTCATTATTTTAACCGTGAATCCTTTTTTGATACTCATACTTCTCTTTTTGTATTTTGCTCTAAGTTCTTTTGAAAGATTTGCATTAACAAGTTTCTTTCTCTGATGAAGCGGAAGGTTCCCACGGTACTTTCTTTGTTTTCCTGGCCTTTTACTCGCTTTCCATTTTGAAGAAAATTTTTTCATTTTAGTATACTATTGAAGCAATCTTTGCAACCTGTGCCCATCGCTCCATAACCTCCCTTGCTATTGGTCCTTTAATTTGAGTTCCTTTTGGATTTCCTTTGTCATCTTTCATTATTGCAACCGCGTTATCCTCGAATGCAACCCTTTCTCCATTGAGTCTTCTATATGGCTTTTTTTGTCTTATTAAAACAGCATCAAAAACTTTACCTTTCATATCCGGAATTCCTTTTCTTACACTTACCTTTACCCAATCTGCAATCTTTGCACATGCCTGTTTTCCTTTTCGCCCTTTCCATTTTTTTACTGAAACAAGTTTTACAATCTTAGCTCCACTATTATCTGCTGCAATCATCTTTGCTCCGAGGTTTAATCCAGCAGTTCCTCTTGCGTTTATCGCCTTCATTGTTTTTTATCTCCTTTCACATTTACTTTTCCAACGACTACAAAGTGAATTATCTTACTTAATGGTCTACACTCTGCAATTCTTATCAAATCTCCAATATTTGTTATCTCTTCCATACAATTCGGGAGACGAGCATGAATCTTTGTTTTAAATCTGGAATATCTTTCATATTTTCTTACATAAACCATTCGTTCAAATTCTATGGCAATTCTTCTATTGTGTTTGCTTACAACTCTTCCTTCAAAGGTTCTTCCATGAGTTTTTAGTTTCCCGTGTGTTGGACAATCTCTATCATTACATATAGTTCCAGCTACCTTTGCTTTTTTCACTGCTTCCACTTTTGCTTCTTGTTTTTTCTTCATTTTATTGTTTTTTTGTGTGCGTTTAGTCCATCGATTCGGTATCAAATCCGAGTTTGTCGAGGATAGGTTTTATCCTTCTTACATGGTCTCCCTGTAATTCAATCTCATTTTCCCTGTAAGTCCCGCCACAAGCGAGCTCATTTTTCAGGGCTTTTGCGATTTTTTTTACATCGATTCCACTCTCGAATCCGCTAACAACAGTTACAATTTTTCCGTACCGTTTTTTGTCTGTCGCTACCTTTATCTTTTGCGAACTTTTAACTATTTGTTCGCACACACAGGCTTGTTTTGGCAAGCCACACTTTGGACATATTTCCATTTAGTTTTTCTTCAACGCCTCCTTGGAGTTGTTGAGTGTGTGTATCCTAGCAATAATTTTCCTTATATTCTTTGCCTTAGACCCAGCAGTCTTAGAACTTTGTGCTTTTATTAATTCCATCTTAAGTTCTTTCAATTTCTTTTCTCTTTCTTCCTTTTTCATTTTAGCCAATTCTTTAAATTTCATTCTTCTTTACTCTCCTTCTTCTTTGATTTTCTTTTAACTTTTTCTTTAGCCAAAACTTCTTCTGGTTCGAGTGAACCTTCTTTTAATTTATTCAAAAGAGCTTCATCTACGACAATCTTGTCTGTCATTTTAGCATGCGGAGATAAGATGCTTACTTTTATTCCAACAGTACCTGGTTTTGTTTCCGCTCTTGCTTGAGCCTTGTCGACAACCTTTGCACTATCTCCTGTTTTTTTAAGATAGCCCTGCGCAAATCTCCATGTTTTTGCTCTTGCTCCCGGGAGTTTCCCACTCGCTCTTATCTCTGCACCAAGAGCACCCGCTTCCATTATTCTTTGAAGCGTTCTGTATGAGATTACTTTGAACTTTACTGGACCCATTCTTTCAATTCCAGAAGCAATATCGTCTGCCATAATCTGAGCATCAAACTCTGGTTCGAGAATTTCATCAATTTCTATGTGTGGGTTTTCCAATTTAAATTTGCTTTTCAAAACAGTTGTAAGTTCTGCTATTTTTTCTCCCTTTCTTCCTATAACTAATCCTGGCTTGTGAGTAGAAACGATAATCTTCTCTCCAACCGGGGTGTATTCAATTCTTACTCGGCTTACTTTTCCCATACCCAGGAATTTTTTAATGTAAACTTTAAGGTTAAATTCGTCTTTCTTTAGTTTTACTGTTTTTCTTTCTTCCATTTTATTTTTTCTTAGCCTCCGCCTTTTCTTCTTTTACTTTCTTTTCTCTAGCAACCAGTCTTATGTGAGTTCTTTTTCTTCTTACCGCACCAAATCTTCCAAATGGACGCGATGCTCTGTTTGCAACAGCTTCGGAGATTATTGGATTTTCAAGTCCGTTAACCAAAGAATTTGCGCCGAGGCTTTTGATTATTTTTATGAAGTGCTCCGAGGTAACTTTTGGAAATCTTCCAGACATTATCTTTCCCTTTCTATGAGGGATTTCTCCTCTCATGGGAATAGCTTTTCTTCCAGCCACAACTTCTTCCAGGTCCTTTACTGCCCGAGAGATTGTTTTAAATTTTATGAATCTACATACATCGAAAGAATCTTTTGAAGATATTGGAGCTCCTGTAATATTTACACACGCAAAGTCTCTTTTGACTTCCGGTTTTTTTTCTATTTTCTTTTCAACTTTTTCTATTTTTGTAACCTCTTCTTTTTTGATTTCTTCTTTCTTTGGAGCATCAACTATCTTTTTTATTTCAGCGGCTTTTGCCTGCTTAGCCATTGTCTTTTTTCCTCGGTGTGATGTATATTCTTTTTCAGTCATTTTATTTCTTTGATAGTGATTTAGATCCTTTTGTTGCACCTACTCCCGCCTTACTATGCGTAACTTTCTTTCTGGTCATTGCAAACTCTCCAAGTCTGTGTCCCAACATTTCTCCAGTTACTTCTACCGGAGTAAACCCGTTACCAGCATGAATTTGTATTTTCATTCCAACCATTCCCGGAACAATCACTAAATCTCTTTGGTGTGTTTTTATGTGCTTTTTATTAGCCATTTTTTTAGTAGATCTACTTATGAAATCTTCAATTTGCTGGAATCCTCTAAGAACAGATCTTTTTTCGTTTGACTTGAGATATTTTGCAAACTCTCTTACATCAAGTGCTTTGAGTTCTTCGATTGTTTTTCCACGATATTTTATTTGTTTTTTTGTTAGTTCTGCCATTTTATCTCTTGTGTCCTGTTCGGCTAGGTCTTAAGTGACCAACCTTTGCACCAGCAGGAACGTTTCTCTTTGCAATCTTACTCTTAGGGTTCTTTCCTCTACCCGAACCGAAAGGATGATCGACTGCGTTCATCTTTACTGCAGATGTCCTAGGCCATAATTTATTTCTTGACTTTTTAATGTGATGGTTTTTACCCGCTTTAACAATTGGTTTCTCTAATCTTCCAGCCCCAGCAATTACTCCTACTGTTGCTCTACAATTTCCTAAAAATTCTTTTTCTTTTTTAGACGGCATAATAACAATCACACTATTTTCGAGAACTCTACTAACTTCTGCATGACTTCCTCCAGTCCTTACAAGCAAGCCCCCATCTCCCGGGCGCGATTCAATGTTATACACTTTTGTTCTTGTAGGCAGGTCTTTTAATTTCATAATATTTCCTTCCTTTATTTCCTTTCCTTCAAAAGAAATTTTCTGTCCTTCAAACATTCCCTTAAATGCCGGAACGAAAAAAACGCCCTTCGAATATTTTATTTTTGCAAGAGGAGAGCTGTGTGCAGGAGAGTTAACTAGTTTTAAGACAGTTCCCTCACCAACTAACGGAGAAGGATATTTTATCTTATATTTGTAGGCATTTCTTCTAACCCTATAAGCATTTCCTCCCTTTCCACGAGCCTGCGAAATTATTCTCTTTCCCATTACATCAATCCTAGTTTTGTAGCAATATCAATTGCTGGAAACTCCTTTTTTAGTTTAATATAAGCATACTTTTCATTTCCAAGTGTTCTTGTTCTTACTTTTTCAACCTTAATATTAAAAACTTCTTCAATTTCTTTTTTTATTGCGCCCTTTGTCATCTTTTCCGAAACTTTAAATGTGAGAACATTTTGTGCTTCTATTGCCATAACCGCTTTTTCTGTTACTATTGGTTTCATTTTGTTTTTTTATCTCCAAATTTATTTTCCAATTCTTTAGTTTGACTTTTAGGCGAACTATTGAACTTGCTTGCGAGTTCTTTAATTGCTGCTTCTGTATAAAGAGTTAGTCTTCCCGGACCACCCTGAGCAAGTTCTAAAACTCCCACGTTGCTAGCCTTTTGAATTTCGAATATGTTTGTCCTCAATTTTTCCTTATCTCCTATTACAACCAATAATCCTGCATTTGATTTGTATTTTCTTCCTCTCATTTTTCCTACTCCGTGTCTTATACTTCTCTTTTTTTCTGCAACACCAAATAAATCTTCTCCCAAAATACTTTTAATACTCGCTCTAAGAGCCTTTGCTTTCTGGGATACAAGTTTAGATTCTACAATTAAAGGAAGCGCTGTAATTTTTTTATCTTTCAAGTTTGAATATTTCTTTGCAACCCATTTTCCTTCTGCAGTCGCACTTAAAGCCGAGGTTGTTGCTTTTTTAAGTTCTTTTTTATTCAATTTTCCAGTGTTTATTCTTGAAGTTATTTTTGGAGGATGTGCCGTTCTTCCTCCTCTAGTATTTGAAACCTCTGCACCTTCCCAATTAAATTGAGAACCCTTTACAGAGAATATTTTTCTTGGAACTCTTGACATTTTCCTTCCATACTGGCTCTTCCATACTTTCCTGTGGTGTTTTAAAATTCCACTTGCAGAGTGTTGTTTACCCGAAACAGGAGAGGGTGAGAATGGCTGTTGAGATTTTTTTATTTCAACTGCCTTTAGTATTAAATCCTCTCTTATTTTCTCAGAAAAGAATTTAGGTAATTCGATTGTTGCTTTTTCCTTTCCGTTTATATCAAGTATTTTTGCTTTCATTTGAATTGTTTTCTTTGTTTAATTTGAATGAATGAAAATTTTATATTTGCTTTCATCTTAGTGTTATAAATTCGAAATTTTTCTTTGTTTGTCTCTTAGTTGCTCTCAAAGGAGCGGTGATTATTAGTTGTCTTTTACTTGGCCCTTGGACAGAACCTCTAACAATAAGATAATCTGTTTTTATCTCTCCAAAATTTTTAAGATTTTTATTCAAAATTTTACTATCTTTTGCTTTGCCTATATCAATTATCGCACTGTTGTAAACCTCTCTTGTGAACATTCCTAACTGCCCTGCTTGTGGAGCCTGGAAAGTTACTCTACATGGATGCCACGGACCAAGACTTCCTGGACGTCTTACACCCTTTTCGGATTTGTGTTGTTTTAACTGAATTCCAAATCTCTTAACCGGGCCAACAAGTCCCCTTCCGGTTGTTAATCCCCTGAAGTCCACAACTTGTCCTTTCTGGAAGAAATCCGTAGCAGAAAGTTCCTTGTTAAGATGTTCTTTTATGAAAGCCATTTTCTCTTCTAAGCTTCCGGAGAGACCAATTTCAATAATATCTGGAGTCTTTTTTATATTAGTATTTTTAACTTGAGAATAAACAATAATCCTTAGGTCGTCATACTCTTCTGGTTTAACCGAATCGATTGTTTTTCCTTTTGTTTTTGGGAGCTTTAGTTTTCTCTTGAGTTCTTTATCTTTCTCTATTCCCTCAACAAGAACTTCTTTTACAACTTTTCCATACTTGTAAAATCTAACAGATAATATTTTCATAGAAGGGCACTCGAGAATTGTAACCGGAATAGTAATTTTTTTATCTTTTGTCATAGAATTGGGTGTGTTGTCTTTAACGAAAGCAGACATCATGCCTGCCTTATATACGATGAAACCTTTGAGTTTTTTATCAGAATCAATGGCATTCCAGTTAACTCTAGGCAGAAATTTCTCGGCTCTTTTTCGAGGCCAATACTGCAAACTTCCTTTTCTCGATGTACTTTTGTGTGCCATTTATGTTTTCGTATTTACCAATAGCGGATATTGATATTTTTATCATTTTATGCACCCTGGAATGAATTAGATAGAAAAAGTGGGTTTTTAAAGGTTTTTGAAGGAACCCGTCAGTTTTTTTGGGAGGTAATAACTTAAAGAGTATCTTCAACTTATTGAAGAGTTTTATTCGTCAAATGGAACAATCTTTTGCAGAATCGTATCGTAGTTTGAATCCAAACAATAACAAATCACTTCACCCAATTTCTCGTCATATCGGTAATCATAAGTATAAACGTTTTCTAAACCTTGGCAAGAGATAAAGCAAAAAGAATCTACATAATCTACGAGTTCTTGTGTTTGTTGGTCTGTTAAATTCTGGGGGTAATCAGAATTTTCATAATCATAATACCCATATTGAGACAAACCGACTATTGCTGTTAAGATCAAAAAAGAAGCAAATACCAAAGAGGTTACAGCAAGTGCTTTTTGTTTATATTTTGTTAAATGAATTATTGACATTACAAAAGTGAAGATTACTGAAACAATCCAAAATAACCAAAAGATAAAATAGAAACTTTCTTCTCCACTAAGAAAAATGCTGATTGCCCAACAGAAAACCATAGTCCAAAAGCCTGCCCTTAATCCATACCACACAAAACCTTTTTTTACCTTCTCTTTCGTTTCATATTTCGGGTTTTCTTTAGTTTTCCTAAAACTACTTATCTCTTGAATCCCCCAGACAATTTGAATTATTCCAAAAATTCCCCAAAATCCCGATATCTCCCCCAAATTAATTATATAGGCAGAGATATTTAAAACTCCAACAGCGATTAATAAAATCCCAAAAGTTAAAAGCATTTTTCTTGAACGATAAAATAATGCAATTACTCCCACCGCAACCAACACAAATCCCCAAGTAAAATCTAAAAATTGTGAGAGGATAAAATGTACTGCCCCCAGGATAATTAAAGCAATTCCTATATTTCTTACTTTCTTATTCAAATCAATCTTTTCTTGTGGCTTTTTCATTTTTTTAGGTAATCTAGTATATTTTTATATCTTATTATTTGGATGGTGTAAAGAAAAAATATGGCAATAATGATTATGCCTGTGGTTATGCCCAATTTATTCTTGAAAGAGAGGTCACGGACTATGTAATAACCTATTGACATTGATAACGCCAGAGCAATAAAAGATAAAAGCCAAGTTCTTGTATTTTCATACTTAATTTTCAGTAATTCGTATTTTTTATTCATAACCCAACTTCCTTAAAATTTATAATGCTTACAGAGCAGGGAGCAGTGCTACATCCATCATTGTTATAAACCTTGAAAGATTTTTCTTCGCCTGCTTCAATCTCAAAAATACTACTCTCTGTTGAATCCTTACCAAACCAATTAGAATAGATGCGATAGGTTACATTCAAAGATACACTTTTTTGTTGATTGTTTTTTATTATTACGTCTGTTTTGGAGCCAGTAACAATAATTGGCTCAACTTTAGGTTGTTCAGGAATTAAATTTATATTCGGGTTCTCTTTGGGATAATTTTTAATTGCATCTCTTTTATTCTCATTATTTAATGCAAAATATCCGATTAGTATAATTACCAAGACAATTATCCCGATAAAAAAATATTTTTTCCAACCCCTTTTCTTTTCTTTACTCGTCTTTATTGGTTTTTCTAAATTGTTTTTATGTCTTTCTTGAACTTCTTTTTTCTTTGTGTTATATCTTCTTAACATTTCTTCTTCAACTTTTTTCTTCTTCTTTTCCTCTTGTTCTTTGATAATATTCTTAAATTCTTCTTTATTGCCCACAATTTCATTAACCTCTTTTTTAGTTATTTTTCTTCCCGTTACCCGATAAAATGTTAAAACTTCCTTAATAAATTCTTCATCTTCATCCATTAATAATCCAATTGAGCCCTCCTCAAATTCTACTCCTGCTTTTTTTAATAAATATTTATAAACTTCTTCCTGACTTTCTAAACTTTCTAAATATTCTCTTTCTCTTTTGGCTTCTTTCTCAATTGTAAATTCATACCAAGCATCAGAACACGCTTCCTTCCAAGTCAAATCCCCCTTTCCTTTTTTATCTATAATCTGGTGCAAATCAATGTGTTCTTCTGTAGTTAATAAAGCCAAATTTCCTATAAGATTATTTTTTTTATCTCCATCAATGTGATGAATCTCATATTTACTAAATGGAAGCTTATACTTTTTTCTGTTTTTCAAATAAATTTTATGATATGCGACTTTTCTGTGCCAAGCATTTGAATGATTATTTTCTCTGATATATCCATATTCATCCTCATAAAATTCTTTATTATATTTTTTATTCATCTTTCTTCTTTTCCTCTTTCATAATCTTGTGCAGTGCATAATTAAATAATCTGGTAGCAGAAATATGCTTTTTTTTAATCCATTCAAAATCTTGCCTGGTTACTCTTACAGATAAAACTTTTGTTTTCTTTTCTGTTGCCTTAACTTTATTTATATCAAAGTCTTCAAATTCCATTTGTAATACAAAAGATTACATTAGTATTTAAATCTTTCTGCCTTGAAATGTGAATTAACTCCAACCATTTATTGCTAAGAAATAATTTTAAGCCTCAAACCCCAACTCTTTCCTTACCTTAACCCCGTCAATCGTGCTCTCTCTAATTATCTTCCCTTTCCTTAATGCCCCCTCCCGCACTTTCGCGAAGTCCTTCTCTTTCTTCAGCGCTTCCGGTATAACCATATCCTCAATTACAAAGGTATGTCTTATCTCGGCTTCCTTAAAGTCAGGTTTTTCGTAAACGAAACCCCGTGCGAGAGTTGCGTCCTTTGTTATGAGCTTGCAAAAGTCTATCTTTGGCCCCTCTTCACTTCCTTTCGGGGAGGGTTTTCCCGACTTTGGGGCTTTTGGTTTTATTTTGAGAGTTGTTTCCCCATTTTCAGCAGAAAAACTCAAGCCGAAAAATGCCTTTGGAAACTCGTTCAATAGATTAAGAATTTCCTTTCCGGACATCTCGCCGTCAAGAAGATACCTTTTAACCCCCTGAAATTGTTTTTTTTCTTTAAAATTAATTTTTCCGGTTAAATCTGCAGTTGAAACAATTGCACCCGTAACGTTTGTTTTGGAATCTCCAAGTTTCACAGCAACCTCTCTTACAAGTTCGTTCCCAAATTCGGGAGAGGTGAAGATAGTGTATTTTCCCCCGGAAAATTTTGCTCTTATTCCTGCCCTCTCTCGGAACTCACCCCGAGAAAACTTTTGGAATTGCAAATGAACCAAATCATCTCTCGCACCTCGTGAAATCTTTTCTATAAAATTCATATACTCCTTTGTATAAAATTACTTTTAAACCTTTTCACCCAAAAATCTTTTTCAATTAATATTAACAAAACAACAACCAACAATAAACAGGCTCTGCCAAGTTTATATTTCTTACTTAAATTATGCGTAAAATCTTAACGGAGTTTGATTTGGAGCAAAGTAAGTTTGGTTTTAAGGAAGCCCAGAGATAAAGTTTTCTCCGGAAAACTTTATATATTTGGTTTTTCCTATATTGTTAATGGCAGAGAATACTATCGAAAGAATATACATCAAGAGAATTTTTATTGCGATAATCGTATTGGTTCTTGCCGTTCTTTCTTTCTTATTAATTCGTCCAATAATTCTTTCAATAGTCCTCGGATTAATCCTTGCCTTTGTCTTTAATCCGGTGTATGACTGGTTACGCAAAACAGTAAAATCAAAAAATCTTTCAGCATCGATACTCTGTGTGGTGTTAATCCTTTTAATCCTCCTTCCAATCTGGTTTTTTACACCGATTCTTCTCAATCAGGCTCTTAAAATTTACACCAGTGCACAGCAAATGGATTTTGTTACACCACTAAAGACAATCTTTCCTTCGCTTTTTGCCTCACAACAATTCTCCTCAGAGATAGGTTCTATTCTCCACTCCTTTGTTGCCAAAACTGCAAATTCATTTGTTAACGCGGTTTCTAATATTATACTTAATTTTATCCCGATGTTCCTTCAGCTCTTGGTAGTTTTTTTCACATTCTTCTTTGTTTTGAGGGATAAGGATAAACTTGTTCCCTATCTTAAGGGAATTTCTCCTCTGTCGGGGGAAGTAGAGAAAAAACTGATAGAATATTCTGTAGGAATTACCTCTTCCGTTCTCTACGGGCAGGTGATTGTGGGTATCTTTCAGGGGCTTGTTGTAGGAGCTGGTTTTTTTATATTCGGAGTCCCTAACGCACTAATTCTTACTTTGCTCGCTATCGTCGCAGGTATTCTGCCAATAATTGGTCCACCGATAGTCTGGGTACCGGTGGTTGTGTATTTCTTGGCGGCGGGGAGCGCTCTTCCTGCAATAGGGGTTGCAATTGCAGGGGTAATTGCATCAACAACAGATAACTTTTTGAGGTCGGTTATTGTTTCAAGAAGAACAAGCGTTCACTCTTCAGTAATTTTAGTTGGAATGATTGGAGGATTTTTCTTCTTCGGAGTTTTAGGATTTATACTCGGTCCGTTAATACTCTCTTACTTGCTGATTGGAGTAGAGGTTTATAGAAAGAAAGATAAGGAGGGCGGATTAATTGTCCACCCTAGCAGATAAATATAAAAATCATTTTTCTTTAGTAATAAAAAAGAGGAACAATGGAACTAAAAATAAAATTATTGAAGTGGTCAGCAGGATTGCCTGTTGCAATGATAGACACTAAAACCGCAGAAAAATTGGGGATACACCCCAAAGATAGAATTTTTATTAAGACCGTCTCAAAAAAATCAAAAGAGTTCTCCAGCATTGTGGATACGGTTGACGGTCTGATAAAAAGAAATGAGTTGGCCATCTCTTTTGAACTAAAGGAGGTTCTTGGGATAAGAAACGGCGAAAAAGTAAAAGTTAATCTTGAGGAAGATCCTCTCAGCATAACCTTTATACGTAAAAAGCTGGATGGAAAAGAACTTTCTGAAAGAGAAATTAAAGAAATTATAAGAGATATTGTAGACAATTCTCTTTCCGAAGCAGAGGTGGCGTTATTTATTTCTGCGATGTATAAAAAGGGGACAACGATGAAAGAGACAATTTATCTCATTAAAGCAATTTCACAAACCGGAAAAAAATTACATTTCAGGGAAAAGTATGTTGTAGATAAACATTCGATAGGGGGGATTGCTGGAAACAGAACTACTCCGATAGTTGTCTCCATATGCACTTCTTGTGGTTTAACTATGCCAAAATCTTCATCAAGAGCCATAACAAGTGCTGCGGGTACCGCAGATGTAATAGAATCAATCGCAAAAGTAAACTTTTCTGTGGTAGATATAAAACGTATTGTGAGAAAAACCGGTGGATGCCTTGTCTGGGGGGGAGGTTTAGGAGTTGCTCCCGCCGATGATAAAATTATACAAATAGAAAAACAACTTGGGATTGACCCGGAAGCACAACTGCTTGCGTCGATAATGGCGAAAAAACTTTCGATGGGAAGTAAGTATATACTCATAGACATTCCTTACGGAAAAACAGCAAAGGTTGATAAAAAGAATGGACTAAAACTAAAAAAGAAGTTTGAATATCTTGGGAAAGTTTTTAAGAAAAAGATAGAATGTGTTCTAACCGATGGAAGCCAACCAATGGGAAGTGGAGTTGGTCCCGCTCTTGAGTTGAACGATGTTTTATCCGTTCTAACACAAGAAACCGGGAGGCCTCTTGATTTGGAGAATAAATCTGTTTTTCTTGCAGGGAAACTTTTGGAGATGACCAACCAAGCAAGCAAAGGAAAAGGAATAAAGATGGCTCAGGAAAATCTCGTTTCAGGAAAAGCATATAAAAAATTTGTTGAAATTATTAGGGCTCAGGGAGGGGAGGTTAAAAAAATACCCTTTGCGAAATACAAAAAAGAAATAATTTCCAATAAAAACGGAAAAGTAAAACTTATTGATAATAAAAAAATAAACATGACTGCACGTATTGCCGGATGTCCTGCGGATAAAAGGGCGGGGTTATTAATTGATATTTCGGTTGGAGACCGGGTTAAAAAAGGAAAAAGAATTCTTACAATTTACTCTGAATCCAAATCAAGGTTAAATCAGGCATTAAAATACTTTAGAACCGAAAAACCTATACTCCTAAGTTAATCACAACTAATTTTTTAAACTAGCGCACTTTCTATTTTCATGGCCGAAGTTAATTACAGAAGACATCTCGTTGAATATTTTAAAAAAAATGTTAAAAAGGGGTATACAGAGGATTCTCTTAGATGGGCGCTAGTAAAACAAGGGTATTCTAGAACCGCGGTTGATTTAGCGATAAATCAAGCTCACAAAGAGATGGCCGATGAAGCTCCGGTATTAAAAGAAAAACCCAAAATAACCTATACCGTTGTTGATGAAAATGATAGGCCCATTACTTTAAAAAAACCCTGGTGGAAACGGTTATTTGGATTTTAGAGCTCAAACATAACCTTTAAAACTCAATAATTAATCATTCTATTATAAGCCTCCGTGGCACAATGGTACTGCACCTGCCTTGAGAGCAGGGCCCTTACGGGCTTCCCGGTTCGATTCCGGGCGGGGGCGTTTACACCCCAGAAATTAATCTATAAAATAAGTGGGCGTTTTCTTTATATTAATCAATCTTCATAAAAGATATAAACTTCAATGCTCTTTATATTTAATGCACGAATCAGTAGAAAGTATTATGTGTATGGAGCATAAAAGAATAATTTCTTATATTACTGATTTTGAGATAGCCTTCGGTTTGGATAAGAAGGAGGCAAAGCGAAGATGGCGGAAGCTAAAATGGAATATTGAGAAACACTTTTTTGTTGAAGAAAAAGCGATTTTTAATTTTTTTAATGATGTTTCTGGAGAAGAGATATCAGAAATATTTGCAATCATGGACGAACACGGAAAGATTCTCGCTTTAGTTAAGGAAATTGAAAGAAATTTAAAAAACGAGGATATTACCCCCGAGACAATAAAGCTAAAAATGCTTTTATCGAGTCACACAAACTTTGAAGACTCTACAATTTATCCTATGCTTGATTCTAGGCTAAACGACGAACAAAAAAGAGAAATAATCAATCGTGCACAAGAGATTATTCGGGGATAATCTCTTTTTCAAACGCTTCTAAAACTCTCGTATCCGGAGAGAGTACATATACATGGTCTTTTTTAGAACGCAATCCCCGATAAACCTTTTGCCATAACTCTCTTCTAGCCTTATCTTTGTAAAAATCCCAATAGTGTTGTGGCTTTGTTTTGTTTAGTATCCTCCAAAAAGCATCCTTAACATTTGGGTTGGGATATTTTGTAAAAACGATACTGTTACACTCTTCTCCAGGAAAGTCTATGCCTCTTGAAGCTCTTGTTGAAAAAAGAACATCCGTTTGTTTATTCTTAAATCTCTCAATCAATTTCCCTGTTTTATCTTCATCCTGTATTTCTCTTAGTTTTTCTCTACTGATGAGGTTATCAATATCAAATTCTTCAAGCTCTTTTTCAGAAGGCAGGTCCGTGAAACTATTTATGTGAACGAGGAGAGGTTTTTTTGCCTGTTCCACACATTTGCTGAGGCATTTAAGATAAGAACTTCTATCAAATTTTCCAGCATAAAAATTGGAGTATCTACAATCCATTTCCATCCCATTTCTTAAGACTTCTATTCTTCCTTGCTGTTTTGTCTCTGCATCTATTACCTTAAAATCTTCAAGTCCAAAAACCTCTCTTAAAACAACATCTGAATGTAAGGTTCCGGACATTAATACAATCTGCTTGTTTTTGTCCACCATTTCTTTAAATCTCTTTGCGAGATTTGTTGTCACAACACTCACGAGAAGATTGTTCTCTCTCCTGCTGAAAGTAAGATATGTTTCATCAAAGAAACCCTCAAACATTTTGGCTGTTTCCTCAACTTCAAAAAGATAACTTTCATCATCGATTTCACTCTCTCTTAGAACTTCTGGATTTTTTAATAAAATGTTAAATAAATCATAAATTCCAGTTTCTTTTATAAGAATTATGGCTTCGGATTCAATAGAATCAGCAATTCTCGCATCTTTTTTAAGATGTTTTATTAGGATTGCAATTTCTTCAAAAATTTCATCTCCTCTTTCATTTACGCTAAAAGCATTTATCAAAGAGTTCTGGAGTCTGTCTATGTTTATTGTTCTTTGATTTGAGAAACCGTCTAAAAACTCATCACACTCGTCTATAATTTCAACTTCGGTTTTTGGTTTTCTATTAAGTATGGATTCGAGTTTGTACTTGAGAGAATTAAATACAATTACATCCGCATCAATATAGGAATTAAATTGTTCGTAAAATTTGCATCCAAATCTTCTCTGATAAAAAATAAATTTAGTATTTTGTAGCCCCTCATAACTCCTTTTTATTGAATTTACAAAACTTGCTCCTCCAAGTTCGTATTTGTCGGGGATAACTGGAGACCAATAAGGACACACTCCCGCAACCGAGACTCTCTTAACATCTCTCAACTCTTTTATTTTGGTGGGGTCAATATCTTTATTTTGTTTCAGATATTTTTTTATTTTGTTCCAGTTTTTTTCTTTTATCTCTATCTTACAAGGAAGTTCCGTATTGTCTGCGGACTTATCTTCCTCTCTTTTTGCGAGATATTTTTCTCTCACTCCTTCAAATATGTCGTATAGGTTAGAATTTGTTTCTTTTTTCTCTGAAACAATAATCTGATTATCTTCAAAAAACTTGCAATGATGGTTTTTTCTACCAGTTATTACACTTATCTTTAGTTTTTCTCCATTATCCTTTTTTAGATAGGTATCTTCCTCATAATCTTTTTTGTATTGTGCCTGCAAGTTTTTCCCAGGAACTACAATAGAAGTTTTTCCCAATTTTCTTGCAATATTTAGTGCAATTGCAGATTTTCCGGTACCGCATATTCCCCTAATAAAGATAATTTTATGTCCTTCTTTTATTGCATCAAGGACTTCTTTAACAACATCTTTTTGAGATTTTCCATTTGAAAAACATAAGGGTTCTAGAAATTTATCTTTTTTGTATAGGCTCCACATCTTCAAGTGAAAGGAGAAATTTTTGTTCGGTTATAAAATTATCTGCACTCGTGTTCAAACTAGAAAAGTTGGGGCTTAGTGAATTGATAAAAAAATTTAACCAAACAACGCACTAAGTCCTTCTGCCGCAGCTTCTTTCTTTTCTTCTTTTGGCGCTTCTTCTTTCTTTGCTTCAACCGGTGCCCCTGCAGCCGGTGCAGCCATAGCCAAACTAGCTGATTCCAGCTCTTTTGCTATATCTACGCCCTTCAGACTGGCCATAAGTGACTTGATCTGTGCCTCGTCAACTACAACACCAGCAGCTTCGACAACCTTTTTCAAATTCGCTTCACTGACATCTTTGCCAGCTTTGTGCAACAAAAGTGCCGCATATATGTTTTCCATTTTATTTTCCCTCCTCAGAGGTTTTATTTTCTGATGGAGTTTGAGTTTCTTTGCCCTCGGCAGAGGGTACACCCTTAGGTGCCTTTACTTCTTCTGTAGGTTCTTCAGCTATTAGTTCCTTATTCCCCTCTTCCGCTTCAACTTTCACGTCAACAACTGGCTTTAATTTTTCCAGTGTTTTAGCATGAGATTCTGCCTTTGCAAGCAAAAATCCAATCGTATCTTTAGAAGTGTGTCCGATAGAAACCGCAAAAGGTAACGATCTCGAATAAGCTTCTTTTAGTAATTTGAGGGTTGCTTCTCTATCAATTTTAATTTCCTTGTACATTTTTCCTTCTTTCAAATCAAGAGCAGATAGAGGAATAAATCCAACAGAAAATGGTCTAATATCCAGCTTGCTCATAACATCCGCGGCGTTTTGAGATATTTTTTCTCCCTTCCTTGCGATTATTTTTTCCGATTTAATATAAATTTTACCTTCCTTTATTTCTATAGGAATTCCAACCGCACCCAACTCACTTATTGCAGGCCCGGGGACTAAATCTGTTGGTCCGGGTTGAACTTTAATATCTTCAGGAGCCTCTTGTCCTGCCTTTGCCTTTGCGGGGTTTTTGTTTCTCAATAAATCTCCTGCCAAATCAAAAGCATCATTATCCGAAAAAAGTATTGCGGTACTATCTCCAATGTACTGTTCTAATTCCTTTGTATGCTCAATTCCCGAGTTATCCAACGCCAAAAACATAAGATTTTTTCTAGGAACTTTTATTATTGCTTTTCCTCTCAATTTTTTACAAACTTCCTGAAACTGCGCTGCAGGGAGATTCTTTATTGATGCAAGGAGGATAGTTTTTTTTGATTTTATTAGTCCAATAAGGTCTTTTACTATCTTTTTCTTAGCTTCAGAGACGTGGGTTGATTTTTTTCCTGACATTTTATCTTACCTTTATTTTTTGAGGTTTAGTCATAGTGAATTTTATTTCTATATTCTTAATATTATCTTTATCTCTTGTAAGAGCCTTGAGAGATGCGTTGTAAATAACCATAATATTCTCAATTATCTCTTCATCTTTCATGCTCTGTTTTCCCACAGACATCTTTATACTCGCCTCTTTAGTTCTTATCTTCATACTCTGATTTATTTTCTCTTTTAGATCGTTAAAGGCTTTATCATCAGCGTTCATAATTATTCCAAGTTGTGGAGAAGGCATTTTTCCTGCTGGTCCCAAAACCCTACCAAAAGCTGTAGCAACCCTAGGCATTACACTTGCTTGTGCTATGAAGAAATCAAATTTACTCACTAATTTTTTAAGTACACTTTTATTTGAATATTTTTTGAAATCCGCGGGGGTTATTGTTTCAAAATTATTATTTTTTACTTCTAAAAATGCTGCTATTTTTTTGTCTTTAATTTTATGAGGAATGCTTATAAAAAGATTAAGGGGATTCTTTTTTATATCATATTTCTGGAGATTTATAATTAAGTCTACCGACTGATCAAATTTTCTTGGTTCGGTTTTTCGCAATTCAACTAGTGCTTTCTTTAAGTCTTCTTTCAGATCCATTTTGTATTATCTCCTACATTATGCGCCCGCATCCAGAAAAATGGATTTCGGCGATGTAGTTAATGATGAAAACTCGAGATTTTGTACATTTATAAACCTTACCACAATAATACTTAAAAATGGTGTTTGTTATTTTCAACCATGGAACTCGTTGCATTATTATCTTCTGGGCAAGGAACCTGGGCGCAGGTTTCTGGGTTGATGAAATACGGCGAGTGGGATAAAATAATTCTCGTTGGGGGAGATTTTGCAAAAGATTTCAAACACGAAAAGCCGTTTGAATTTGTGAAGGTTGATTTGAATGGGAAATTAAAAGAATTGCGTGATGAGATTATTGAAAAGTTAAAAGGAAAAATAGACGGAACGGAAGTTGCTCTCAGTGTAGCAAGCGGAGACGGAAAGGAGCACATGGCTTTAATCTCGGGGTTATTGTCAATTCCAGCAGGGGTTAGATTCGTTGCGCTTACAAAAGAGGGTGTTATTTATTTGTAAGGTTTAACTTATCGTGGGGGCATTAATCCTTAGGATTAAATCTCCTACATAAACCGAATAGTTAGCGAGGTTTATGGTTCACTGCCCCCCAACAGCGTATTACTATTTGGTTGAGTGCGCTAATGGAGAGTTGAACCTACACAAATCGAAAGACTTATAAACTATGGTAATTTAAGTTACCATATGGTAGAAAATATTAACAATATCAAGTTAAGACTAATCAGCTTATTTAGAAGTAATTATTTTAATCAGTTTCACATAAGAGAAATGGCTAAACTTATAGGAAAGAGTCATGTTAGTTTACTCCCACACCTAAAGAGCTTTGAGAAAGATAAGATACTTATATCAAAGGATGTAGGAAAGAGCAGGGTTTATTCGCTTAACTTGGAAAACAATCAAGTAAGAGAGTTTTTGTCTTTGAGTGAGAAGAAAGAAACATTAGACTTACTAAACAAAGAGTTTTTAATAAAAAAACTACATACTGAGTTCCTTAACTTAAATTTAAATGGTTGTTTGATTTTATTTGGGAGTTATGTTTCTTCAACACATAACAAGGAAAGTGATATTGATTTAATGTATATTGGGGAATTGAAAGAAAACGAAAAGAATAAGATAAAACAATTTGGCAAAACCTACAACAAAGAAATACATCTAACTTCTATGAACTTAAAGCAATTCAAAGAGCAACTCTCTAAACAAGGAGCACTAATCAAAGAAATTGTAATGAACCACATAATTTTATATAATCATGATATTTTTATCAATGAAGTATGGAGGCATTACTATGAACGAAAAGAAAGATAGTCATTCATTTTGTTTTAAAAAGGCTGGCGGTTTAAAACTTGTTAATCTTAACGAAAGGCTTGTAGAAGTTTATAAGAAAAAGTCAAGGTCAGCACTAAACATGCTTGAGTCAGCTAAAGAAAAACAAGAGGATGAATGGATTTTAGATACTTCTTACTACGCAAAATATTTTATGGTTTATGCCTTGTTTATGAAAGTAGGAATAAAATCAGAAATACATGACTGCACTATCTTTGCCTTAAATTCATTGTTTGTGGAAGAAGGAATAGTTGACAAAAATATTTATGAAGAACTCGAAAAGTCTAAGGATTTGAGAGTTGGAGCTCTTTATTATGACAAAGACTTTGGTAGAGAAGAAATATTAAAGAGGGCTAAAACTGCTCCAGAATTCTGTTTAAAAGTAGAATCAATTTTGGACAAGATTACAAGAGAAGATATTGAGAAAGTAAGAACTAAATTTAATGTTTTAAAAACGGATTTATTAAAGCAATAATGAAAAAGATTAATCAAAAGGCTTATAGAAAAACTCTGAAGTGGATTGTTGAAGTTTTAAAAAGAAAGAAAATAAGATTTAACGTCTTAGGAGGATTAGCAGCATATGCCTACGGTTCAAAAAGAATGCTTGTTGATATCGATTTAGCTATAAAAAATAAAGATTTTTTAAAACTTGCTAAAGATGTTGAGGAATATCTTGTAGAAGAGCCACATTTTTCTAAATCAAAAAATTGGGAATGTTACTATATGGAAATTAAGTATGATGGAATTACTATTGAAATTGGAGGAGATCGTGGTTGTAAATTTCTTGATTCGAAAACTAAAAAATGGCAGAAACTAGGAGATGGCTTATCAAAATCAACAATTAAGAAAGTTTTGGGTTTAAGTCTCCCAATCATTCCTAAAAAAGAGCTTATTGCATACAAAAAGAAATTAATGAGAAAAGTAGATATTATTGATTTGAAAAATTTAGGTTATAGTAAATAATTGAGGAAAACATCAGTATCTTAATCCTTAGGATTAAGTAATCGTGGGGGCATTTATTCTGCGAGAACTTGCCTAGCAAACCAAAAAGCTTATAAATTATAAAAATTATAATTATTATAGGAAATATAAAATGGAAAACACGACAATTGCAATAACAAGGAGCATACAGGAGAAAATAAATGAGTTTGGAAATAAAGGGGAGACCTACTCGGAGATTATAGCTCGGCTAATAGATAGTGCAAAAAAGAGGCAGTTATACGATTTGTTAATGAACGAAGAAAATACAGTTTCTATAGAAGAGGCCATCACTAATTCTAAAAATAGATGGCAAAAGTAATATTTACTAAAAAACTTGAAGAAGAGATAAACAAAACATTCAAGAAAGAATCAACTAAGACATTTGAGTCTATGCGAGAACTGGAGAAGAATCCACATAAGGGCAAACCTCTGGGACAAGTTGGAGGAATAGTTATCAAGGAAATAAGGCGAGAGTCCTACAGATTCTATTTTATAACCGATGGATTCAAGTTAAAGATGCTTCAGAAAGAAGAATTGACTGATTTATTAATAAAATTTGTGCGCATGTCCGACAAAAAAGAACAGCAAAAAACAATTGACGAAATTAAAGACGTTTTAAGGAAGATTGGAGAAGAAGGTTTTAATTAAAGATTACAACCCCTGCCTGCTAAGGTTAAACATCTCGTGGGGGCATTAACTCTTAGGATTAAATCCTCTTAATCTTCAAATCCTTCTTATTTTTTCCCAGCACGCAAACACGCGAGAACTCGTGTTCGTCAAGAATTTTATATCCCGTTAATTTAGAAATTCCCTTAGCAAACCTCATTATGTCCTCGTGTGTTGGCATTCTATCATAACCCAATCTCTTCCTTGCATAACCCACACTCATAAACCCTTTCACCTCTATAAAAAGCGGTTGTGATATTTTAATTAATTCCGAAAATTCTTTTATGTGTTTATCTTTATTATTTAATCCTTTAACAATATTTATTCTAAAAACAGTCCTTGTTTTTTTCCCAAGTTTGGGAAGCATTCCAAGAGACTCGTTTAATCTTTTCCACGCATCTTTCAAACAGCTCCTATGAAATAATTGATATTCTTTTTCGTTTGGAACATTTACCGAAATGTAAAGTTGAGTCGGCATTTGATTTTTTTCGTAAAGTTCTTCCAATTTTTCTGGATAAAGTCCGTTTGTTACAAGGAAGCTTGTTTTCCCCCCTTTTCTTAATTCTTCTATTAAACCTCCAATATCCTCGTAAACTGTTGGCTCTCCACTCAAACTAATCGCAAATTGCATTGGTTCCTGAGCTTCTTCCCACTTTTTCATATTTGCTTTACTTACCGTTTTATATTTTGTTTCAGGAAGAATTTTAAATCCCATAAGGAGTTTCTTTTGAGCTTCAATACAACCATCAATAATTTCCTTTGGAGAGTTTGTTTCTCCCGGAATCTTTTCTCCAGTTGTAATCTCAATCGCCCTCCAACAGTGAAGGCATCTGTTTGGACACCACAAGGACGGAGTCATTTGGCAACACCGATGGGAATCAATTCCATAAAATTTTTCCTTATAGCAAACTCCTTCTCCCCTTATTGCCTTCTTTGTCCATCTACAAATCTGAACAGCGGAGTGTTCTTTATTTCCAACCAATCTATAGTGTTGTTTTTCCAAAATTTTTTTAACCTTTTCCGGAAGCATAAATATCCTAAAAAATAAACAATTTTAAATCTATCCTAAAAAATTGCCAATACCCAGAAGAACATAACCAGTGCGATTATGAAAAGGAAAAGATATGTCACAAAACTAAACGCTTTTTTAGCAAATACTTCACTCCCAGTAATTCCCCATAACGTTAGATAAAAGAATCTTCCCCCATCAAAGATACCTGCGGGAAGCATATTTACAAGAGCAACACTTATACTTATTAGAATTAACCACCATAAAAGGTTGTAAATAAAGAGGCTGGCATCTCCCAGTCTTGGTTGGTAAAATGTGTACGGGTCCTTGAAAGATGCAAGAGCGCTTATTATCCTTCCCAAAACATTCCCGCTCTCTGTCTGCGAGAACGCTATTCCCAACCAGGGTTCGCTTTGGTTTTGAGGGTTTTTACCCAGAGTAATTCTGTACTCAAGAGTTTCGCTGGTTGTTCGAGTTGTTATTGTTATGTTGTCTCCTGGAGAATATTTTAAAAATTCTTCACTTAGTTGTTCTATATTCGTTACTTTTACCCCATCTAATTCTGTTATTGCTCCAAATAATCCCGCTTCTGTAGCGGGAGAATCTTCATAAACCCCAATAAAACCAGAATTATTAATCTGTTTTTCTAATATTCCCCTGGTTGTTAGGAAAGTAAGATTTCCAACCATAATTTTATTCAATTCGGTGCCATTTATCAAAGAGATAACCGCCGAAAAATTATTTCCATCCACTGGAATTCCATTAACAGAAGAGATGCCGTTGGAGGGAATAACCGCTACTTGGTAATTGCTAAATATTACTCCGGTTGGAATAAAAGCCAGAGAAAAGAAAATCCACATAACTCCTAAAAAGAATATTGCAGTAAGCACATTTGCAAATGTTCCCGCCGCAAGAACCGAGAGTTGTGCAAACTTGCTCTTTTTAGCCATTTTTTTCTCATCAAGCTCAACAAAGGCTGCAAGAAAAACAGGGAGGAAGAATGGAAAAAAACCGAAGCCGGTTGTTTTTATTTTTACTTTATTATAAACTGCAACTATTCCGTGGGCGAACTCGTGTGAGATTGCGATTATTGCGAGGATAACAATCCAGTAGGTGAAATTAAATGAAGGTAACCAGCTTAGATTGAATATCTGCGGAAGATAAGGTACAAGGGGGATTATGGGAGGAACTTTTATTTCTCTTACAATCAGAGGATTAAACACATAGATAGAAACTATTCTAACAACTAAATAAATTGCTCCAATCATAAGAAGATAGCCGAGAATTATCGCAAGATAACTCATTATTTTTAGAAGTCTCGGATATTTTTTACCAACATAGTTTATCCATCTTATTCCCCAACTTGTTCTATAGAGATAAAGGAGCCCCTCCCTCTTCAGGTTCTTTCTGTTTCTACGAAGAAAGATAGACATTAATATAACAAAGATTACTAAGAAGGTTAAATCATACACTAAAAAACTCATCTTTTTTCACCCTTCATTATTTATTTCCTTTTCAACGGTCTAAACGCTCTTTTCTTACACTTTCTGCATTTGACCTTTCCCTCTAAAATCTTTTGAGGAGTCGCTTTCATTTTTGTTTTGCAAGCTTTGCATACAAAAACATTCTTGAAAATTCTGTTTGTTGCTTCAGGTATTTTTGCCATTTTATAATTTCCTCTTTATTATTATCGTGCCTTCAATATCCCAATATTCTACATTGTCGTTTGCAGAAACCTCTCCAACATCCACAGGAACAACCATCTCGATAGTTTCAAAACTTTCCAAATCCATAACACTTGCCTTATTCTCTGAAATCGATAATACCTGTCCCTTTTTCTTTTCTACAAGAGGAACTTCCCATCTCTCGTGTCCCGGAACAACAAAAACTTTCTTATTCCCAGAAACCATACCAACAGCTTCCGCCCTTACCTTTGCATGTCCGTGTTTTCCTGTTTTTGAAACATCCATCTTTTTTATTGTGCACGGCTCCCCATCAACAATAATATTTGTTCCAACCTTAGCTTCCGTCGCACTAATAATTTTTAAGACCATAGTGTAGACAAAAAAAATAGATTTATAAACGTTTTTACTCAACAAAATAAATGACACTTCAAAAAAACGATTTCATTGAAATAGAATTTACCGGAAAATTGAAGGATGGAGAGGTTTTTGACTCAAATATAAAAAAAGACTTAGAAAAGGCGGGATTAAAACTTAACGCTAAACCCTTCGTGTTCCCACTTGGGCAAGGTATGTTTCTTAAAGGAATTGATAATTTTTTAGTGGATAAGGAAGTGGATAAAGAATATGAGTTAGAAATTCAACCCGAAGATGCCTTCGGAAATAGGGATGCTAAGCTAATTCAAAGAATGCCAATGAAAATTTTTATGGAACACAAAATTAATCCAATTCAAGGAAGCGTTCTTAATTTTGATGGAAGACTAGCAAAGATTCTCTCTGTATCTGGTGGGAGGGTTATGGTTGATTTTAACAATCCTCTCTCTGGAAAAGTGGTTGTTTACAAATTAAAGGTACTAAGAAAAATTGAGGAAATTAATGATAAGATTAACTCCCTTAACAACTTTCTTTTTAAGAAAACTTTCAAATTTGACGTGCAGGATAAAAAGCTTCTTATGGAAGTAGAAAAGCCCCTATTAGATTTTGTAAAGCTATTTTCTGACAAATTTAAGGAAATTTTTGGATTGGAACTAGAATTGAAAGAGGCCAAAGAAGAAAAACCAAAAGAAGAAAAAAAATAAATCTATCTTTTCACTGCAACAATCCTTAAAAACAGCAGTTCTTTTCCCTTTTCATGGAAGAGGAATATAATCAAAAAGGAATGGTGGTGGATTCTTCATACCCTACAAATATCTCTCCAGAAGTTAGAGAAATAGATAGAGAACTAGAAGAGCTTCTTAAGAAACAATCCGCAAAGATTAAGGTTGTGGGTGTTGGTGGTGGAGGAAACAATTCTCTTAGTCGAATGAGAGAAATTGGGATTAAAGGAGGAGAGTTAATAGCGGTTAATACTGATGCTCAAGATTTACTTTATGCTAACGCAGATCAAAAGATTCTTATCGGAAGAGAGATTACACAAGGACTTGGAGCGGGAAGCAATCCAAAAGTAGGACAAGAAGCCGCAAAAGAGTCGGAGGCCGATATAAAGAAGAAACTTTCGGGGGCAGACATGGTTTTCATTACTTGTGGTTTGGGTGGAGGTACAGGAACAGGTGCCGCTCCGGTAATCGCAGGCATAGCAAAAAAACAAGGCGCTCTAACAATCGGAGTTGTAACACTTCCATTCACAATTGAAGGAAAAAAGAGAATAGAAAACGCAATGGAAGGATTGGAGAGAATGGAATCTGTTGTAGATACTTTAATTGTAATCCCCAACGATAAACTTCTCGAACTTGCTCCAGAGCTTCCCCTTCATACTGCATTTAAGATTGCAGATGAGATTCTTACAAACGCAGTAAAGGGTGTAACAGAGTTGGTAACGACTTCCGGGTTGGTTAATCTTGATTTCGCAGACATAAAGGCGGTAATGGTTGATGGAGGAGTTTCATTAATCGGAATGGGGGAATCAGATACAGAAAATCGTTCCCATGATGCAGTAGAAAAAGCAATGCAAAATCCACTTCTTGATGTAGATATTACTGGAGCAAGTGGAGCGTTGGTTAATATTGTTGGTGGTGCAGATATGAGTCTGGATGAGTGTAAAGAGATAATAGAAGCAGTAGGACAGAAATTAAGTCCCGAAGCTAAGCTTATTTGGGGTGCACAAATCTCTCCAGATATGGAAAAGTCAATACGAGTCTTACTAATTGTTACCGGAGTTAAGAGTTCTCAGATTCTTGGGCATACCGGGACTCGTGAACAAAAAGAACACGAAGAAATCGAGGAAGAATTAGGAATAGAGTTTTTTGAATAAAATGAATCTAGAACAATTAAACTACTTTGGGGCAATATTGGCGGAAGAAATACAACGAAGATTTGTGAGAGGGCTGGGAGATTTAGAGAAACACGCTTCTAATTCTATTATAAAAGATGAAACGCAGGGTATGGGGCATGTTACTGTTCCGGGAGGAAAGGTATACCAGATTAATTTATCCAGAAGGTTAATTCCTTCCGCAATAGAAATTTGCCGATGGTATTTGGTTAATCCTTCTAAGATAAACCCTTCTAAATTAGTCTGTTATCCTCATCCATCGGAGGCGGAGATAATTATTTGTGATAGAGGACATCTTGGACAAAATACAGAAGCCCAAATTGCACAATTTAGGGATGAACATAAAACAATTCAAGATTTTTTAGAACAAATTTCTTCGGGAGTTGAGGCGAGACCATCGGGCTTACCAAATAGAAGCTGGATAATTGATACGCAGAGATTATTTCAGGCAGTGGTTTCTTAATCAAATATTTTAAAAACCCAAGTTTTCTATTTAAGATATGCAAAGTCCACTGGTAATTTTGAAGTCATTCTCTGTGAAAAGCGTTCGTGTCTGGCACTCTCTTAAAAAGCCGACTATGAAAGAGTTCAAAAACGTTACAAAAATCTCCGCCCTTGGAATCGTGGTTTTGGGGATTTTAGGATTTGTAATCTCTACCGTTGTTAAGTTTTTCTTCTAATTTATTTATTATACGCACAGGTGACATATGTCCTACCCCCTTTATGTGTAAAACTTTCTGTTCCACAATATTAACCAAATCTGCCTGATTTTGTCAAGGCAAATACAACCATCCTAAAACAAAGACAATTATTTCTATTAATTTGTTTTATCGGAGGAAAATCTGCTGAAAGCGATTTTTAAATAAGGTAATTCGGTGAAAAGGGAATATTATTCTCTCTCGGTTTTGCTTAGGACATATATCCGTTGCTTACACATAAATTTTCCAATAAGAAAATTTATAAACCCACAATTTTAACTATTATTATCTACTTCTCAGATATTGAGTTGTAGTGTGAACAAAGGATAAATCAAAATGATTTTTATTATAAAGGTAACAACAAACAAGGAAGAGAGAGCAGTAGATATGATTTCTGAAAAAGCGGAGAAAAAGAAACTTAATGTATATTCTGTTGCACGTCCAAGTGGATGGAGAGGTTATATCCTTCTAGAAGCCGAAGACAGAGAATCTGCTGAGGAAGCTGTTTTTAATCTGCCATATGTAAAAGGAATTATTGGAAAGACAATTCCCTACGAGGAAATCAAATCTGCCATGGAGCCATCGGCTACGACCGTTTCAATTAAGGAAGGGGATATCGTAGAATTAATTGCAGAACCATTCAAAAAAGAAAAAGCGAAAGTTATAAGAATAGATAAACAAAAGGAAGAAGTTGTAGTTAGTTTACTTGGTGCGGTTGTACCATTGCCAGTAACGGTAAAACTTGATAACGTTAAGGTTATCCGAAGAGACGAGGAAGAAGAATGAACGAAGTGAACAAATTTCAAGGGAAGATTAAGCGAAAGAAACCGGAGGTGTCTTCGCAATGATAATAAAACTTTTAATTGAAGGAGGAGGCATGAAGCCAGGACCCGCTCTTAGCCAGAAGATTGGACCTCTCGGAATAAATATGGGACAAATAATTTCTAAGGTAAATGAAGCCACAACTAGCTTTAAGGGTTTGAAGGTTCCGGTAGAAATTGATGTTGATCCAACAACAAAAACTTTTGAAGTTAAAGTTTTTTCACCTCCCGTTTCAGAGCTAATAAAAAGAGAGCTTAAAGTTGAAAAGGGTTCCGGAGAACAAAAAAAGCTTCAAATTGCAAATGCTTCTATAGAACAAATGATTTCTATTGCAAAAACAAAAATGCCCAATCTTCTTTGTAAGAACTTGAAAGAGGGGGTTAAATCTGTCGTGGGAACTTGTACAAGTTTAGGAGTTTTAGTAGAAAACAAACCAGCTTCAGAGGTTGGAATAGAAATAGACGAAGGAAAGTATGATAAAGAAATAAACGCCGAAAAAACAGAAACCTCTCTAGAAAAGAGAAAAGAATTGGATGCTTATTTCGCTGATTTACACTCTGCACAAGAGAAGAAGATAGAGTTAGAGAAGGCTGCTGCTGAGGCGGAGAAAGAAGCTAAGGCTGCCGAAGCTGCTGGTGCTGTTAAACCTACAGAAGGAGCGGCTGTTCCTGCGAAAGTAGAAGTAAAAGCGGAACCGGTTACTAAGAAATAACTTTATAAATTCTTTTGGGGTACTTTGATAGCATGAAAAGGTATACCATCTCCAGAAAACTGAAAAATTATATTAAATCTGCTTCATACACAATTCGTGAGATTAATCGGATGGCAGGGTTCGATATAAGGAATATTCTTAATAAAAATATAAGCATTAATGAGGTCCATCTTAAAAAGTTGGAAGATATTTTTAAAATAAAGTTTCGATTAAAAGAAATTCATTTTCACCCCGAGACAAATTTTGGATTTCTGCCAACAGATGTAAAAAAGAGGTTTAACTGCTCCGCGCAGTTAGCAGAATTTGTAGGGATTATGCTGGGGGATGGAAATCTTGACAGAAATCGAGTTAAAATTTCTTTGGATAAACGGGGGACGAATTATATAAGATATGTAAAACACCTTTTTAAAGCCCTATTTGGCGTAGAATTAAAACAAGTTAATGTATTAAACACAAATCAAACACACCTCCATTATTATAATAATTGTTTGGTAAATGATTTGCTTAAATATGGGCTTAAACGCGGGGATAAAATAAGGAACAAGATAAGAATACCCCAATGGATTAAATTTAATTTAAATTACTCGAGGTCTTGTATTCGTGGGCTTATCGACACCGATGGTTGTATTTACTTTTGCAAACGGGAAAGAAAGATTTATATCAAATTCACTAATTTTAATCCCTTTCTCCTCAAGGATTTTTCTATTTTAACCACGGCATTGGGCTATCATTTTGTTAAGGCAAATAAAAAGAACAAAGCTCTTTATAGAAAAGATGAAGTAGTAAGATTTATTAAAGAAATAAAACCACTTAAAAGTGAGGGGATATGGGCCAACCTGGTTAAGCTTCGAGGTTTGGGACTTCGCGATCCCGGTTCAAATCCGGGTATCCCCATCACCCCCAATAAATAAAATTGGTAAAGGGAAAAAGAATGAAAACAAATAATTTAAAAACCAATTCAGCGGACTAGTATTAACATGCCAAACAAATTAAAAAAATCAAAATCAGCAGGAAGATTTGGGGCAAGATACGGTAGATCTGTGCGTTCTAAGGTGGTTGAAGTTGAAGTAAAGCAAAGAAAAAAACAAACCTGCCCTTTTTGTAAAAGAGCTGGAGCAAAAAGATTATCTAATGGAATATGGGAATGTTCAAAATGCAAAAAAAAGTTTGCTCATAATACTTTTTACTTAGATTAAAATGGTAACCTACAAGTGTTTCAAGTGCGAGAAGAAGATAACAGACAAAGTTCTTGAGAAGAGATTTGTTTGTCCTTATTGTG
This sequence comes from Candidatus Woesearchaeota archaeon, assembly GCA_964526265.1. Classification (GTDB taxonomy): domain Archaea; phylum Nanobdellota; class Nanobdellia; order Pacearchaeales; family GW2011-AR1; genus CAZGIL01. Next base: position 38,369 of record CAZGIL010000003.1, read on the forward strand.
GAAGCAAGATTTTCTACAAGCCAAGAACAGCGGTTAAGAAAGTTAAAACAGACTAAAATGGAAGATAAAATCCAGGAACTTCAAGTTCTTGAACAAAGTCTGCAAAACATTCTTATGCAGCGCCAGGCTTTCCAGATGGAGCTTTCAGAAACAGAGTCCGCTCTCGAAGAAATGGAAAAAGCTGGAGATGAAGTTTTCAAAATTGTTGGTCAATTGATGATTAAATCAAATTCTACAAAAATTAAGGAAGAACTTCTAAATAAACAGAAAATTATTGAATTGCGCCTTAAGAATTTGGAGAAACAAGAAGATTCTATGACGAAAGAAGTGGAAAAGTTAAGAAATGAGTTAATAAAGTCTTCTAAGAAGTAGGTGGAGTAATAGATATACAAAACTTACGAAATCTTTATAAATCTGCCCTAGTTAAAGTTTACATGGTGTTTGATAGACTTAAAAGGGTGTTCTCAGGAAGTTCTTCTGGAGACGCTATGGGCGAAGATTACGTAGAGATAGATCTAGGAAGAGAAGAAAAGGAAAATAAGGTGATGGTTAAGGTTTTCATGCTTAGACAATACGAAGACGTAAATAAAATTCTTAACGCCTTAAGAGAAGGCTACACAATTGCTATTGTTGATTTTAAGGTACTCAAACAGAAAGATCCTATAGAGCTTAAGAGAGCGGTTTCAAAGATAAAGAAAACAGTTGACGCTCTTGAAGGAAGCATTGCAGGACACGATAATATTGTTATTGTAACCCCTTCTTTTGCGAAGATATACAAGGAAGTAGAGCCAGATAAAAACGAACCGAGAAGCAAATTCGACGATTAGTAATCTTTATAACTTCTTTAAATTATTTCTATTTATGAAAATAATATACATTCCCGCAAGTTCAAAAAGGGTTATTAAAGAAGAACTAATCAAAGAGATTTCCAAAAAACTTCCCAAGAAAATAGCTCTCGCTTATTCAATACAATTTAAACACTCCGCTGAAAAAGCAAAAAAAATTCTAGAGGAAAACCATAAAATAACTCTGTTTACACAAGTTCTTGGTTGTTCAAAACCATCTTTTCCCAAAGAAACACGGGCGATTCTTTTAATCAGCAACGGTAAATTTCACGCGGTTTCTTTAGGGTACGAATCTAAGCTCCCAGTTTTTATTTTAGATAACAATAATTTTGAAAAAATTTCGGAAAAGGAGATAAGCTCTATGGAAAAAAACGAAAAGGCTTCCTATGTAAATTTTCTTAATGTCGAGAGCGTAGGAATATTAGTAACAAACAAACCCGGACAGCAAAGGCTGAAGAGAGCCATCGAGTTTAAAAAAACACTAAGGAAAAAATCATATTTATTTCTCGGTAATAATCTAGAAACTTCAGAATTTGAAAACTTTGGGCTAAAAAGCTGGGTTAATGCCGCATGTCCAAGGATGGATCTTAATGATTTTAGAATTATTAATTTAGATAAAATAAAAGATCTTAAACGTTAGCGATAGAAAATACTGTCTTTAATGCTACAACAATTGTTGCGGGGACGAACAACGCAAGAAGTGCCGCAAAGGTTGAAGTAACCACATCTCCAACACCTATTCCTATTAAAGAACCCCTCACACTTTCCATACCAAATCGGCTTACTATAACCAAGACAGTTCCCGCAAGCATGAAAGTGTGTGATTCTTTACTTGTGATATTAAGGAAACCAACAATCAACCCAAGAATAATTAAAACTGCATAAATTTGTGCGCTGTACTTTGTTACTGCTGAAAAAGATAATAAAGACGAAGCACTCAGTCCGATAATTATCGCAAGAACAACTCCGATTAAGAACATCCATGCTCCAATCGAATTTTCTCTAGATTTGAGTACCATTTTATATATTAATAGGAGTATTGAAATATATAAACTTTTCCAGTTTTTAAGAAAGACGCAAAAGAATTATATGCTAAAGAATACAAATCTTTATAAATCATTATAACTCAGGAATGACTACAAATGAAAAGCAAAAATTTTGCATTGTTTGGTTTGAGTGTACTCGCCGTCGTAGTTTTAATGAGTTTGGCTAGTGCTGCGAGTTTGGCAATTACGAATGTAACTTATGATGCTTCTATTGATGAAGGAACAACTTCTTTCAATTTTTTATTTAACTTAACAAATACTGGTGTTGAAGCAAATGTTTCTTTTGATTCTTCAACAACTTCAAAAGGAACAATAACTATCCCTGAATTGACAAATCTTTCTGAAAATGAATCTACTATTGTTATTGGAACAATTACGGGAATTTCTGCAACCGCTACAGGCAGTGTTGACGTTTTAATTCATGCTAACCCAACCGGAAATGGAGATAACAAGACCGCAAGTTTTTCTGTAACAATTACTCCAACAATAGACGATTTCTGCGAAGGAACCGCCAATAAAGGGGAATTATCTGTTGAAATAAGAGACATACAGGTTAACGAAGGATTCGGAGATGACGATGAATTCTGGTATCCTTTTGATGAGGTTGAAATTGAATTTAAGGTTGAAAATAACGGGGATTGGGATATTCAGAATGCAGATATTGAAATTTGCTTATTTGATGTTGATAAGGATAGATGTGTTTATGATGAGGGGGATATGGATTTATCTGAAGACAGTCCAGATATTGACTCTGGAGATGATGTTACTATAACTGCAACCTTCACAATAGATGCTGATGATTTAGTGGGGGGAAATGAGGATTATATTATCTATGTAAGGGCAACAGGGGAAATTGATGACAAGGATAGCCCCTTTGACGAAGAAGATACATGTTCTTTCGATTCAGAAGATATTGAAATAAGAACAAATGAAAATTTTGTTCTTCTTGGAGATTTAGATTTTTTAGAAATAGTTAGTTGTGCAGGGGAACTTAGAATAACTGCAGATGTTTGGAACCTTGATGACAGCAAAGCAAAGGATGTTGTAATAAATGTTTATAATAAAGAACTTGGGCTAAACAAAGATATTGAAATTGGAGATATAGGTGACTTTGATTCGGAGTCTTTTGACTTTAGTTTCACAATCCCTTCAAGTGCTACAGAGAAGTATTATGGCATAGTTTTAACTGTTTTGGATGATGATAACGATGTCTACCAGAATTCGGAAGATGATGATTCAGAGTACACTCTTCCGGTAAAGGTTGAAGGAGGTTGTAGTACTTCTCCAACCGTAAGTAATGTAATTGTTAGCGCTTCTATACAGTCTGGAGGAAAGGCAGGAGAAGATTTAGTTATCAAAGCGACAATAACAAACACCGGAACAAGCACTGTTACCTATCTTGTAGGCGCTGCTGGTTACGGAAGTTGGGCATCTGCAGCAACTGTAAGTCAGAGCTCATTGACACTTGCATCAGGACAATCTCAAGAGGTTTTAATCACAATCAAGGTTAACAATGACGCAAAGGGAGATAACACTTTCAATATTGAACTATTGTCAAACGGACAGTTAGCACTTAGCCAACCAGTTTCGGTTACAATTGATGGAAGTGGAAGCTTTTCTCTTTCAAGCATCTTCGGAGATAACTGGTACTTATGGTTAATCGGAGCAATTAATGTTATCCTTGTAGTCGTAATCATAATCGTGGCAATCAGAGTTGCAAGGAAAGAGTAAATCCTTTAAACTTCGTTTTTCTTTTAGTTTAATGAATAAGTTTACGGATATTTTCATTAGATACCTGTTAATGATTGTTATTGTAGTCCCAAACTTATTTATTTTCTATCTTGTTTTTACTCCAATTACCATTTATTCAACTTACCTTTTATTTAGTTTATTGGCTAAAGCTTCATTATTTGGGGCAAATATTTTTGTGAATAATATTTCATTTGAAATTATAAACGCGTGTATTGCGGGTTCTGCATATTATCTTCTTTTCATTCTTAATCTATCCATTCCGGACATCAAGATAAAAAAGAGGATGGAAATGGTTTTGTTTGCATTTTCTGTATTTTTTATCATTAATATTCTAAGGATTGTGCTTCTCGGATTCCTTTTTATTAGTAATTTCGCTTTTTTTGAGATTACCCATATAACCTTTTGGTATTTTTTGAGTACCCTTTTTGTTGTTGGAATATGGTTTTGGGAAGTTAAGTTATTTAGAATAAAACAGATCCCATTCTATTCGGATTTTAAATTTATATACGGTAAATCTTCACTATCCAAAAATTCTAAGAACGCCAAGCGTACCAAGAAGAATTAGTATTCCTGCGATTATAACTCCTAAAGAGATTGCAATGATGCTCTCTCTTCTCCTTAAATCCAAAAGCCAGGCTAGTAAACAACCCGTCCACGCTCCCGTTCCAGGAAGAGGAACAGCGACAAATAACACAAGCGCTAAGAAACCAAGGGATTCGTATCTTTCTTCAAATTTGTCTACCTTCTTTCTAAATCTTTTGATGAACGCCCCAAAAACTTTTCTATAGGGAGAAAATTTCATAAAAAGGGAGTGAAGATTGTCTAGGAAATAAAATATGAAAAATATAACCAGGATATTTAAGAATAAAATCATTAGGAAAACAGAATAGATTGGAAGATTGTTATCTATAGCATAAGCAATTGCAAGTGGCAATCCCACCCTTAATTCTGTTATAGGAAGTATTGTTAAAATCGCCGCATAAAGAAGACGTAAATCCATTTTATCCGTTCTGGAAATCGGCCAGATTTTCAAGCATCATTTTTTCGGTAACCTCTAGGGCTTCACAATTCGCAATATTAAAATCATAGCAAGAATTACCTACCTGTTCTATGCTACTTTTATCTGCTTCTTTTAAGTAAATATATGTATACCTTCCAGCAGGGTCGCATGTCGCATTTTCGTCTTTAATTACCTCTACCTTGAAGAAGTTAAATAGGGTAATCATATTAGCAACTCCAATAATTCCCATTCCTCCACAATTAAAATCCGAAGTAGAGTTTAATACAACTGTCTTTTTAAGGGAGAAATCTCCAATGAATGGAACATCATTCTTATTAGGATTAATTCTCAAATAAAAATTATAATCCGCTACCTTGTTATCATCCTTATCCAGAACCGGAAGTTTTGTGTTATAAACTAACAGTTGTCCCTCTTGTACTAGTTTAAATTTTACCCCCTTATATGTGGGGTTTTTCATAGAATTTGTAATTAAAACCCCCACAATCAAAATAACCATTATAACCCCAACGGCAATCAATATATTTCTTAAAATTTTATTTTCTTTAGAAATCTCTTTTTTTCCTGCATGCTCGATTGGAATTGTTCCACACCCTTTCTCAAGTTTTTCTTTCCCTTTTTTTCCAACTTCAAATATTTCACACACTTTTTCTCTTTTTTTCACGCCCCTTTTCACAATTTTCTTTTTTACCATGAGTATATCTCAGATTTGATGTTTATAAAATTATTTATCTATTGAGTTGACACAAAATATTTATTAAAATTCAATCTAAACTAATTGACTCATTTTCCTTCAACAAGTTTTTCTTTGTAAGCATCCAGTCGAGTTTTACAAGATTTTTAACAAATTCATTCTCCATGTTAAGTTTATAATAATCAGATTTTCCAACCCTTCTTGTTTTGCATATCACTTCCGATTTGATGAATTGTTCAAAGAATACTTTAATAGAATTATAACTCACATTGCTCTCTCTCGCTATTTCGGTTATGGGATAATCAAAAAAGTGGTTATCTATCAGGAAATCCATAACTCTCAATTGAGGAGTATCTCCAAACTGCATAAGGAAAAAACTCTTATTTTCTTTGGTTTTCATAACGAAGCAAGAATGCCCAAGTTTTTAAATGTTTCCATTAAACAATAAATATTTTAAAGATAGCAACATTTAAAAATTACAAAACCCTCCAACGCTCATGTCAATAGATAAAGAAAAAGCACAGGTTATGTTTAAACTCACCAGAAAAAATAACTGGGACTCATGTTATGATAGGACAGAACATTTTAAGAGATTTCAGAACCTTAACCAAATTATAAAGGATTTGTCAAGAATTGGTTGGATAATTCTTCATAAAAAACCCAACTACCTTGCCCTTTCACTTAATACGAGCTTCAAAAAAGAAATAATTCAATATATTGAAAATAATCTGCCTGAATTAAGGGGGGCGGTTAAATAAAAGTTTTATTATTTATCTATTCCAATCGTTTTGAATAAAAATTCGTCCGTAACCCGGGTTATATTCTCTGCCGGAGAGACAATATAAACACAATTATTCTCTTGCACTATCGTGCTCACATTTCCTTCTCTAATAACAATTAAATTATCATCACAAGTCTTTATAGGAAAATCCCCCCCACAATCCTCTCCTTTAAGGCATGCATAACTAACTCGAAGAGCAATATTTCCGAGGTTAGTATAAATCTCGTTTGTTGCTATAGTGTTATTTGAAGCAATATAGAGTGGCTGCCCGGAGTAGCTAGAAATTGGATTTACTTCTCCCCCAATACTCGGAACTTCGTTTGGATTATTGACAAACCAAAACTGATTGCTTCCTATTTGTGTTATCCAGTAACCATTCTGATTGTAAAATGTAAATCCGTTATAAACGACTTTTGTTGTAGCACTTGTAGAATCTCCCCTATTAAACGCATACCCTAGCGTGCTTACCAACATCAATACAATTAGGATTAAACCAACAAATAATTGTTTATTCCTACTCGACTTATCCGCGACTTTTTTCGAAACAATTTTTCTCATACAGTTTATTCTATAAATTAGTATAAAAAGTTTATGCTACGGGTTTCTTACGCGCAGGTGATATATGTTCCTCATTTTATATGTAAAATTTTCTATTTCAAAACGTTAAACAAATCTGCCTGACTTCGTCAAGGCAAATATAATCAGACTAAACAAAAGTAATTATTATATTAATTATTCTACCGGGAAAAAATCTGCTCAAAGCGATTTTGGAAAGGATAATTTTGGGAATTAAGTTTGGGCTTTTTTCAGCATCATCTCGCAGAGTTCTCACCATCCCGCTAAAAAAAAGAAAAAGAAAAAAATTAAAAAATTTGTTCTTACTTAAGCTACGAT
>CAZGIL010000004.1:0-39110 GCA_964526265.1 Candidatus Woesearchaeota archaeon
ACAATGTTTGTATTTTGGATAAAGATGGAAAAAGAACATGCCTTACTGGAGGATTGGAAGATAATCTTATTTTTTCCGGCATAGCATCAGATGGGGAGAATACTGTTATTTATGGAAGGAATATTAAAGGAAATCCTGAAGGTGTCACTTTTGTTTATCGCCAAGATGATGGACTCTTGGTAAGGAAATTTAAAAATACTGAGTTTATCCAGGACTGTCTTCTTAATGGCAAAGCATATATTCTTTCAAACGCAGGTATTAGTGTTTATGATATAGAATCAGGAGTTGCAAAAAAAGTAACAGCAGGTGAAATGGCTGAGTTTCGTGAAATACAATTAAGAAAAAATCCTAAAGTTAGCAGAGAAGGAGATAATTTAATCGTTGATGCAGGAACCGGAAAACTCATAATTTCAAATGCTTCTAATCTTGTATGGAGTAAAGATAAAAAATATTTTGCATGTAATCTCTTTAAAGAAGATGGATATAGTATCGGGGTTTTTAATTATAAAAGAGGAGAAGAGATACTAAGAATTCCAGGGGAAGACCCTTGCTGGACTCCCGATAATACCATATTATATTCAGTAAAAGGGGATCTAAAAAAATTAAGGTTAACTCCTTAATTTTAAGTATATATGTTAATTTTCTGCAAGGAAAAATTAGGGGAAAAACAAGCAAGCTGACAAAAAAGTGTGAGGTGAATTAATCGCGGTTTTGGGTGGAATTTTCTTATTAGATTTGATTCTTATTTCGGGAGCGTGTTCTCCCGCAAACCATACGATTATGAATTTATCCTCCGCAAGCACCGCTCACGGTGCGGGAAGGGCCGTTGGCTGTTATAAAAGGATAAAAAATATTTCTTACCTCCACAGATTACGCATAACTACAAAGGTATATTTTCTGACTGTAGCCTGTAGTACCTGTGGAAGTATCCATTGCAGAAATCAAAGTATTACTTTTTTCGTCCATTGCCGGGTTGTTGTTTACAAGATCATCATAAAGGTAAATTCCGTGATAGCTAGAGATAATCTGTTCCTCATTAGTATTCCCATTTATGTATACCTTTGGATTAACACAACTACTCCACCAAGAATTATCTGCTTCTTGATTAAAAGAACACTGTCTCCTCAATTTAAGAGTTGTGCCCTTATATATTTCTTGTTTAATAACACAACCAACTTCCGTCAAACAGGGAGTGCCTGCAAGATTTATTGTTCTTGCAACTTTTACTGTGTCTGGGGTAGAATCAAAGTCAGGGGCTTCTGAACAAATTGTTCTTCCACTTATACTTAAAACTATATCATCGTATGCACTTTGTAAATCTGTATAACCACTGCTTGTATTAATTCTAGTTTCTCTTGCTTCATGCCAAACTCCTGATGTGGGGGTAGTCCAAGCAACAGCATTAATTATAAAAACCCCCGCTAAAACAACTGCAAATGCTAAAACAACAAACACCGTGTTCTTCTTTATTTCTATAGTCACCATCTTGTTTACACTTTCAGCAAATTCCAATTTAAATATGTTTCGGAAAACGGGAAGTGTTGTTTAAAAACAGGCTTCGCCGAGTTTTTACCACACGAGATTATTGTTAATAAGGATAATCTTTCTCTGGGGGTTTTGGTTTTTGGTATGCAAACAAAATTTTGTCTTACAAGGAACCCCCACTAAAAATTATACACCTTAACAAGATGGTAGCGGAAAAATCTGGTGAAGCCAATTTTTTAACCTCGGGAAAATACCCACAATTTACTACTGATTGGAGATAGTTTTATAAACACAAATTACGAGGAATTTTAGAGGCTGAAGGAGCAAATTTGAGAAAAAGACTGGCAATCTCAGTGTTGTTAATGGGGACGGCGTTCTTGATTGTTTTAAACTCTATCTCAGTTAGTTCATTGGGAAACCCGGCTGCCTCATATTGCGAACAGCTTGGGTATAAATATGAAGTTGTTAATAATAACGGAGGGGAGAGTGGGGTTTGTATTGTAAATGGAAAAGCAATAGAAGAGTGGAAGTTTTATTCTGGGGAGGAGGGTGCGGAATACTCGTGGTGTGCAAAGAATGGATATAAATTAGTGACTAAAACCGACGGAAAAAACCCATACTCAAAAAACTATGCCGTGTGTTTGGGAAAAAAGAAGGAAGAGATAAGGATACCTTATGAGAATTTTATTAAAATAGATGATTCTGTTAAAGATTTAGAAACAAATTCAAAATTAGGGTCATCCTCTATGTTGCAGACAAAATCATATTCTTACCCGGATTATTTTGACTGGCGGGACGTGAATGGAAGTAATTATATAACGACGGTGAAGAATCAGGGGCAGTATCCCTACTGCTCGGAGTTTGCAGTTGTTGCGGGCGTGGAAGCACAGAGAAATATTGAAACAAATAATCCAGAGATTACTTTTGATTTATCTGAACAAGATGCAATTTCTTGCCCCCTTCTCGGAGCATTAAAGCAATCTATAAATCCAGGTTTAGTTGATGAAGCTTGTTTTCCATATAATGGAAATATGATAGATTGTTCTCTGAAATGTTCTGATTGGCAAGGTAGATTAACTAGAATTTATGAATCAGATTGGATATATAATAGTGAAGAAGCAAAATACTGGGTTTCAACCAGGGGAGGAGTATATACTGGAATATATATGGGAGGGTATTTTGATAATGGAATTTACAGATGCGATTCAACTCTTATAGAAAATCATGCCATATTAATTATAGGATATAATGAAACTGGACAATACTGGATAGCAAAGAATTCGTGGGGAAGCTGGTGGAATGGTGATGGTTATTTTAAAATTGCTTATGGAAATTGTAGGGTTGATCCTCGTGGTTATTTTAAATATTTCGAATGTCAATCCGGCGAATTAAGAAGCTGTTCAAAAACACAAGGAGTTTGTTCTGTTGGATTAAGTGAGATGTGCGTTGGAAACGGGTGGGGGGGATGCAATTATAATTCAATTCCGGGATACGAAGAAACTGAAACTTCTTGTGATGGGCTGGATAATGATTGTGATGGGGAAGTTGATGAAGGAGTTTGTTCTGCTTGTTATTCTAATTCCGACTGTGGAACAAATGGGTGGGTTGGAACAGATTTGTGTGGAAGCGGGATAAATAATGTTTACAACACTTTCAGAACTTACACATGTAATAATCCTGGACTGCCAAGTGCCTCGTGTACAAATACAAATACTCTACAAGTAAAAACAACCTGTTCTTATCCGCAAGCTTGCATTACTGGTAGTTGCCAGAATTATTATGGTTGCTTTGATGACGATGCGCTTGGTTTATTGACAAAAAGCAAGACAGTTGTTAATGGTTTAACCTATAATGATTATTGTGATGCTAAGGGACAATTGATTGAGTATATTTGTACCAAAGGAAAGGTTAAAGCTCAGAAAATAAAGTGTACTTGTTCTAATGGGGCTTGCACTCGGGAAAGTGTTTGTTCTGAAACTGATAACGGACTTGATTTTTACAACAGGGGTTCTGTGGGCTTGTTTAATGTTAACTATGAAGATTATTGTGATGCAAAGAAGGGGGGATTGGTAGAATATTATTGTAAGAAATATAATAAAATAGGAACAAAGAAAGTTAAGTGCAGTTGTGTAGATGGAAAGTGTATATAAAAAGAGATAAGAATATTTATAAATAAGTTTTATTTAAAGAGGGTATGAAAAAAGCGGGGGTTTTAATAGGTATTTTGGTGGTAATTTTTCTATTAAATTTAATAACTATTTCTGCAGAAAGTTGTAATATTGTTCCCTCTGCTTCTTGTCCAGATGCAAATACTACTATGAAACTTTCTGGTACCACAAATGCTCATGGAGCATTGTATAACTACGTTGGCACAGGATATGGTTATTCTCTTTGTTGTTCTTTCACAGGAAACCACGCTACATCTAATAGAGTGTTAAGTTTAAGTTCGAGTCCAAACGGACACGCACAGGTTGCCTATTCAGCAAACTATCCAATAAACATTACTTTTGGAGATTTGGGGTGTACCAATGCGGCCGTTAGCCCCCTTTATCCAATCCCCCTTTTGGCTTTATCGGGAACAACAAACGCCCACATAGCTAATTATACAAACGCGAATCCAACAGTTTATTCAACAAAGATTTCTTGTAGACATACAACGATTATCCCGCCAGCACCCTGCGGAAATGGGGCTGTGGATCCGGGAGAGGTGTGTGACAAACTTAATGATGCTAATTGTAATTCAACATGTACCGGATGTAATGTAGGATCTCATCTAGAGGAGAGTATTTGTGTGGAGGATATAACACCTACAGAACCAACTTTCTATTGGAGCTTGTCTCCAACCGGAAGCCCCATTCCGAACCCGGAAGTTACTAAAACGATTGGGGAAGATAAAATATTATGGGCATTTTTGAGAGACTCCGGAAAAGAACCCGGAACAGAAATTAATTTTAGTATTTATGAAATTGAAGTGGGTAAGGACAGTCTCGGGGGGGGATTAATTTGGGACGACCAACTAATAAATTACTCAATAGGAATAGTTCAAGTAGATGGTAGTGCAAATGTTTCTTGGGTTGTTACCGACGCTGAATTATTAAAAGCGGATATAGGTGATGGCGATGCAACAGAGATAGGAAATTTAGATGTGGACGGATTAGAAGGATTTTATATAGAGGAGACCAATTTAATTAACAAACAGAGTAATGATATAAAATTTAATATTGTTTATGTTGACGAAAACTTTTGTGTAGATAGGCCGGTAATTTTTTGTTCGGATTATACAGAAGCGGAGTGTAATTTGGATGAATGTGGAGTTAGTGATAATATTAATTATCCCCCTTGTGACGCGACTGCATTTAAAAGATGTGAATGGAATGCTGATGCGGGGGACGATGGATTATGTGAATGGAGGCCTTCTTGTCCTCTAATTGATGGAAAAGCAACGGGTTTTTGTGTATTTACCGATGCTGCTAATGCAGATGGCTGTTTGGATGGGGTGTTAACTTATGCCTGGAACGGGACATGGGCATGGGATCCTTTAAATCCGATTAGTACTACCTTCCTAGACGATTATGTTCTTTGGGCTCCAGGTGAATATCGTTACGATCCCAACGGAGAAAGCATATACTGTACCGAGGGTGGAACAAACACAATTGAATGCCCCGAAGAAATAAAGCTTCCGTTCTTCGGATTCTTTAACATAATTGCCGCACTCTCGATTATTGGAGTAATTTATACTTTATTATCTAAGAGAAAATTGAAATAAATCACCGAAAATTAGCAACCCTCTTCTTTGTCCAACTACCTTACAAAAAATCGCCTTCAGCAGATTTTTACCTCGATAGAAATAATTAGCAAATAACAATATCTTTATTTCTTGTTTTATGGGGTTTGGGAGATTTACACATAAAAGGGGGTAGGGCATATATCATGAACATCTGCAGTTATTCTATAAAAAGAATATTTATAAATAAGTTTTCTTTGTAGGTGTTATGAAAAAGGGTGGTTTGTTTGTAGTATTTTTAGCTTTAGTTATTATATCTGTGATTAGTTTTGCTTCGGCTTCTTTTGAGGTTGGAAACAAATCTCATGAGATAGACTCCAGCTACGCTAAAAATTCAAACATCCAGGGTTGGATAAATATAAGCCTTGAAGACGAACCCTCAACTTCTTTATTTACAGATTCTAACGGGAACTCTGTTAGTTTAATGGATTTAATCGAATCGGATTTAGACCTAGATTGGGATTATGATTACTTTTGCGTTCCTTCGGATTGTTCGGGTGCGTATTCCGCAACTAACGGAGCGACTTCAAAGACGATTACACTTCAAAGCGGAGTAAAAAAGTTAACGGGATTTAAAATAACCGGTGGAAGTGTTTCGGTTTCTTCACTAAACTTAACTCTTACTAGCGATGCATCTTCCTCGATATTTAATCAAATAAAGCTAGATTTCTTAGATGATGAAGAGATAGAAATTGGAAACTATAGGGCATCCGCAACAGATGGAATGCCTGCAGCCAGTTGCTTCAGTAGTAGTTTAGTTACAAACAACTATTCCTTTGATTCTTCCACTCCTCAAAAGTATTGTCAAAGGATGAATTTAAGTGAGGCTCCCGCATACAAAGTTGGAGCATGGATGCAAAGAACCGCAGCTTCTAAAAATATAACTTTTGCACTTTACACTTCTAGTTTCAGTTCTATTGAAGGAGCAACTTGCAAAGTTTCTGGTTCTCTTGTAACGGGGGAAGTTTCGTGTACCATAAATTACCCTATTACAGAAGAAGGGAGTTATTTTGTTTGTCTGTATTCTGAAGAATCTGATCCGAATACCAAAATAAGGGGTTATGCGACAAGCCCGGGGTGTGGATTTTATGGTTCTTCCAAAAAAAGTGAAACGAATGCCTATGATATTTTTGCTTTTTCAAAAAGATTTGATAGCGTTGGAACAATAAGAATCAAGGACATACTACCAAATGAAGGTAGTTTGGGGAGCGTAATAAATGATTATTTGTTGGATAAATATGGAGAGGATGAAGATTCTTCCGGAATAGACTGTTCGGGGGGTTGTGTAATTCCTCTAGCACTTATTCCGGCAGTTGCACAAACCGTAACTCTAAATAATCTTGAATTGAAATATTCTGATGGGGGAACAACTTCCACAACTCAATTTTATGATATCGCAGAAGCACCAATCAAGATAAATTCGGAGGGATTTATTCAAATTTCGCTTAACGAAGGAAACTTCTCAACTCCCTCAACATACGGAAACTATAGTTTTTCCCTTGATTTAAATGATGAAGAGGTTTTTTCTCAAAGGGTTTTAATCGAAAAAGCTCCAGAGATTTATGGTATTAGTCCTACTGTAACTGCCTCCGCAGTTCCAACAACATTCAAGGTTTATGCAAATATTACTTCCGCCAACACAACAATTGTAGAATATGTTTGGGGTTTTGGAGATGGTGAACCCGAGATTATAACTACAACAGACCAGGCAACGCACACTTACAATTCTACGGGCATCTATGAATTAACTATTACTGTTGAAGACTCCAATCAAAAAAGCTCGTATAAAATATTTAATATTGATGTGGTTTCTCCTAAGGAAGCAATTAATTCTACCCTAACAAAGAAGTTGGATAATCTGGCTAGGCTAAAAACAAAAATTAATACTTTTCCGGAATTTGATAGAGCACGACTAACTGCTACATTTGATACCGACGAGCTAAATAACCGACTCAAAGCGATACAATCCTCTTATTCTACCGGAGAAAAAACCGAAGAGGAATACAACGAGATGATGACTGAACTTTTGGGAATAAACGTTCCGGATTCCCTTGAAATTGGTGTTAAGGGCACCTCAATTTCTTTTTATTCTAAAAGAGAGGATATTAACCTAGATGTACTAACCTCTCTTACAGGGGGAACATACGCCCCGGAGGAAGAGGATGCCTACATTGATGCAGTAATCGCATGGGGGCAGGAAAACGTAGATGTAAAAGTTTCATTTAATGAGTATATAGCAAAATATGATTTGGGTGAAGAAAGCGTGTTAAAAACTTTTGTAGTAAGTGTTAGTTCTAAAGGAGGCTCACAGGATACTCCCTTCCTTATAATGGAAGACTTAACAGATCTCATTTTTAAGGAAAGCTACTTAGAAACTAAAAAAGATGGCTATGTTTCAATCAGGATATCTAATCTTCCGGCTAGTTTTGCATTCTCAACAACAGATGATTTTGATTTCTCAACCATTCCGCTATTTGTATCTCCTCAAATAGACTACCTAGAACCATCAATAATCAACATCGATGATACTCCCGTAACTAGTAACTGGGCGCTCTTTATTCTTATAATCACTTTCCTAATTATTTTGGCATTGGTTGTTTATATCCTTCTTCAGGAATGGTACAAGAGAAATTATGAGACCCATTTGTTTAGAGATAGAAATAACTTATACAACCTTATTCATTACATAGAAACTTCAAAGAAGAAGGGCATGACAGACAGGGAGATTTACAAAAGTCTAAGGATGGCAAAATGGAACTCGGAACAGATAGATTATGCCATGAAGAAACATGCTGGAAAGAGAACCGGGATGTTTGAAATACCAATCGGAAGGATAACCAAATTATTCAGAAAGAAGGAAGTTGTAACAAAACCGGTATTTCAGACAAGCAAATTTGCCCTAAATAAGAGATTTTAAAATAAACAATTTATCACGCAAAACTTAATAAACTGTAAAGTAAAATTTATTCTATGGTAATAAGGGTGTTCAAAAATTTTTTCAAAAGCATCTTCTCAAAGCTTTTTGGAGGAAAAGGAGAGGTAAATTTAGGATTTTATGGGCCTCCAAATGCGGGAAAAACTAGCTTGGCCAACCGTATTTGTAAGGATTTTACTGGAGAAGAGATTGGAGTGGTAAGTAAAATTCCGCATGAAACCAGAACCGTACAGTTTAAAGAACAAGTTGAAATAGAATACAAGGGTAAAAAACTTACCTTTAAACTTGTTGACACTCCCGGAATAGCAACAAAAATTGATTACGAAGATTTCTTAAAATTCAAACTAAAAAAAGGGGATGCTAAGAAAAGAGCTAAAGAAGCAACGCAAGGAATCGTTGAAAGTATAAGGTGGCTAGAAGATATGGATATGGTTGTCGTAGTTTTGGATGCTACAGAGAATCCATACAACCAGGTAAATATAACAATTATTGGTAATCTTGTAGCCAGAAAAATTCCGGTTTTAATCGTTGGAAATAAAGTGGATTTGAGAAAGGCAGATATTAAAAAAATAGAAGCAGCCTTCCCAGAATATGAAACTGTCGGTATAAGTGCAAGATATGGTAAGAATCTTGAGGAATTTTATGAAGCAATATTCAGATTATCCAAAAAACTGTAAGTGAAAACAAATAAAAAGGAAAAAAACGTATAATTAAAGATGAAAAAAAGAGGTAAAGGGGGACTTGGTAAGATAAAGGGATTCTCTATTCAGTTTTTACCATATTCTGAAATAAGAAATCTTGGAACTACCGAGAGAATTAAGAAGATATTATCTATCGTTTTAGGAAATAATATTCTAATTCTTCAAGGCAAATTAAGAACAGAAGAAGAAACAAGATTGATAGAAGACACCATGGCGATGATAGAGCATGTAAAAGATTTCAGGGGAATTGAGCTTGCGGTTATTGAAAACGGAAAAGAGGGGGGAATCTTTGGAGGATTTAAGAGAAGAATGGCCAACGCTCTCTCTGGGGGAGATTTGGGGGCAGTAACTATTATTGGACCAGCAACGATAGTTAAGGAAATTAAGAGAAATCCTAAAAAGATTGAGTTGCTTCTTAACAAATAATTACATAAATTGTTAAAAATAGTTAATTCTGATAAGTTTTATGAAAGTTGATGCGATAGGGTTAGAGGTCTTGGCAAAAATAAGCGTAGATGAATTATTAACTCTTGGATCAGAAGGTCTGGAGGGGGTAATGAGGTTTAGAGATAACTTTGAAAACAAAAGAGATATCCGGGTTAGTATTAAATATAATGGAAAACAAAAAGAGTTTGTAGAAGTTAGGCAGGAACCCAAGGGATATTTTGGGTTTGCAGATAACATTCAGTTTACAATTAATTCTTACTTTTTGAACCGATTACAAGAATTTGGTGATTTTGGGAGTAGGTTCCCTTATAACTCCGCAGGAAAATTAGAGATAAGAATTATCAGATAAATTTATTAACATAACTTAGTTTAGCTGATTATCTAAAATGCCACACCAATGTGTTCACTGTAAGAGAATTCTTCCTGAAGCAAATAAGGAATTGTTAGAAGGGTGTGCTGATTGTGGGGGACGTTTCTTTTTTTATATTAAAGACGACCAAATGGAAAGGATTAAGGAAAATCCTATAGAAATCCCCCAGGAAGAGAAGAGTGCCGTTGAGAAAGATATAAGAGAGATGGCGGGAATAATAGACGAAACCGCTCCAGTTATTTTAGATTTGGAGTCTATTCGTGCGGTTGGTTCTGGAAAGTTTGAGATAGATCTCGCAAATCTCTTCAATCAAAAACGTCCACTTATTTACAAGCTCGAAGAAGGAAAATATATAATTGACATTTCATCAACTCTTCGGACAGCGGCGAAAGATTTAAAAGAAATTCGTGACCCAGATAAGAAAGAGTGATAAAGCGTTTACATTAATCTTATAAACATTATTCTTCTATATTTAATATGGCTAAAGATGTGAACAAAATTCTCAAGGAAGTTCTAACAAAGATAGACCCTTCAAAGGAGGAAACAAAGTTTATCTTGGAATCCCTTAACCACTTTTTAGAGAGATTGGAAACAAAAAGAAAAAAAATGAAGATAGAGGCGGAAGTTTTTGTGGGGGGAAGTTATGCCAAGGAAACACTGATAAAAAAAGATAAATACGATGTGGATGTATTCTTGAGATTTGATAAAAGGTATAAGGAAGAAGAAATATCCAAACTCGCGAAAAAGATGATTTCTGGTAGTAAATTTTCCACTATTCATGGCTCCCGTGATTATTTTGAAATTAAAGTTTCTCCTCTTCTTGTTATTGAACTTATTCCGGTAATGAAAGTAAAAAAAACCTCTGAAGCAGAGAATATAACTGATTTATCTTATTCTCATGTTAAGTATATAAGAAAGAAAATAAAAGATAAAAAAATACTTGATGAAATAAAGCTAGCGAAAGCTTTCTGCTACGGAAATAATTGTTATGGAGCAGAATCCTACATAAAGGGTTTCTCTGGTTATTCTTTAGAACTTCTTGTTTACCATTATAAGACATTTATTAAATTCTTAAAGGAAATGGTTAAAGTTAAGCAGAAGACAGTTATTGACATCGAGAAACAATTCAAAAACAAGCAGGAGACCCTTCTCAACCTAAACTCCTCCAAACTCGCCTCCCCGGTAATTTTGATTGATCCCACATATAAACAGAGGAATGCGCTTGCTGGACTCTCGGAAGAAACTTTTTTAAAATTTCAGAAATCTGCTAAAGAATTCCTTAAGAATCCGGATATTAGATTCTTTGAGGAAGAAGTACTTAATATACAAAAAATAAAAGAAAAAGCAAATAAAAATAAAAATGATTTTGCTTTAATTGAAATTGAAACTAGTAAACAGGAAGGTGACATCGCTGGGAGTAAATTGCTCAAATTCCACAATCACCTCTTGGAAGAAATTGGAAAATTATTTGATATTAAAGACAAGGGGTTTGAATATCCTGGAAATAAAAAAGCAAGAATTTTCTTTGTTGCAAAAAAGAAAAAAGAGGTTATTTGTAATGGGCCTTTTGTGAGTGATAAGGAAAATGTTTCTAAATTTAAAAAGGAACATAAGAAGACTTTTATTAAAAAAGGAAGAATTTATGCTAAAGAACAAGTAAAAGAGAACCTAAAAGATTTCTTGGGTAAATGGAAAGTTAAAAACTCTGCAAGAATCAAAGAGATGTATATAACAGATATAAAAATTATTGGCTAGTTCTTAAAAATTCTGGGAGATAATTAGAGCTCTCCAAATTGTCTGGGCTTAAGAAACTTGGGAGATAATTAGGATCTTCTGGATTCTCTGAATGTTTTGGTTTTTCTGGAGAAAAAGATTCTACCATTGTATCATATTTTAAAGAAAGTCCTTTTTGAACAGCCGCATCTTTCCAGTTTCCGGCTAGCTCATGAGCCTGTTGAGACCGCCTACTGACGGTTGCCATCAAACGAGCAAGGTTAGTTGTTTTCTTCCGCTGATAGGCACTATTAATTCCCTTTGAAAGTTCTTCTTTTTCCTTTTTAAAATGTTCATAAATTCTATTGGATGCGTCTTCACCAGCCATTTTAATCTCCTGCAGCAACAGAACCATCTAAGAAATCTCTTGTGGTTCTTATTGCTTTTCTTGTTCTTGTAATAGCTTTTCCTGCCCCCTTAACAACAGAGCGAACTTCTTCGTCTAGGGATTGGGGAATTATTTGATTATATTTTCTTACGTCTTTCATTACTCTATCTTTTTCTGCAAAAATGGCCTCGCGATAGTTTGCTCTCATAGAATGAAGAGCATCTGCCAGCCTCATTTCCCCCAATACAACGCCATCCACCGAAAAAGGCACATAGCCTCTTCTTGTTGGAGTGGTTGGCTGTGGGTTTTGAGGCAGAACATCTTCCGCTAAAGCTTCAACGGTATGGGGAGAAATTACTTCTTTTCTTCCATCAACGTATCTAACTTCCAGCCTACTGTTTCCGTAATTTACTCTGGTAACAACAGAATATTCTTCTGTATCTGGATTGAAAAGCGTATCTCTTGGCTCCACATAGCATATATCTACGCCTTCTGCAGTTGTTTTTGGCATCTTAATTTCCTCCTCCCGCACCTCTGCAGCTATCTTTTTTAGTATCTCTTTTTGACGAGCTTGTAAGAAGATATATTCCTCCAATAACCGACCCTAGATCTACAACCCTTTCTGTACCAGAAACATACTCTACACGATATTGGGAGTTATTCTTTGCCATATACTCGGTGAACCTCTGCTGAGCATAATCTGCATTTAATCTTCCCGCTCCTAGGACCAAAGCGGCAATTCCCATAGCCATCTTGAATTTCATTTTAATTTCCCCCCTCTTTTTGTCTTTTTTCAGATTCATATGAATGAATTGCTTTTAAAACGTCTTCCCTTGTTGTTGGTTTTAAAAATTCCCAAGCCTCATCATTTAGTCCTCTTAACTGGTAAAGAGTAGAATTTTCAAGTCCCATTTTTCTATATGCATCGGCAACTTCGCCAATACTATAAACTCCGTCAAGATTAGTATCTGCCAAACCGGTTGCTTTACCTTTTTTAATTCCAAAAATTTCGTCCCATGCTGCATCTTTAAGTTTGACCTCCCTCGCTTCCGCAACCTTTTTTGGTACATATGCTACAAGTGATCCCATGACCATTGGCACCCCAATAAAAATGGCAGCCAATCCCAAACCCATATGCCATTTGATAAATCTTCTTCCTTCCACTTCGATTCTCTTACAAATGTCATCTTTTTCCGTCATATTAATTTCCCCCCAGCGCTCTGTCGAACAAGGCGGCAAAAGCCTGTGCAAAAAATTCTGAGTTTAACCATATCGCAGTTTCATCGTTTTCTCCACCTTTTGAAATGTAAAAAAGAATTTCTGTTCTGTCAACAATGAAAAATTTAGAATCTATTGTAGATTTCTTTATCTTCACTCCAAGAACTCCAGATATTTTCTTGATTAACTCATCATTTCCTGAAAGAGCCATTTTAATCTTAATTCCCTGTTTCTTAAGTTGCTCGATTGTTTGCTGGAAAAGTTTTAACTTTAAGTTCATTTCTTCAGCAGAGGTTACAATTATAACTTCCTTTGCTGCGTCTTGAAGAATTTCCTTTAATTGATTCGAGATATTTGATTTACCCTTTAGAGCGGCAGAAACTTCCTCTCTTTTTACGGGGTTTATTCCTTGCCTGTAAAGTCCTTCTAATTCCTCAAATTCTTGGGTATCTCTTATTTTAGAAAGTCCTTCTATTCTTTCCTCGGCGTGTGTTTTAACGTTATTTTTCATTTTTTCAATGATTCTTTCTGGCTTAACTCCAAGGTATTTTACCGGCTTTCCAAGTTTCTCTATTGCAAAACCTCTCTTTTCAAGTCCTTCTAGAACATCATAAGTTCTTGAACGAGGAACTCCAGACATCTCTGCAACTTCTCCTGCAGATGCAATCCCTTTCGAAAGCAGAGCTAACCAAACCTTTGTTTCGTAAACGTTCAAATCAAAGTAATCCTTGATTTTCTTTATTAGTTCAGATTTTACTAACATTTTGTTTTTCCTACCCTTGAGGGTGTTACCTTAACAATTTGTTTTCCCGAATCAAAAGAAAAAACTCCTTGAGTTGCTACAGCATAAGCCCTTATTTCAGCTATTAACCCTGAAATATTTGAGTTTCTAGAGGAATCTTTTAAATTTATATAGGGGTATTTCAAATCAAGAATAAACCCTTCAGATTCTAAATCGGAAGAATTTCCAGAAACGTTATAATGATACTTTTCATCCAAAATTCTCCTTCCCTCCTTGCTAGCCAAATTAACTATTCTTCTTGACGGATTCAAATAACCCTCTCCGAAAACCATTTCTAAAGCTCGTCTATCTTCATGCGCGGACATTTTGTAAATCCTCCCCCATAGGTTCTAGCAGTCTTTCAAGTTTCTTTGATTCTCTTACACGAGGTAATTCAAACTTATTGCTTGCGTGAAGTTTTGATTTTAAATGAGATAATGTGGCGTAGAGGTTAATAATCTTAGCCCCATATTTTACGTCTTCAAGAGTAAAAGCTCCTTCTCGAGTATCATTAAGGACATTCGCCATGTCACTTCTCACTGATTTGTCTCCTGAAAGACGGCTAATTTCTCCGAGCGTTTCAGCTCCAAGTCCATTTACAACTTTTGCTAGATTAAAAGCAATTTTCATTGCTTCTACAACTTGATCTTCAGACGGAGCATTTTCATACCCCGGATGAGCACCGTGAGTTCTGGCTCTTGAAAGAACTCCCATGTATCTCTTCAATTCCGCTTGGGTGTATTTTGGTATTGTCATTTTTTTACTACTGAAAGCAAAGAAAAAGGCTTTATAAATCTTATTATTTTGTTGTTACTTATAAAGTGTTACAAATAAGAAAGTTTTATAAATAGGATATATTGTGTAATAGTATGACAACGGTTATTGGTTTGAGAGCCGAAAAAGGAAAAGAAAAAGGAATAGTTCTTGCTTCAGATGTAAGTCTTACAAGAACAGAATGGAGACCTGCAGGAGATGTAGTTTATAGGGAACAAACAAAGGATGAGGGACAGAAGATGTATATTTCTGATGATGGAAGAGTTGCGGTTGCAGTAATAGGGACTTTTGATGATTATACTGCGGATATGTTATCTTTAATTAGAAGGGGAGAAATTGATTTGAAAAAAGCTTTTACAGACAGAGATTTAAAAAATATTAGAGAAATGCATATGAGAAGATACAATTTCACACGTTCAAATGGGGATGACACAACTAGTCTTATTATTGCAAGCCGTTTGGAAGGAAAACCATTTTTACATTATGTTAATCCTTTTGGAAAGGTTGAAGAGAGAAAATATGCTCTTGATGGAAGTGGATCGAAACATGCAGTTGAAGCGTTGAGGCCTGACTGGGCAGACATACCTTATCACCTTAATATGAAGCAGGCTTTTGACATATGTGTTGAGGGTTTGGGAAGATCCTCAAAAGACATTTATAGTGGGGGATTGGATATTGTTGCAGTAACTCCAGATGGAATAAGACAGTTTGGTTCTGGAATAAAAGATAAGTTGGACAAAGCAAAAAAAGAAGCGATTAGAGATATTAGAAGACAACTTTAAGCAATTAACCATCCGACAAACATTCCTAATAAAATTCCTGCTGTTATGAAAGGCATTGCGGGATAAAATTTCTTCTTTTCTGAGAATATTAATAAATAAGTCAACCCGAGAAGTGCTCCGAGAATTACTAATAAAGCGGGAATTAGTCCCCAGGTTACTAAAACAACTCCTGCAGCTATAATCGGAAAGACTACATCTCCTCCTCCAAGGATTGCAATACTAACTTGTATTTTTTTCTTTTTTAGTTGAGAGGGTTTGAGTTTTTTAAGAGATTTACGTAACTTTTTAGAAATGTAAGGAATCATAAATCCTCCAAACACCTTAAGCTCGTTCATCTGGTATTTTGCCATCTTTTGCATTATTCCGGAATGCCAGACTGCCCACATATCGTATATTGAAATGATAACCAAAAGAATAATTATTGTGTAGATGTTAAGTATTGGAACAAAAACTGCAGCAATTCCTGGATAAATTAAAAGTTCTGTGGAGTTATGAACAAGAAGGTTTCTTCCGTAAATTTTTATTGCGGCTAGAGGGACTGCTATTGCTGCAGCAATTAAAGAAGAGTAAGCGATACTATCAATAACCGAATTGAATGAAATTCCAAGTGCAATTATAATTACTACAAAAAACCATAAACGTAGAATAAAACGTGAATGGAATTTTGTTAACAAAAAGATTAGAAGTATTGCTACAACAAATGCAAAGATTATCGAAGGTAAAAGGGTTGTTAAGAACTCCGATTGTTTTTCAACTTGCGGAGTTTCTAATCCAAAGGGCAATCCGGGAGCCGAAACGTTTACCTTTTCTCCGTTTACAACTTTTACTGGGGAGTAATGCCCTACAACATATAACCCAATTAACTGAGTTACGAGGAACATTGTTAGAATAATTAGCGTTATTTTTAGTTTGTGTTTCATTTTTTCTTTCCTCTATAAAGACTCACAATTATTAGTATTAACAAACCAAAAAAAATTGAAACTCCAGAACTGACAAGATGGTTTTTAGGAAAAAGATACAAATCCATCATTCCCCAAACTCCTCTCCAGAAGCTTACAATTGCTAACGCTCCAATTAAAACTAAGAGTGCATCAAGCGGACTCGTTCTTTTAACTATTTCTTCTATCATCTTCTTTTATATTAATCAAAATGTTTTGAGGTTTTTAAAGATAAGTGAAACTATCTCAATCTTATTGTTTCTAACGTTCTTGGGACGTTTGTTTCAACTCTATTAAGTTTGTATAAAGCAGAAGCTAAATCAAGAGATTTAGAAACCTCTCCGTGATTAATTATAATTCTTTTTGCTTTTGGACGCATGTTGTTAAAGAAATTAATTAATTCATTTCTTCCGGCGTGAGCAGTTAATCCGGCAATCGTATGAACTCCCAAATTTATTTTTACTATTTCTTCCTTTCCATCAACAATCATTTTAGTTTCTTTAATTCCGTCTTGAACTTGTCTTCCTAAAGAACCAACCCCCTGATAACATACAAAAACAATCGCGTTTTTCTCGTTGCTTGCAAATTCCTTAAGATATTCTACAGAAGCTCCTCCAACCAACATTCCGGAGGTTGCTAAAACCACACAAGGACCTCCCTCAATTACTTTTCTTCTTTCTTGGAATGAACCTACTCTAGAAAAAATTTCGGATACAAAGGGATTATTATCCTGGAATATCTGATTTCTTACTTGGCTGCTTAGAAAATCTGGATAAGCGGTGTGAATTGCGTTAATATCCCAAATCATACCATCGATATATATTGGAACTTTGGGAAGAAGATTCTTTTTCATAGCGTCTTCCAAGATTAACATTGTTTCTTGCGCTCTACCCAAACCCAATTCGGGAATTAGAACTTTTCCCCCATTTGCAATTGTTTTGTTAACAATTTCTAAAAGCTCTTCTTCAGATTGAGCTCTTGGAGGGAGGATGTCATTTTTAGAACCATAGGTTGATTCGGTTATAACAGATTCTATCCTTGGGAAAGTTGAAATTGCTGGGTCCAGTAAACGAGATTTTCCGTATTTGTAGTCTCCAGAATAAAGAAGATTGTGTAACCCATTTCCGATATTAAAGTGAGCCATTGCTCCTCCCAAACAGTGTCCGGAATTATAGAATGTTAATCTTACGTCTGGAGTCACGTCGGTAACTTCATTATAGTTTAAACAGATACTATGTTTAACCATTTCTTTTATATCAGAAGAATTGAAAAGGGGTTTTGATGCCTGTTTGTATGCAACACCAATAAAATCCAGAGAAATTAAAGAAGCGATGTCTCTCGTTGGAGGAGTCATATAGCACGGTCCGGTGTAACCCATTTTATACAAATAAGGAAGAAGTCCTACATGATCCAAGTGAGCATGACTAATTATCACGGCATCTAATTGATTGATATCAAATTCTGGAACGTTAAAAAAGGGAAATTTATCTGCTCCGCTTGCAGCGACATCAATTCCACAATCAATTAATATTTTTGATTCTGGAGTTTGTAATAACATACAACTTCTTCCTACTTGTCTTCCTCCACCTAAAAAAGTAATTCTAACCCATTCATCTACTTTATCCGGAGACCACTCCTTGTAAATTTTCTTTCCTATGCCATCCAAAAACTTTCTTCTGTAGTTATTATTTGCGTAAAGAACTTCTCTTATATTCTCGGTTATCTGACTTTTTATTGCAGGAGAACGCTGAACTTGTGGTGTCCAGAGAGTATTCTTTCTTATATCTTCCAATATCGCCCCCCCCTTCCCAATAACAAGTCCGGGTTTTTTTGCTTCTATGATAACAATACTTCTCTGAGCATCAAAAATAACTTGAGTAATCTCGGCTTCTTCGGGTACTATCTTTTTTATTTCTTTTTCGGTAGTTTCCTTATCTGGAAGAATTTTTGCATCTGCTCTTAACTCGACTCTTTTTTTGATTTCATTTACAATTTCTCTTACCTTTCCTTTATCGTCCTTGAAGAAATTCTGATTTGCGGTATAGAGAACAATGTTTGCTCCCTCAAAACCCGCTTCAGTAACCTCTCCGTGTAACTTTTCTATGATGTTTTTCAAGATGTCCATTTTGAATTTGAAACTATTCGTCTTCGTAATTTGGAGAAATAATCTGCTCTACCACTTTCTTTATCCCCTCTTTAGTGATTGTGAATATATCTATTCCGTAACCAGAGCCAAGATCTCTCTGAGTTGAGGACTTAAGTGCCTCACTCGCAAGTTTTACTCCTTCCCCGATGCTAAGCCCCTTCTTCCATTGTCTTTCTAGGAGTCCAAGAACGTATGGCATACCGCTTCCAAAATTCGCATCATAATCTTCAACCTTAATTATACTTCCTGCAGGCTCAATTGTGTAAAGTGCAGTTGTGCCATCTTCATTAAAACCACCAATAAGGGTCCCAACCATCATAGGAATCATCGAGGGTTGTCTTATTTGATTATAAGAAATTGTAGCTAAGAGATTTGCTGCTTGTTTTACTGTTGGCCTAGATCTTGAGCGAAGTTCTTTAATTTTCAACTCTGCTGCAAGAATCTTTGAAATCTTTTGAGCATCCGAAGCGTTACCACAACCCGCAAAAATAATATAATCGTTAACCGGATAGACTTTCTTAGTGTTTTTACTCATCACAATATTCCCCGCAGTAACTTGTCTATCGGCAGCCATAACAACACCGTCTTTGCAGATAATCCCCATTATGGTTGTTCCGGTTTTCAGCATTGATTTTTTTATGTCTTCGTCCATTTTTCTAGAATAATCGTTTAGTTTACTAGAGCTTATGTTAATTGTTATGGGAAGAGGTTTATAAATTTTACGGGTTTAGCCATGTGTCCTTCTTAATCGGGTAATTGGCAAGCTTTTAGTCTTCTTACAAAGAGTATTTATTTCATCTGCTGCTCGAGTTGCTTGCTTTTCGGTCTCTGCAGAAATTTCTGCGCTATAAACTCCATCATCAAATACTGCTAGTGGCCTTAAACTGATTCTAACTTCAGTGCGATTAACGCGATAAGTATTAAAAAAATCCTTTGGACTGCTAGGATCCCCAAGATGGATAGTATCTATGCCTTTAGTCCCTCTTAAAACACTAGGTAACAATAGGTTAGGGTCATAAAAAGTATAAGTGATTTTAACGACCATCCCAACATTTACAAATTATTTTTTATAAAGATATATGTGATTTACTAATCGCTTTCTTTCCCGCTTATTCCTGCCCTTCTGTGGAAAGCGATTAAATTATTAATTCAATTTTATCTATGAAGTTATAAGCATCCCTCCTTATATTTTCGGCGATTTCTTTTGTTGTACACTTAGTTACGCTATATTGTGCAATTTCCCTCTTATGCCTCGCTTCGGATAATTTTTCTATTTCTACTTTCTGAATAATGGCATTTTTTAATAAGATTATGTCCTCTCCAGATATTAACTTCTTCTTAATAAAAAATTCTTCTAAGAGAATTATTGTTGCGGTGTGGTTCTTGCTTTTATAACCAATTTTAGCAATTAGCGCTAAAGCAGAGGCGTACATTGCATAATATCCTGTGATAACTACCCATTCATCACTATTATAATCAACGGGTATTTTTAGCAAATCCCTTGCTTTCTTATTGGTGTTTATGTCTGAAAGTAGGCTCATAGTGACTAGATTATCCCTCGCCTTTTGCAAATATTTTTGGGAAAGATTTTTAACAGAGTCGTCTTTTGAAATATATCCCTGTCTGATTAGCTGGTTAATGTCACTTATCCTCTTTGTACATCCAATAATAAAAATTATCTCCTCCCTTAAAAGCTATTCCATACATCTTTAAATCGCTCCACAATTCAGGATTATCTTCTTTTATGTTTGGGAATTCGTGCATCGGTAAGACTATCGGGGAAAAATTAATCCCATACTTATGTTTTAATGATTTAACAAAATCCTCCATTTCCTTTTCCTTACCGAGAGTACATGTAACAATCAAATCAACGTCACTTTGTTTAGTTTCAGTCCCCTTTGAATAACTTCCAAACAAAATTACGCTCCATGAGAAAGGATGATTCTCCACCTCCTGAATTGCATTATAGACTGTTTTGTGTTTCTTAATAAAGTCGATTTTTCTTTGAAGTGAATATCTATTAAAACCCAAACCGTATGAATATGGACCATTTGTGTCAAGAGAATAAAGGAGGGTTTTTCCTCTTTGCTTTTCAAGAACAATCTTTTTTTTAGTTAAAGACTTTAGTGCAGAATTAACTCTTTCATAAGAATATTCAACTCTTTCTTGAATTTCTTTTATTGTCATTTCTTCGGCTTCTGGAAAGAAAGATGCGATTATGGTTCCCTCCAAATGGGAAATTTCCAAATCTCCAAAAATTGCACGAAAACCTCCATCTTGTTTTCTTTTGATTTTCCCCATATTATACTTACTGATTTATCAGTAATATTATTGATATTTCAGTATTTATAAATGTTTTGTAAGAATTATTTTAAAACCTATCCTAAATAAACTAATATCTCCCGCTTATTCCCTTTTCTTTCTTAAATCTTACAATATTCTCAACAAAACCCTCTATTTTCTGCTCGTGACTAACTATTATTAGCTGCTTTACATTTAATTCCTGAAGAACATCCCTCATTTTATCTAATTGAGGAGCGGAGAAACCATCGGTTGGCTCATCAAGAATAACCAAATCTTTTGTTTTTATCTTGCTCAATAGGGAATTTATAACCTGATTTAAAGCCAGACGATAAGCCAGAGCTACGGCGGTTCTTTCACCTCCAGAAAGATAGTCATAATCCAGTTCGTAATCCTGCTGTTCGATTATTGGGGTGAAATCATCCTGAAGACGAACATCAAAACTCTCAGAAACAAGCATACCAAACCACTCCGAAAAGAATTTAGAGAACTCTGTTTTAAGTCTTATCATGACGTTTTTTTCTATAAAAGTTACAACCGAGAGAAATCTGTCAGAAAGCCAACTTTCCAGGTTAAGGAGATAGTTAAGCCTCTTTTTTTGTTCTTCAACTTTTATTATTCTTAATCTTAATTCTTCTATCTGCTTTGAAAAGAGGTCTATTTCTCTTTTTAGCTCCGCTACTTTTATGTCCGCCATACGCTCTTCTTTTACCGCAATTTCCCAATTCTTTTCTTTTTCTTCGTATATTAAATCAAACCTGCTCAATTCGAATACCGAATTTTTTAGAATGGACATGTGTTGTTCCAGCAACTCTACGTCTTTTTCTAAGGTTAGATTGAGTTTTTCTATCTCTTCTAATCTCTTTTGTTTTTCTTTTATTCCTGCTTGTTTTACCATAAGGAGATTCGTCTCCTGTATTTCTTTTTGTTTAAGAGAAACTTCAAAATCCAGGGCATTTATCTTCTTTACAATGCTCTCTTTTTCAATTCTCAGGGATTGGATTCTTCTTATGTTTCCAGAAATATCGTTGTCCATCTTGTTGAATACGTTGCTTTTGTAAACCGCATCAACATCCTGCAAACAGGTAGGACAAATATCCAAATGTGAGATATTTTTCTTTATCGTTTCATCCTCCTGACTTTTGTAGGTTAGAGAACTAATCTCCGAGGTTATCTGAAGGTTTTTCTCATCCAGAATTTTCTCTTCTTTTTTAATTAACTCAATCTCATTACTTAAGTTTGTAATTTTTGAATCGTCGATTTTTATTTCCCCGCTTTCTTTTATCTGTTCTGCAATCATTTTTGAAGTTCTAACATTATCCGAGATGGTTTCGTTTTTACCAGAAATCATTATTTTTGTCTTCTCTACCTCTTGTTGAAGTTTTATTTTCTCTTCCATTTTTTTAGAAACCTCTTCCATCTCCTCCTCTATCCTCTTTTTAATTTCCTTTTTTTCAAACAATTCTCTTTCAAGAGAGACTAAACCGTGCCTTTTTCCCTCAAGTTCTTCCTCTTTTGTTATTAAATCTGTTTTATCCTGCTCTAGGGTAAGGGTAGCTCCTTCAGCAATTTTTCTCTCTTCTCTCAGTCCAGAAATAACTACCGAAGTGTTTTCTAAGATTTGTTTGTATTTATCGATTCCAAATACATGCCTAAGAGTATTAATCCTTGTTTCTGAATCTTCCAAAATTATTTGTTTCATTTCTTCCTGAGGAGTATAAACGGTAAATTTGTAGAGAAGATTCTGTTTTTTGGAAAATTCTTTTGGGTAATTTAAAATATCAAGAACCTTATCTTTTAATTCGGTTACGGAAAGCTCTTTTTTTTCTCCATCGATGGTAATCGAACAGGCATCTTGAGAAATTGTTTTACCTTTTTTTAGGGTTCTTTCGATGATAATCTCTTTTCCCTCAACATTAAATTCTATTCTTACCCCTCCCTCGTTCTTACCATTTCTAAGAAGAGAGTTTCCTTTCCTACCTGGTTGCAAACCAAAGAGGGCAAACTCTATAGCCAGGAGTATGGAAGTTTTACCGGAACCAATGTCTCCTGCTAAAAGCGTTGAGCCTTCTGGAAATTCTACCTCTTGATGCTCGTAACTTCGAATGTTATCTAAAACTATTTTTTTTATTATCATTTTAATACTTTAATATTTTTTTTGAGGATTCCAACACCCTGCTCTTAAATGCTTCTGATTTTTCTCCCTCCTGTTTTTCTAGAGAGAGTGCATTAATTAGCCCGGGGATAAGTGAATTAAAATCAGAGGGATTTTGCTCGGAGTAAACTTTTATGGTTTCTTCCTCTATATTCTCAGAATTGCCTACTTCAATTTCCAACGCAACTTCTTTTGCATTTAAACCGTGTGTGTTTTTTAATAAAAAATACGCCTTCTTTGATTTAACAAAATCTTCTATTTTTGAAAACTTAATATCCGAGTTTTTCCCGTTTTTCAGTTCACCATTAACTCTCAAAAGAACAATTTTATCTTCAATTTCTTTTTTACCGAGTTCTTCAATAATTTTATCGGTTGCGGTTAGAGCATCTTTTACGGTTATTTCAAAAGACACTACATCTTTTATCTTCAATTCAACTTTTTTTAGAGAGGTTAGGGAATCTGTATCAACAATATAAAAACTCCCGTTTTTCAAATCTTCCAACTCTTGAAAGTTATTAGGAAATACCGGCCCGGGATAAATAAAATTTTCATATTGAAAATCTATATGAAGATGTCCGAGGGCGTAATAATCAGCCTTTGGAAGAATTTCGGATTCTATTGAGTCAACTGGAAGGGTTCCTTTTGCCTTGTCCAGGGTGGAATGCAACATAAATATCTTAAACATTCCGGGAGCATCCTGTAGTTTTACTCTTCTTAGTTCGGGAATTTCCAATCCAGATTTTTTTCCGGGATAACCGTACATTGCAACTCCCCTATAAATTGTTGGATTTAGAAGAATCGTTTCTCCTCTTTCTTCTGGATTAAAAACATTGGTACAAAATCCTGCTTTTTCTAAAACATCTAAAAAAGTTTTTCCAGAAACAGAATAGTCGTGGGAGCCGGCAATTATAAAACAAGGTATCTTTGCTTCCTTTAAGCGTTTAAACTCTCCAAAAGTTCGCTTTAATATCTCTATTGAAGGGTAGGCGGTATCAAATAAATCTCCAACAATAAGTACAAAATCTAGCCTAGAATCCATACAAATATCCATTGCTTTTTGGAAAGATTGAAAGTTCAGTTCCTGCATGGGTTCTTGTTTCCAGCCCCCCAAATGAACATCGGAGATATGGGCAAATCTAACCATTTTTTAATAAAGATAGTGGATATGAGAGGTATATAAAATTGATTGTAATAGAGTGTATTTTGGAGTATAATTAACCTTAAATAACCAAGAGGGATTGGGTTTTTATGGTAACAATACCTCCCTATGCAACGTGGACAGAAATTGATATAAGAATTACCCCTCTAGAAGAGCTCGAGAAGTATTCTGGGAGAAGAGTCTTGGTTAAAGCAACGGGGGGAAAGATTACATCGGGTATTTGGAGTTATAAAAAACTAGAACACGCCCATTTAAAAGAAGAGGGAAAAGATAGAAAAATAGAACTAGGCGCTATAGAGCTTCTTGCACTTGCCGATTTCTCGGAACTACCTTAATAAAATTACTTTCAATTCCTCAAAAAACAATTTCTTTTTTGCAAGAAGTTTTTTATTATAACCCTTAAGATTAATTCCTTTTGTAAGTGAGCTAACAAGGAGCAGGATTTTTCCTTTCTTTGTTAAATGTTTTTTGGCTTGAACTAAAAATTTATTAATTAACTCCCCTCCGACTTTTCCTCCGGTTGTTGCGATGCGCGAGGGTTTTGGCTCTCTCTTGTCTTCGGGTAAATAAGGCGGATTAAAGACAATTATATTAAACTTTCCTTTTACTTTCGCAAAAAGATTTGATTTTATTATTTTGGATTTTGGAAAATGTTTTTTTAGATAATTTATTGCTTGAGAATTTATATCAACGAAAGTTACATTTTTTGGGGGAATTCCCTTCTCAATAAAAACCTCTCCCTGAATTCCTGTGCCTGCCCCCATATCGAGTATTTTTTCTTTTTTGGTTACATTTAATTTTTTGGTAACACTCTGTAAAAGGTAAGAATCCTCATCTGGTTGGTAAACTTCACTCATTTTTAAAAAAGTTTGGAGAAGAAATCTAAAATTGATTCTTTAAAGAGGAAAACTGTTAAAATCCCTGCTACAATAACCAGAGATAAAAGTACAGACAATAGGATTGTTAAAATTCGGTTATTATTTGGTTGTTGTCCGTAAGAGGAAACTTTTTGGGGAGCATTTTGCATATTCAGTTGAGGGGACCTTTGTTCTTGGGGTTGTAATCCAGAAAGATTGTCTGTTATCTTATTTCCTTGAGGAGTTTGTTTACGAAAAACTTGGGTTGTATTTACCTGTTGTCTTCCATTTAACATCGCCACCGCCTCTTCAACCTCTCTCTGACTATAGCCTGCAGCTAAAAATGAAGAAGTTGCCTCTCCAAGAGACTCTCCTCTCTGAAGAGCAGAATGCAACCCCCCTAAAACTTCTTGATTTACCATTTTATATTTTTATATTTTGTCCATCCTGGAGAAGATGACACTCTTTTCCAGCACTGTAACCCATCTCTCTTGCTAGTTCAATCATCGGAGTAAGTTGTTGTGTTGAACCATGAGCGGGAATTATGTGTTGTGGATGGATTAGATTTAACAAATCCCTTAGGTCTTCTCTGCCTCCGTGTCCGGAAACGTGAACCTCATCAAATATTCTCGCTCCTGTTTTCTTTAGACGCTTGTCCATCATTCCCTTGTTCTGAATATTTGCGGGAGCCGGAATTGTTTTTGAGGAAAAAATAATAACGTCGTCTTTTCTAAATTCAAATGGAAGTTTTCCTCTAGAGATTCTTTCCATTATACTTCCTGGCTCACCCTGATGCCCGGTGCAAACAACAAGGGAATTTTCTCTCTCCCTTCCAATCTTTTTTAAAATAGATTCGACTTGTTTCTTATAACTAGCAATTTTTATATCATTTCTGAAAGGACACATCCCAACGTCCTTTGCTGCAGAGACGTACTTGTTAAGACTTCTTCCAACAAAATAGATTTCTCTGTTTAGTTTTTTTCCAAAGTCAACAATACTCTTAAGCCTTGCAATATGTGATGAAAAGGTTGGAACAAACATGGCAGATTTTTCGTTTCTTACTGTAAGCATAACTTCTTCCAGCATTGCTCTGGCTATTTTTTCACTTGCAGTTTTTCTTTCTGAACTTGAGTAAAGCGAATCCACAATTAAAGCCTTAACACCTTCCTTTGCTATTTTTTTAAGTTTATTATAATTAGGAGGAGCTCCAAGGATTGGATTGTTGTCCAGTTTAAAATCATTTGCGTAAAGAACCACTCCTTCTGGAGTATGCAAAGCAATCATCGTTGTTTGAATTGTTGAGTGGGTGATATTAATGAATTCGGCTTCATAATTTCTTTTCTTGCCTCTTACAATAAAAGTGCCATCTGGCTGAATTGAGTGTAGGGGGTTTGGTATGGTAATCCTCTCGTCATCCATTATTCTTTTCAGGACAGCCATAGTAAAGGGAGTTCCTACAACTGGGGCCTTGTATCTATAGCCCATGTAAGGAATTGCTCCGATATGGTCTAGATGAGCGTGTCCAAGCAAAATAGCTCTTACTTTTTCTCTTATTCCAAGCTTATCAAGAAGAGTATCGTCTGCTATTGCTCCTATTTGTCTTAATCTTTTTTCGGTATAAACCTGTTCCCCGTTCTCCTGCTCTTGAAGTTCAATAATGGAAGGCAAATGAAACCCAGAATCAAACATAATTGCGTCATCTTCAAGCTCAACTACAGTCATATTCTTACCAACTTCGTTAAAACCCCCTATTGTATGAATTCTCATTTTTTATTTCACCAATTTTTTAATTATTAATTACTAAGATAAAGGTGTTTTATAAATATTGTTAGTTGTTTGAGGAAGTTATCAAGAGAAATATTTAATAACAACTTTTACATGTGTTGATTATGAAAGCACTCAAACCTTCTATGAGAGAGAAGAAAAGATATCTTTTGATTAAAGGTAAGAACCTTAAGAAAAATGTTGAAGAAATAATAAAAGATTTTATAGGAACTTTGGGAATGTCCAAAACCTCTTTGAGTTGGATAAAGACCGGAGAGGATTGGGTGATTGTTTCTGTTAATAGAAACATGGTTGATGCGGTAAAGGCAAGTTTTTGTATCTCTCCAGAAAAAATTTATGTTAAAAAAGTTTCTGGAACACTTAAAAAATTAAAAGAATAATTATTCCAAACAAAGAATTTTTTTGAAGTGTTTTTCTCCCATCATGTAAACCGCGTATGCGAAGATTATTGCTGAAAAAATATCTATGCTGTAATGCCCGTGAGCGAGTAAAAGAGAGATAATAATTGCTATTGCAAAAAACAGAAGTACTTTTCTGTAAACACCAGATGCTAGAAGATATGCAATAAATCCTGACCCTGTGTGCCCGGAAGGATAAACTCCCCGATTAAAAATACCCGAACTAGAAATTCCTTGATAAATGCTTAGGTCTGGATTTGCAAACGGTGTTAGTGCCATAAAAAGTCCTCTTATGAGACTAAGAACTCCAAATAAAAAAAGAAAATATGGAATTTTTTTATAATCTTTCCTGAAAGCATAAACTACAAATATCGCGATTGAAATAAAAATTAGCAAGTCATATATCCACCCCATTCTTATTGTTGGTAGATTGTCCAAAATGCTATCTCTGAGAGTTGGCAGTGTTGGATAGCTATGATAAAGATAAAGGCTAAAGAGTTGCATAACAATAATACCGAAGACTAGAATTCCAAATCCGATATAAAATTTCTCGCTTTTGAATAACTCTTTTAATTTAGTTAGTGCTTCCATTAGCTATTTCTTACCTCTTATCCAATTCGTATTTAATTTTACTTTTCCTAATTTCTCCGAATAATCTTCTAAACCAAAAATAAAAGAGCTTGGATGCAAAAGTAACCCTTCCTTCCTTCTCCAATCTTCTGGTTGATAGGAGAACCCCTTTTTTTAGGATTCCAAATTTATAGCCAAACTTATGGGCTTTTCTTGCCAAGGC
Organism: Candidatus Woesearchaeota archaeon; assembly: GCA_964526265.1. Lineage (GTDB taxonomy): Archaea > Nanobdellota > Nanobdellia > Pacearchaeales > GW2011-AR1 > CAZGIL01. The sequence continues at coordinate 27,911 of CAZGIL010000004.1, forward strand.
GTGATCCTCCGCAACCATTAAATCCTCATTAAACCCTTCCAAATAGAAAAATACCCCCTTCTTTATGAAAATACACGCCCCAGACATATGGGGATCTATCTTTTGGGCGACTCTCTGCCATAAATTGTACACTGCATGAGTCAGTTTATCCCTCTTTTTCTTGCTATCTGGAACTAAATCAACTCCCGCAATATCCAACTTCCTTTTCTTAAACTCGAATAGGTTTTCTTTGATGAAATTCTCTGGAAGCCTAGTATCCGCATCCAGAAACAAGAAAATCTTCCCTTTTGCTACCTTTACCCCATTATTTCTCCCTTTTGCTGGAAGTCCCCCTTCAACAACCTTTGCACCGTATTTTTTGGCTATTTTCCTCGTATTATCGCTAGATTTGGCATCTGCCAAGATAACTTCATAATTTTTATAGGACTGAGATTTAATACTTTTTAGGAGGCTTTCTATATTTTTTTCTTCGTTTTTTGCGGGAATGATTATACTTAGTTCCTTTACCATATCTTTTTTATAATAATCTTGTTTAATAGGTTTTCTAATATTAAAGATGTAGTGAAACCCTCTTATTTTTTTATAAATTGCTAACCGAAGAGTTTTTAAATAAAGAGTAATTCTAAATTTTGAAGAGAAATTAAAGGTTAAACTTATTATAAGATTCTCTGGTAAAAAATGGAAATGCCAACAGACATACAACATCAAGCAATGGGTTACGACAGAACTGCAACAATGTTCTCCCCAGAAGGACATCTGCTTCAGGTGGAATACGCAGAAAAGACAGTTAGACTTGGGAGCTCAAGTATTGCAATGGTTTGTTCTGATGGAGTTTTTATTATGGCAGATAAAAGAGTAGAGGATAAATTAATTGTTAAGAAGTCTGCTAATAAGATATACGAAATTGATTCTCATATTATTTCTAGCGTCGCTGGAATTGTTGCGGATGCGAGAGTTCTTATTGAAAGAGCGCAAATTCTTGCTCAACAACATAAAATTACTTACGATTCTCCGGTTGAACCCGAATTAATAATAAAAGAAATTGCTAACACAAAACAACAGTTCACCCAGTACGGGGGAGCGAGACCTTTTGGTGTTGCTATTATGATTGCTGGAATAAACGAAGATAAACCCGAAGTTTTAATGAGTGATATAACCGGAAATTATTTCTCTTATTACGCAAATGCTATTGGGGAAAATGATGATAAGATAAAAGAAAAATTGAGGGAAAATTATAGGCAGGGTATGACGATAAAAGAAGGCGTTAAAATGGCGACAAAAATATTTGAAGAGATTCAAGGAAAGGTTTTCAAAATAGACAAATTTGAGATGTGTTATATTACAAATAAAGAAAAAATTGTTCACCGTTTAGAGGGTGAAGAAATTAATAAATTATAATGGTTAATACTACAGCAAGAATAAAAAGAACCGGGAAACATTTTGAAATTCCGGTAGATTTGGATAAGGCTCTTGCCTTTAAAAAAGGGAAAGGAAGTGTTGGAGATTTCTTTGATGCGAACGATATTTTTACCGATTTGAAGAAGGGTGAAAGAGCGGCAGAGAAAGACTTAAAAGATGCTTTTGGAACAACCGAGGTGAATGAAATAGCCGCAAAAATTGTTAAAGATGGAGAAATTTTGGTTACAGAGGAACATCGAAGTGAAGAACAAGAGAAGAAATTTAAACAAGTTGTTGACTTCATTGCTAAAAATGCGGTTGATCCCAAGACGGGAAATCCGCACACAACCGAAAGGATTAAAAATGCCCTTGAACAAGCACATGTTAACGTAAAGAATACACCAGTAGAAAACCAAATTAAAGATATTCTTTCGGAAGTCAGCAAGGTTATTCCGATAAAAATTCAGACTAAAAAAGTTAAAATAACCATTCCTGCTTTACATACAGGGAAAGCCTATGGAATAATCACAGAGTTCAAGGAAACCGAAAGCTGGCTTAATGATGGTAGCTTAGAAGTCACGGTTAACGTTCCTTCGGGAATGTTGATGGACTTTTATGACAAATTAAACTCAATAACGCATGGAAGTGCGCTAACAGAAGAGATAAAAGAATAAAATGACGGAAAAAAACGAAAGAAAAATAGTAATTCCTGGAGAAATTATTTCTAGTGGAAACGACCTTCTTCCCGGAGAGGGAACAGAAAAAAACGGAGAGAATATTATTGCCTTAAAATACGGACTTGCAGAAGAAATGAACAAATTAGTAAAAGTAATCCCTCTATCTGGAGTCTATCAACCCCGAAGAGGAAATGTAGTTATCGGAAAAGTAGAAAATATTACTTTTAATGGATGGGTAATAAATATTGGAGCGGCAGATAATGGTTTTTTGTCCTTGATGGAAGTTCCAAGATTTGTAAACAAAGATGCTCTTGATGAAGTTATGTCAATAGGAGACATGATGGTTGGAAAGATATGGAATATTAACAAGAGAGGGATAGATTTAAGTTTGAAGTCGAGAGGACTTGGAAAAATTGAAGAGGGTTTAATAATTGAAGTAAATCCGAATAAAGTTCCTAGAATTATTGGTAAGGAAGGAAGCATGATAAAACTAATAAAAGACGAAACAGATTGTAATATCACGGTTGGACAAAACGGTGTTATTTGGATAAAAGGAAACAAGATTGAAGACGAACTTTTCGCAAAAAAAGCAATACACTTTGTAACAGAACGTTCATTTATAAGCGGGTTAACCGATGAAATAACTAAATGGTTCGCGGAACAGAAGAAGGAGAATACCCCCTAAAGGGCACAAGTACCCTAATACCCTCAAGGGCACGAGAGGGCACAAGTAAATAAAATGGTAACAAAAACATTCAAAAGACCGGATGGAAGAAAAGTTGACGAAATGAGAAAGATTACTGCAAAAGTAGGAATTGTTCCTAACGCAGATGGAAGCGCAATGTTTTCTTTTGGAGATACTATAGCCGTTGCTGCGGTTTATGGTCCAAAGATGATGCATCCTCAACACTCACAAAACGCCGAAAAAGGTACTTTGAGATGCCAGTATAACATGCTTAGTTTTTCTGTAACAGATAGAATAAGGCCGGGACCAAGTAGAAGAAGTATGGAAATAAGCAAAATAACCGAATGGGCACTAGAGCCAGTTGTTATGCTTAAAGATTTTCCAACCCAGGTTGTTGATGTTCACATAAATATCTTACAAGCTAACGCTTCAACGAGATGCGCAGGAATAAATGCGGCTGCTTTGGCGCTTGCTCATGCGGGTGTTCCTATGAAGAACCTTGTTTCGAGTGTTTCAATAGGAAAACTTGACAAACAACTTGTTGTGGATTTAATTAAGGAAGAAGAGGATTGGGAAGAGGGAGAGGGAGCAACGGATATGCCTTTTACATTCACTCCCGATGGACAATTAACTCATGTTCAACTTGATGGAAAGATTACTCCAAAGCAACTTAAAGAAGCTGTTGAACTTGCAAGAAAAGCTACGGCAGAAATATATGAGATTCAGAAAAAAGCACTTAAGGAGATTGGGGGAAAATGATAATCACACCAAGAATTAACGGGGATAGAATAAAAAGATATCTTTCGGAAGGGAAGAGATTCGATGGAAGGAAACCCGATGAATTTAGAGAGATAACAATCGAAACAGGCGTTTCAAAAAATGCTGAGGGTTCTGCACGTGTTAAGATTGGAGAAACAGAAGTTTTGGTTGGAATTAAGATGGCTGTTGGAGAACCATATCCAGATTCACCAGATGCAGGAAATATGATGGTTACTGCAGAGCTTCTTCAGTTAAGTTCTCCAAGATTTGAGGGAGGACGTCCGGGATTTGATTCTGTTGAAATTGGAAGAGTTGTTGATAGAGGAATAAGAGAGAGCAAGTATATTGATTTCAGTAAATTATGTATTGAAAAAGGGAAAAAAGTTTGGACTGTTTTTATTGATATATACTCAATAAATGATGACGGAAATCTTTTGGATGCTGCCGGAATTGGAGCAATTGCTGCACTTAAACACGCAAAAATTCCAAAATATGATGAAAAAGAAGGAAAAGTTTTATTTGGAGAGTTAACTAAGGACGGACTTCCGCTAGCTAAAGGGGTTCCAATCGCAATCACAGTCTACAAAGTAGGGGATAAACTTCTTGTTGACCCAACGAGAGAAGAAGAAGACGTTAGTGAAGCAAGGATAACTACCGGGATATCTGATGGAGTTATTTCATCTATGCAGAAGGGTATGGAAAAGAGTTTGAGTGTTGAAGAGTTTAATAAAATCCTGGATATTGTGGAAAGGGTATGGAAAGATTTAAATTCTAAAATCGAGAAAATATAAAATGATAATTGATTCAAAAGACTTCACTAAGTACGAGAGAGCTAGAATTCTTGGAGCGAGGGCATTGCAAATAGCAATGAACGCCCCATTATTAATTAAAATTACAAAAGAAGATTTGGAAAAGATAAAATATGATGCTCTTAAAATTGCAGAAACAGAGCTTAATTCAAACGTTCTTCCTATTTCAGTTAAAAAACCATTCCCTAAGAAGAGTGGAGATAAACTTAAGAGAGTTAAAGAAAAGGAAATAACCGACCAGAAAATTGAAGAGATTGAAGCGGAAGAGGAAGAAGAAATTGTAAAATCGGGAGAGATTATGGAGCTTGCAAAGCCGGATGATGAGGAAGAAGAGAGTTCTGATGAAGCGGGTATAGAAGAGTAATTTTTCTTAAAAATAAATAAATTTATTGCTCGTCTTTATGATAAAAATCTAAAATTATAATAGTATCGCTATTTTTATTGTAAACATAAGAAAGCCTGAATGGAGGAAGATAAACTTCCCTTGTCCCTTTTCTGTTATGCCTCATTGGTTTTCCTACTTCAGGATTATTTTTTATTTTAATAATCAATTTCCCTATTCTTTCTTTAATTATAGAATCTTTTATTTTAGAAATAGTTCTTTTGAAATTTTCATCAAAATCTATCCTCACCATTTTTTCATTTCTTTTATAAAATCTTCAAATTCCATTGTTTTAAATTCGCCCCGATCGTGTCTTTCCCAAGCCTCTTCAGTTCTCCGGGCAAATTCCAAATCCTCTTTAAATTTTTCGTCCAAATCATCTGCTCTTTTGAGTAAAAAACTTGATTTATCCTTAATAATTAAGAACCTATCCCCCTCTTTAATATCCTTTCTCATATTCGAGGGGATTACTATCTGCCCCTTAGAACTTATAGTTGTCGTATTAATTTCTACCATAGTAAGGCATGTCTTACCTTGTATATAAATCTTTCCATTTTATCAATAATTATAAAAAGGGCGGAGCCCATTTGTTTTTGAGTGATGGTTTATGGAAATTAAAAAAGCACAAGATTTAGTTTATGAACATTTGGTTAAGATAGGATATACAAAAAGTGAAACAACACCCGTTCATGCTTTTTTGCATTTAATAGAAGAGGTTGGTGAAGTTTCAAGAGCTTTGTTGCATAACGAAACCAAAAGGGGAAAATTTACCAACACTACTGATGCAGGAGTTATTGAAGATGAGGTTGCGGATATATTCTGGCAAACATTAAAACTTGCATCTTACCTTAAAATTGATTTAGATAAAGCGTTTATAGAGAAATTAGAAAAAAATAGGAATAAATCTAAGGCTCCAAAATTTTAAATCAATAATTATAAAAACTCAGATTATTTCTTGAAATTATGGTTGTGATAAAAGAGGTCTATGGTAAGGCAATTCTTGATTCGCGTAAGGAAAAAACGATTCTTGTTTCTATAAAAACCGAAATTGGAACTTTTTACGCAAGCGCTCCTACCGGAAAATCGATGGGAAAATTTGAAGCCAAGAGTTATCATAAGAATTTAGAAAATGATATTAAGACATTAAAAGATTACAGCGAGTATTTTTCTGAAGAAATATTGGAAAGTTTCTCTGATTTGAAGAGGATAGAGGATATCCTTGATAGACAGATTGGGGCGAATACGCTCTTTGCATTAGAATCCGCGACCCTTAGGGCAATAGCAAAAGAACAAAAAAAAGAAGTTTGGCAATTGATTAATACTAGCGCAAAGAAGTTTCCAAGGCTTGTTGGTAATTGTATAGGTGGAGGAAAACACTCTTCTTCTGAAAGAAAGCCAGATTTTCAGGAGTTTCTTTTGATTCCTGAAACAAAATCTCCTAAGGAAGCGTTTAAGATAAACAAAGAAGCTAAAGAAAAAATAAACACAATACTAGAACGAACAGATGATAAATTTAAAGATAAAAAAACGGATGAAGATGCATGGATGACTTCTCTTAGCGACAAAGAAACGCTTGAAGTACTTCAAAATTCTAAAATTCCTCTTGGAATTGACGTTGCTGCATCCGGATTTTACAAGATGAGAAAGTATACTTACAAAAATCCTTTATTTAAGCGAACCTCAGAAGAACAACTAGCCTATCTCGAAAATCTTATAAAAAATTTTGACATTTATTACATTGAGGATCCTTTTGGAGAGGAAGATTTTGAAAGTTTTGCGAAACTACTCAAGAAATTTCCGGATAGGTTAATCGTAGGAGATGATTTAACAACAACAAATTACAACCGACTCAAGAAAGCCGTGAAAATGAAAAGCATTAATGCGGTGATTGTTAAACCAAATCAGAACGGCTCTCTTTTGGAAGTAAAGAGAGTTTGTGAAATGGCAAAAGAAAATAAAATTAAAATTATATTCTCTCACAGAAGTGGCGAAACAGAAGAAAACATACTTTCTGATTTGGCTTTTGGTTTTGGTGCAGATTTTCTTAAGTGTGGAATAACCGGGAAAGAACGCGAAGCCAAAATAAAACGATTAATTGAGATTGAAAAATCTATATAGAAAACCTTTTTAAACTAATTTCTCTGTCATTTTCCATGGAAGATGTTATAGATGAAATTGAGGAAAACGTCGAGGAAGGGCTTGAAGCTGTCGAAGAAATAACTGAAGAAGCGGTAAAAAAAGTAAAGAAGAAGAAGGATGCCGTAGATATCGAGCTTGAAAAGGCAGCAGAACTTGAATCCCTTTCAACAGAAGCTCCAAAAAAGGAAAAATCCCTTGCAGAAAAGAAAAAAGAGCTTCTTGAGAAAGTTGCTAAGTTAAAAGGCAAGGTAGATATTACAAAAACTGAAGAGCTTAAGGAGCAGATTAAAGCTAAAAAAAGAGCGGATATGCTTGTTCCTCTTGAGGAATATGTTAAAGCGGGAATCTATCTTGGAACGAAGGTAGTAACTCCAGATATGAAACCGTTTGTTTATAGAAGAAGGGCGGATGGTTTGGCTATCTTTAATACCGATTTGATTGATGAAAAATTAAAAGAAGGCATAGAATTCCTTTCTAAATTTGCTCCTGAAGATGTTATTTTAGTATGTAAAAGAGATGCAGGAAATAAAGTAGCAGACATGTTTGGGAGAATAACCGGAATAAGGACTTTCACAAAGAAATATCCTGCCGGAATTCTTACAAATACGGACTTGCCGGACTTCTTTGAAAACGAACTAACAATTGTTGCCGATTCTTGGTTGGATAAAAACGCTCTTAAAGACACTAAAAATGTAAAAAAGAAAGTTTTGATGATTTGTGATACAAACAACTTCGCTGCAGGAGCAGACCAAATCATAATTGGAAATAATAAGAGTGGTAAAAGCCTAGGAGTGATATACTATATTCTTGCGAGGGGTTATTGCAAAGCACGTGGGATAACTGCCGATATTCCGGATTTGGATTGGTGGACTGAAGAATCTGAATAGTCCATTTCCCGCCAAAGTGTTGTCGGTTTAGTGGACTGAAGAAACTGCGTAACGTACCAAATGTTTAATACCGATTAATCTTTATCTTGTTCAGTTCTTTCTTAAATGTTGGCAAGTCATTTTCAAGTATGTTCCACACCCTGTCCAAATTTACCCCAAAATAAGCGTGACTTAAGATATCTCTAAATCCTGCTATATCTTTCCAAGCGATTTTAGGATGTTCCTCTCTGAATGCGTCAGGCAAATTCTTAACTGCTTCTCCAATTATCTCCAACTGCCTAATTATTGCACTTTGTCTTAAATTATCTTTAGAAAAACCTTCTCTGCCTAAATTTTTTGAAAAATCCTCTATATTTTTTATACTGTCTAAGATATCTTCAATAAATAGTCCGATATCCCTTTTCATATTATTCTAATCTCCTCCCCGAGTATTCTCTCTTTTATTAATGGTTTTATCGCACTATATTCAACTAAATCAACTTTTCTTTTTAGCGCCTCTTCTAACAGGTGGATTAACCCAATAAAACCCAGCAAACTCATCTTTTTATCTTCAATCTTTACCAATATATCAACATCACTGTTTTTTTTCTGTTCTCCCCTTGAGTAACTTCCAAAAATGCCTGCTTTGCTAATCTTATTCTTTTTTAAAATATCCACTATCTTAGATTTAATGCTCTCTATTTCTTTATTGGGTGTTCCTTTTTTTGGCAACATCTTCTTATCTGCTTCTCTCTCCCCCAAGGATAATTCCTCTCTGTTTAGATTTGCCCCCAAATATTTCCTCTGTTTAGAAATTTTATTCCCTTTCCTTATAGAGATAACTCGATAATAATATTTCTTTCCGTTGATGTTCCTAGCCTCTGTAAATGCCATACCCTTCTTATGTCTACAATATTTATAAACCTTTGTATGTAGACACAAAATAAATTAAGTTTAAAAATTCCCAAATAATTGTTATTAACTATTATAATTTTATATAAATTTTAATACAAACTAAATTGCGGGATAACAAAAAGCGGATTTAATTATTATTTTTAATACTAAAAAGTCTGTGGGTTGATTAACTTTTACACTAAATCCTGCGGGACAACCGCCTTCCATAAGTATCTTTTTGAGAAGCAATATTTAAATAGCCATTTTCTTTAATAAAAGACAGGTTAACCCGCAATAAAAAAGAGATGGTGCATAAGAAATATATAAAAAAAGATGGAAAGATTTTTGGTCCATATTTCTATGAGAACCATCGGGAAAAAGGGGTAACAAAGACAAAGTATCTTGGAAAAGTAGAGAAAAAATCTTCTCGCGGAAAATTATTTTTATTTCTAGCACTTTTTGTTTTCGCTGTAATCATTGTATCAATGTTTTTCCCTTCAAATTTCACGGGGAGAGTTCTGCTAAAGATATCCGATTCTTTTAAACCAAACGAAACGGTTACTGGAAATTTAAAAATAGGATTAAAGTACGGGGAGTTGCTCCCCGCAGATACGCAAGTTTTTGCAACCCTCGGAAGCCAAGAAAAAACTTTCTTATTAAGTAATTTAATTTCTTCCGGCAAGGTAAATGGAACTTTTTTTGTTGAAAATTCGGAGGTTTTGGGGGTAGGAGAGGGTTATGGTACTATGGGGGAGAAGAAGATTTACCCACAAATTACTTTTTCTTTAAAAATTACAAGTGGAGAGGAAGAAAGCAACGATTCTGGGGAAAAGGGAGGAAGTGACAAAGAAAAAAAGGATAAAGAAGACAAAGAAAAAAAGGATAAAAACAAAACCTCTGAGCAAATTCCAACTGAAGAGCAAATCCCAACCGAAGAAACCCCCGCGGAAACCCCTTCTGAAGAACAAACTCCTGTCGAGACACCTGCTGAAACTCCAACCGAAACACCCTCTGAAAGTTCGGGGAGTGAAGGAGCTTCTGAAAGTTCTTCAGAATCAAGCCCAGATTCTTCGTCTGAAAGTTCATCCTCTTCTTCTGAAAGTTCGCCTATTACCGGGGAAGCTATCTCCGAGTCCGTTGTTGATGGGGTTGTTGATGCCCGGAACCCTTACTATTATAATTTGCAACCGGGGGAAAGTGCAGAAATTGTTCCGGGAAGTGTTAAGATTGATGGGGTAGCAGTAGATTATAATATACGACTCTCAGATGATGGGGAGAATAGGGTTCTAATTGAGACGGATTATTATACAACCGAAGAGGGCTTTGGTGCTGATTATTTAACAAGCAGAACGCAGGAAATTAACATAAATATTAAAAAATTGAATCTTAGTGCAGAAGAAGGAAGTTTAATTGTTTCTCTAGTATATAACGGAGAGGCGCTTGTGGAAGGGGAAGCAGAAGTAAACATTATTGAGATCCCTGAAGGAGAAAATGTAACCGAGTTAATTGAGCCAACAAATCTCACAGACATAACCAATGTAACAAATATAACTGTTGGAAATATGACCGTTACAACAAGGCAGCATAAAGCAGTTATCGGAAAGCCGGTTAAGTGGGTGAAAAAGGTAAAAATTGAGGGGAAAAATAATCTTTCTGTGGAGATTCCAAAAGATGCGGAAAATATCACTGTTAAAACAGGTGAGGAGGCAATTAATGCCTTTGAGGAAGCAGAAACTTCTGATACAGAAGTAGACGGAAGTATTCTTGCTGGAAACGTTGTTCTTAAGATAGAAGTGAAGAAACCCGGGTTATTAACAAGAGTTTGGGGATGGCTAACCGGAGCAACATTGTCTGGGAAGGTAATTAGTGAGGAAGAGCTGGGAGGCAGTTTAACAGAATCGGAAGATAATAAAGCAATTGATTTGGGAGAGATAATTCAAGGAACAAATGAAACAGATATTAGCATAGAGTACTACACTGAAGCACCACAGGCATCTGAAGAAATAATTGAAAATGGGAAAAGAGTTGTTGTTTCTGCTCCTGATGAGTTGGGGTATACCGATGTTTTAGCTTATACGGAATTAAATAATAAAGTTCATATGGATGATGTTCAAAACATTAGATTATATTGGTATCCCAATGAGAGTAAAGATGTTGCAAGGGACTATGCAGAAGCAGATGTTTCTATCCCTGCAGACGTTAAATTAAGTTCTGAGAAACAAAGTATTGAATTTGATGCGTATGATTTAGATGAAGATGGAAATGTGGATTATGTTGAATGGCTTGTTCCACATCTCTCAACACAAACTTACGAAATAATTTACATTACTAAGGCTGTTCATCTGGATTCTGAAAGAAATTATATTGAAGATGTTTATAATTATGTAAAAGAACAAGATGGAATTTGGTTTGATAATATTTCTTCGGGGGAATATTTGAGAGTTACATTTGAAATTCCGCTGGATAATACTAAAGATATAACAATTTATGCCCGTGGAGAAAACGGAAGTGTTGAGGTTTATACTGAAAATGGAAATGAAAGTGTTGCTGTTTTTGAGAATATTACAAATGAGGGATGGTATAAAGTTTAT
>CAZGIL010000005.1:0-36858 GCA_964526265.1 Candidatus Woesearchaeota archaeon
TTGCTTGAGTGAATGCAGCACCACAGTACGCACCACCTAATACGCTAGCAGCAGCTGAATTTATACAGCTTCCACCAACAATAATTAAGTTCTTTGTACTTACAGTACTAACTTCACTATCAGTAACTAATAGGTTTCCTAAAGTTCCACCAATAATTACAGCATCAGGAGAGCTAATTCTCACATCCGCAGCAACCTCATCTCCGTGATAAATCAGTTTAATACTCTTTTGACCAGAGTCTGGCTTATCCCAAAGAATCTCGGTGGCTAAAGCAGAGTATGTGAAATCTCTCCACACATTTGTATCTTCTATCTCAGTAGATGTAGCGTCTGTGTTATCTGTTCCAACAGAACTTACTTCTACTTCAGGAGTTGTTGAAAGATCCCATCCCATTGTGATGTTGATAGAATCTCCAGAATACTTGTTTTCGTTTAAATCTTCTTCTCTCATCTGTAAGATGAAAGTAAGAGGAAGACAAGTTCCATTAACAGATACGTTTGCACTGTTATTGTAAGATATCAAACCAGTGTACAAATCTCCTCTTATGTATGCTCTGGCAGCACAAGCTGCAGCAGAACTAGCATAAAGGGTAGCATTTGTTATATTCACCGCAGTAGTATTTACCACTGGGAGATAAACTGTCATACCTTCTTTGGTATAAAGTGTCTTAGAGTTCGTATTTGCAGAATTATTTGATACAATGATTGTATCTTCTGCATTGTCGATATATCCTAAGATAATCTCGGCATTCCCGAAGGAAATAGAATCTCCACTCTTAGCAGCAGATTTCTTAACACTCCATGCTCCGTCCACCCAATAACTAACATCTGTCACATTATATGAACCAGATACAGTCGGGGCACTGAACTTTACATAGTAAGATTCTGCATCACTTCCATCACTCCAAGAGACAATGGTGTAATCATCAGTATCTTCGTCATAGGTAAAATTACCATCCGCATCTGTGTGTAACAGATCGTTTGCACTCTTACCCGCATTTGTGAAACTGGTACTATCTCCGTAAAGGAAATCAATATCCGCCACTCCGTCTTTCAAAGGGAAATTATCCAATGTAGCATAAGTTGTTGCACCTTTCTTAACTTCGATAACTTCTTCAGCAGGATAATTTAATCCGGCAAAAGAAAGTTTAACAGCACCAAATCCAGGCATCGTAACTTCGCTATCTTCAGCTACAAACAAATCATCATCTGAAACCCACGCAAGTGCGATACTTCTCATTGTTGCAGAAGTATTTGTTAGTGTAGTAGTAAGCCCACTAACTGCCACATCGTTTAATTGAACTTCCGCAGCATTAGTAAGTTTCAATTTTCCACTTCCAATACTAATCTCAACACTACTTAATGAACCATCTTTTGAATCGTGCATGATATCCTTAATTCCTACATAAGAACCACCACTCAATCTCTGAGTGTTTAATTCTCCTAAGCTACTTGTTGTTTCTCCATCAACTATTAGCTTAACTTCAGTAGAACTTATATACGCTATCGAAACAGTTTTACCTCCAATAGTGGAAGAACTTCCTTCAGTTACAATTGCTGATTCCGCAGAATCTAACAATGTCAAAGAACCCGTAGCAGCATCAAAAGTCGTATTAGATAAAACATAATATGGTTTACCCATAAATGTTACCGTACTCGAAGGCATATCCGAAATAAGTGGCTCTTCACTAAATGTTAAAGTGTATGTAAGAACTGTTGCTCCAGAGGCAATATGAATTCCCACTGTAGGAACATCTTCCTTATAATCACTACTTTCAAACATCGTAAGTGTATTTGCAGCATCCATAACAATTTTTTGAGTATAATCGAACTCATCATTATCATCATCAATGTATGTACCATCTGCAAGAAGAGTCGGTAATTCGTCTTCATCTAGCGTAGTTAAGATTGTTGTATAACCATCTCCTAAGTGGAATTTTGTAGAAGTTTTTTCAAACTTATAAGAATCCCCACCAGAAACTGTGCTTACGCCACCAGTAATCTTTGAGCCCAAATTGACCTCAATATTCTGTGCTTGAGCTTGATCTAAAGCAGAAACACCCGCACCCGTACCGTAAACAATTGCTACGTCAGCTGTACTTCCGCTCACGAATGGAGCTGGATAGTTAGCCGCAGCAGCAATACCAGCAGTCATACCGGTTAACAACAAACTAGTTGCTATTGCTGAAATTTTTCTAAAATTAAATTTCATTTGTTTTTATTTTTTTGACCTCCTTTCAACTCTATTAACTATGTTGTCTACGACAACGTTCGCCCAACCTAACAGCCATAGGGTTAAGCCATTCTGCTGGATGAATATGATCCTGAGGATAACCTCAAGCTCTTTCTAATACCCCATTAGAACGCCCCGTAAGGCGCAATAGGAAAAATCAATTTTCCTTTAAAAAGCTTGCTGTGTTCTTTTACCTATATCGGCCAAAAAACACTCTTTTTGGTGGTTTTATTTATAAAGCTTGTGGTGTAACTCGATTATAAATACACTTTGGAGGGTTCATGGGCAGAACGATACTTTGCTAATCTCATATATCTATCTAAAAAAGACATATATTTATAAATATCATTTTAAATATATCTATATAAAGATAACTCCCATACAAAAAATGGTAAAAATTAAGACACGTGAGATAACAATCAGAGAGTCAAGAGGGACATTTTCCATATTTAAGGATAATAAAATAGCCAAGAAGAACTATAATTTTTCTGGGATTCTTGCTTTAAGACAATTACTGAGTAACGAGAGAGCTAGAATGATTGATGTTATTAGAACCCAGAAACCAAAGTCCCTTTATGAGTTAGCCAAGAAGTTAGGGAGAGGGTTTAAGTCAATTAAGGAGGATATTAAACTTCTAGAGCGTTTTGGTATTGTGGAACTTATTGAAGAAAAAACAAAGAAAAGGATAAGGCATAAGCCAGAAATAGTGGCGGAAGAGATAGTAATAAAGATTAAAATTTAGTAATTTTACTCCTAAAGGGGGTTTATAATCATTCCATACCCAATTTTTTTCTATATTCCTGCAAACGTTTTTTATATTTTTTAATAAGTTCAGAATTTTCTTCCTCCATTCCCAAGAGCATGATTTTGTGTTCCAGGGCAACAATCAGGCTCTTATCTATTTCTTTAATATGATACCTTGCTAATATTTCATCGTTCTCAAGTATTTCTTTATCCAGCTTTTCAAAATGTTTTTCTATTTCCGCTTTATAACTTTCTACAGCATTTTTTAATCTCTTAACTCTATTTGTCATCTTTCAAATTCTCAACCCTTTTTTTTATATCCTCTATCAAAGCAATAGCTTCTTTAACGGATATAGCCTTTTTTGGCTTTAAATCATTTTTAATTCTAAGATAAGAATTATGGGCTTCTTCGCTTGCAATTTTCCTTACCAAACTTACAAACTCCCGATTAGAGGAGTTTTTGCTAGCCGTGAGGCATTCGATTAAGTATAATTCTCTCAATCTCAGGATTACAGAGTAAATTGTTTCATCAGAAACATTTTCGCCCAGTTCTTCGTCTATCTTTACAGCCATTTCATTTATTTTTGTCATTGAAAGTATTTCATTAAGGTACTTTTTTATGGGAAATATGGAAACTTTCTTTTTGCATTCTTGCAGAAACTCGCTATTCAAAATAGCTTTTGCTTCATTAACTAAAGAAGCGAGATAAAGATTCTTTACAAGGGCTTTTTCAAATTTATCCTTTGAAATACAAATAATTTCATATTTTCCTACTTTAATTTGCTTATCAACATCGTTTGTAATAACCAGAACATCCACATCACTTTTTTCTGTTTCTTCCCCCCTTGCGTAGCTCCCCGCCAAGAAAACTCCGATAGTGTTCTCCAGCATGCCCCTTTCCTCTAAAATTTCAAGTATTTCCCGCACAAGGGATTTCTCAATCAGCCTAATTGATACTTTCTTGCCCTTCCACTCAATTGGGAGAAGAACCCCTGCTGAATTGCCCAACTTGAATGCTTGCTTAATTATTTCATATTCCATGTTTATACATGTATAAACACATTTATAAGGTTTTCGATTCTTTAGTAATATACATAAAAACTAATGTTAAAGGCGTTTCCCCCCTTACTAAACATCTGCGTGCTTATTTTGTAGTTTTCAGTCTTGTTCCCTTCTTCTAGATAGCACAGTGTCCCAATCTCCGATTTTATCCCAAAAGAGTACCCCTTTTCCGGGCGATTTTCAAGTTTCCAGGAGTTAGAAAGTATGTCCCCCATACTTTTATTTAACACTTCACAAGAACTTCTTTCATCTTCGCATATCTGGTTTTCGGAACAGTCAAATATCAGATTTTGTATATTTACAAACCCCTGGTTATCATTACAGTTTGTTGTATACTGAAGCATTGCTTGCATGAAGCTTTCTGCCTCAAAGCTATTTTCTACTCCCGTATTTGGCTTTCTAAGCATAAAACTAAGGAAAATAAGGATTACTACCGCAGCGATAACAATTATTAATCCAAATCCAACCATTTCCTCCTGTGCTTTTTTAGATTTTATCATATCTTATACACCTCCCGAAACTTTTATATACTTCCATATCATGGTGTTTTTGTAAGTGAACTGGCTCCATAAAATGTTTGATTATTCAAGCTGTCCATCGCTTTATGCGAGTGATTGGTTGGGAAGGCCACTAATCACTTACACCTTTTTATTTTCTCCCATTTTTGTTTAATTAAATTGAAATTAATCTCCACAATGTTTAGTCTTCTTCCTTTTATCTGCCTGTTCTTTTTTAATGCTCTCCTCCTATAAATTCTGGAATAATTATCTGCTAAAGAGCCAATATTTCTACCAAACCTTTTTCTAAATTCACCAATGTTAATTATCTCAATTTTTTTGTTCTCAATTAATTTTTCTATAGTCTCTTTTACAATTTTAAAATCTTCGTCATTGCATACAATCAAGGTTTTAATTTTTTCCTCAATAGTTTGTATAAGAAGAGAGATTATAATTCCGTAGAGTTTTGCGGCATCATTATAAATATTTTCTTCAAACAAGTGCTTTTTAACAAACTTAATTAGATTACTTTTGATAGCACAACCATAATTTATCCCGCTATCCGTTCCAACAATCACAACCCCGACAGTTCTTCCTTCATAAATCCTGCCACTCATATCAACATGAAAGTCCCCTTTTTCTTTCATGCTCCAACCTCCGAATAACCCACTCTTAATTTGGCAATTTCACATTTATCATAACTTTCTCCATTTTCTGAGGCTTTTCTACATAGGGAGATGAAGTTCTCTCTGTAATATCCGGTTTGAGCTCCAGAAAATACTTTTATAGTGCTACAAGAAGGATAGTTTCCTTCGTTACATATCTTTTCTCCGTCATACGGATAAACTTTAACTATCTCTATATTTGGAATCTCTTTTCCCCAAAAATTTGAATATCTTTCGGATTCTTTACTTAAAACCATTACTTTGTCCGCATCAACGCAATTACTTCCGGCATTGTCAAAAGCGTCCCCACAACTAAACTCCGGAGAATTTGCCAATCTAGTTACTAATAATAAAGAATTTTCTTCTTCCAAAGCGGTTGCGGACTTTTTAAGTCCCGAGAACGCAAAACCCAACAAAAAAAGTCCAACCAAAACAAAAAAGATGGTTACCGCTATGAGCATGAACGCCATTTGCTGTATTTTCATTTGCCCCCTCATTACCATAGTTTACACCCGCTGTTTGCTTCATTTTTATCCTGAATCTCCTCTACACCCAAAGACAGAAGCTTGAGATCTCTTGAGCTTCCAAGATTGCTTGCCATGTTTGAAAGAATTAGTAAATCATATTCCAAGTTAGAATTACATCCCTCCCGAGATACAAAAGAACCCTTACTTCCATAAATACTCGCTAAACTCACAATACGGCGCATTAATCTTTGTAGTTGACATTCATATATTTCCACCTCAGAGAAAATGGCAGCATACATAAGAGCGTCTCCCTCAAAACTAATCTGAGTATTATTCTTACTTACCGTTTTTGTATTATAATCTATAACGATATCGCAGTTTGGACCTCTCTGAAAACAAACATTTATCTGAGAGGGCGTACAATTTTCTGCCTTAAGATTTGCTTGGTTTAAATTTGAAATTTCTTGTTGAATTTCTTCGGGAGAGTCTCTAAAACAATAGTTTTCTGTGGAAGAAGTAATATAAATTAAATCTGCAACTTTAAATGGAAAATTAAACGGCTTGCTAAACAGATAGTCTTTCCTTCCTTCCACGATGCCGTTCGAGAAAAGATATTTATTTTCAAAACTAACACTGACTTCCGTCTCTGTCCATTTGTTAAAACTTCTTTGTGAGATTTGTATTATTTGTTTTCCAAAATATCCGTTCTTACTACATTTATTATAAATTCTAGTATTAACCGGAAAAGTAATATATGTTGTTCTTGCAGATTCAAATCCGGTTTCTAACGGGTTGAGTAAGATTCCAATTTCTTTCCCGGTTTTTGCATCTAATGTCTTTTCTCCGATTCCGGTAAGTTTTACCGAGAAATATATTGCTAAAAATAATATCGCTACTCCGACGATTATTGCAAAAAGCCACCCAAACGAAATTTCAAGATATCCTTTCTTATTCATTATCTTGAAACAGTCACCAAAGACTCTCCCGCGGACATTTTAATTAACATACTCACTTTTCCTTTATTACTTTTAATACAGAGGGGATTTTCTTCCTCAGTAGTTTTTTCAATCTCTATGTGTGGAATGTTCTGTTCCGAAATTTTTCCTACAGCACCAACAGGAAGAATAAACATATTTCCGGTTCCCTGATAAAAATTTAGTTTTTCCTCGTATTTTTCTTTTACCTCCGAAATTCCTTTTGCTGGAAGTTCAGAAACAAAACAAACCTCTTTAACCTTAGAGCAAATTGGATATTGAACTCTCTGAGAACCTCCGCCTCCAGTCCATATTCTATCAACATCCGATTTAAAATCATTAATGAAAGTTCCCATTTTTGCGGTGCACTGGAAATCAAGAAGTTTTACTATAGCATATCCCGCAAAGGCAAGGAAAGCAATAATAAGGAAAATAGAAAAAATCATCCCAAAAGAAATCTGCATCTGACCATTCTTCAATCCTCTTTTCATATAATCACTATATAAATTCTATTTATAAAATTAATCTAAGCCGCATTAATTTCAAAAGGACGAGCAATAAAACTACAAATGTTTCCTGCCGGCTTGTTTCCGTATTCGTCTTCACACTTAATATAAAAGTTTTTCTTTATATCCCAATCAACAAAGTGTTCAAGATCATTAACGCTATTCATTGTTCTTCCATCTGCAAACGGATAGCTACAATCCGTATTGTCATAAACGCAGTTTCCTTTCTCGTTTGTTATAACCTTAAGGTAACTTTCTACATGGTACGCCCTAATTACTTCTGGATCCTCTGTATCCGAATCAACAAAGAAATTAACTTCATCACTATCAAAATTTCCTCCCAAATCTACACACTTGATGTAATAGGTATAATCTCCCTCAGGAAGGTATAAATCTTGTGTGCTCTCCCATGTACCTGTGTTAAGGAATTTAACATAACTATCTTCATCCCCCGTATCGCTGAAATAACAGAAGGCTTCTCCGCCTTTATATCCCGCAGAAGTCTTAGCTTCCAGAGTTACTTTTACACTATCTGTAGCGTCTTTTATTGTTCCAGACGGTTTAACAGAATCTACTATTAATGGCTGTGTTCCTACAACCGTAAACTCATAAGACTGTTCCATTTTATTTCTGTCTGTTTGTCCTGGCTTGTCTTGGCATCTGAAATAATATTTATTTTCTTGCATATTCTTAATTCCATTAAGGGTTGTTTTACACTTGTAAAGCATTTGTGCGTTCATTTCTAAAACACTCTGGGAACAACTCATACTTTCTTCCATTTTATCATAAGTCTGGTCTAATCTGCTCCACTTACAATCTGCCGGTTCATTTGTGTAAACTTCCAATCCTATAGAGCTCTGATTGAATGCTACAGGAAGACCATTCAATAGGTTTGTTGTTACAATAATTGGAGGTGTTGTATCTGGGCCTTCTTCAACACAGAACTTGAATACGAAAGTTCCTTCGTTTGAATTTCCATTTGCATCCTGGCATCTAACATAAAGGGAGTAATTTCCTCCGTTCTGTATTGTTAGGTTTGCTTCCCGCATTGCGGTTGGTCCGGGAAGACTCATCAACTGTGTGTGATTCATTCTGAATAGCGGGCTTCCTCCGAAGAAAAAAGTCATATTCTCGAAGCTATTCTTTCTGGTGTAATCTATCTTGCAGATTGAAGGCTCTCCAACATTCTTATTATCGTGAGTCCAGATTCCAAATGT
Organism: Candidatus Woesearchaeota archaeon; assembly: GCA_964526265.1. Classification (GTDB taxonomy): domain Archaea; phylum Nanobdellota; class Nanobdellia; order Pacearchaeales; family GW2011-AR1; genus CAZGIL01. Next base: position 8,366 of record CAZGIL010000005.1, read on the forward strand.
TAAAGGAGTAAATGCTTTAACACACCCGGTAGTTGAGGCGGTGTTCTTTATGTAAACTCCCCTATCTCCCGGGAAAACGGCTTTAGCCGGGAAATATTTATATCCCACAGAAAGCGCACTTTCAAGAGCCTCTATTATTGGAGGTTCAACATCATGTCTGTTTACCCACTCACAACTCTCCTGTCCGGTTCCAGGATTTAATAATTGACAAGACTGCCCAAGGCTTCGACATTGATATTCGCTGCAAGGAAGAATTCCTTGGTCATTACATTTCTTACAATCGTTTCCTCCCGACGGTGCATCCCACGGATAACACGTGAATGTAACAATTTCTTGCGAGGTTGTTTTGTAGAGCATAACAAATAAGATTGCTGTTACTGCGACTCCGGTGACAATTCCTCCCGTTTGTCCACTCCATCCCGTACCCATCCAATCATTCGTTTCCCAAATTCCTCCCTTTCCCCATGCATCTGATAATGTTCCTCCAACAAAAGCACCAACAGTTGCAGAAGGGAGAAGAGCATCCATTACCGGACTATCTCCGACGAACATGCTTATTAATCCTAGAACTGCTCCAACGGCTCCTGCCCATTTAACCCCCGACCAAAGAGCACCAGAAAATGTACCTGCTCCTCCAAATCCTCCCGGCTCCCCCCACTTAGGAGTACTGCCGGTTTCTGAAATCGACTTCGCTTCCATGCCTTCCCCATATTCATTAAATTTGTAAACAGTACTATCCTCTCCACCTATTTGAGTGACCCCATCTCTACTATTAAATCCAGATGGGCTATAACTTGTGTCATAATTCCATCCACTCTTACCAACATCTACATAAACCTCGCCATTTTTTTCCCAAAATATCTCTTTACTGCTCAGAGAATTTAAATCCCCCCCCATTTCTCCACTCCTTCCATTAAATCCAGATATTTTTGAATATTCTTTGGTTGCCGAATCATAATAAGTTCCGTCTGGTTTGATGGTAGATCCTTTTGGCAAAGTAATGGACTCTTTTGTACCCGTAACAGGGTCTACCTTCTCAAAAGACAAATCTTTAGTCGTAATAAAATCTGCTTGGGGAGTGGCGGAACTTTTTCCTTCAAGGGTATATGGATTTTTTATAGTCCCAGAGTTGGTTGGGGTTGGTGCTTCAGGAATGGCTGGAGCAACGCCGTCCATTCTATCTGCGAGAGGAGGGGCAGCAGCGTCCCTAGTCCCTGGAGGTCTAATTACTGGAACCGGTGTTGCTGGGGGAGATGGCGTAAAAGGAGGAGATAGAACAGGTGTTGCAGGGAGGGGTAAGCTATACTGATACCTTATTTTTTCTGCACCCCAAGTATTCATCAATACACCATTACTGGTGTCATATCTATCCCATGCCCCTCCCCCCTTACTAACATACTTAACTCCAAAGAGTTCATCTAAAACGGTTTCCCCTGCAGGAGCGTTTTCTAAATCGATTTTATCAAAAACCCTTGCGCCAACCTCTTTAAACTCACTCCCAATCGCCCACCCAATTGCAATAATTCCAATTAACATTACAAGAATTTGAGAAATTGCCATTGCCCCACGCTTATCCGTAAACATTTTTTTTAACATTAAAACAACCCCCCTCCACCACTATCCTCTTCTTCATCAACATCCTCTCTGGTTATTGCAGATTTATTCTGGAAACCCTGAACCCCAATAAAGTTGAGTTTGGAACCGCAATCTCCGAGATTTGTACACATTTTATTCATTGAATCTTCCCATGCCTGAGTTAGGCACTCGCATCCGCTTACACAGCTTTCTGAACCACTAATTCCCGCTTCATAGGTTACGGTGCACGTCGCAGAAGCAATATTGCATAATCCTTCTGCCTCTCCGGCAGAATTCCAGAAATCAAATCCGGGAGGATTCTTTGGAACACAACCTCCACCTTTAAATTTAACAGTATCTGTTGTACTTACTCCAACTGCTCCAAGAAGCGGGCACTGATATCCAGATTCCGAGGTTCCATTAATTGCTACCCACTGACAATCTCTTCTATCAATATTCTCACAATCCTCTTTAGTATCCTGAGAAGCACAATCCTGCCACATATTAACAACGCATGCCGCAACTTTAAATCCATTTGTCTGCGACTCCTCACAAACTTCCTGCCTAAAGTCTGCACAAGGTTCAACAGTTACATCGCCATCATAACAAACCAATCTGAAATATTTGCTTCCCGGCAGATTTTTGTCTGCTCCCTCGCTGTTATCGCACCAGGTTTCACCGTGGCTGTAGGTTTTTCCTTTATACTCACAACTCAAATCCCTGCAGATATTATTTCCAATATTTGGTTTTACTTTATCTTCTCCTCTCTTGAATGCTTTACAAGTGCTTCCGAGATAGTAATCACAATTCCCACATGTTGCAGAATCCGCGTTACTCTGTCCGGAATTACAACTTGCTCCAACATCATAAACGCGTGACCAGTATTCCATATCCTTCGCTTTTGAGGAATCATAAACATTTGCAAGATTTCCACACGAATCTAAAAAGAAAACCTCATCTCTTCCCTCAACACAGGTTGTTTTCTGGCTAGGTCCGCAGTTTGTTCCAAGAGTTTCGTCCGAGCATAAGTATCCTTCATGAAAGTTTACACTGCTATCTGAACTCATCATATCTAAACACTCTCTCTTTGTCGTGAACTTGCAGGTTGTTTCATATTCTTTTTCAAATACACAAGCTCCTTTAGCATCAGAAGACGCACTCAAAACACACTGGACTTCATTTGAAATATCTGTTCTGAAGTTTGTTTCTAATCCGTATAATAAAGATAATCTTTTACATCTCGTCTGAGTTACAAATGCAGCTTGATCTCCAATCAAACAACATCCTAAGGAGCATTGAGGAACTTCATCAACTGGTTTTTCACTCCACACTCCTTTATTCTCATCACAAACCCTCTGAGGAGTGTTTTCCATGCAAGTTCCTTCCTGAGAATTTATACACGTTCCCATTTTACAATAAGAAAGTGATTCACAATTACTTGCAACTGCCCTAAATACCGAATTTGTTTTTGGGTCTATTCCTATATTACAATTATCTTTCGGAGAGTTCTGACACCATGCGCCAGCAACGGTTTTTTCACAACAATAAGAAACTCCTCCGGTTGGAAGTCCTATAGAATTAACAAGTCCGATTAAAAGTACCCCCAGAACAATTATTATAAACAGATTTTTTTGTACAATTAATTTTTTCCTCACCAAATCTTTTTTAATTAATTTAATTTCATCCATTTTAGTACATCACCCCACTTATCCCATATCCCGGAGGCCAAGCCAAACTCCTTGAAGCAAACTGTAATTTATTTTTTGGATTATCTCTTTCCGTTAAAATATATATTGTAGAACCATCCGATTGTTTTATCTTTTCAACCTTCAACCAATGGTAATAATTCATGTAAGTCGTTGTTTCAGAGTCTCCAAGACGAGCTTCAAAGTTAAGAATGCTGTCTGCAATTCCAACCATTTCATAAAGGTTATTATTAACTACAACTTTCAGGGAGTTGAATCTTTGTGTGTCAGTTTTAGTAAGAACCAATGAATTATTGAATGTTGTAACTATTCTTTCAGGAAGTAACTCAACTTGAATACCTCCCATTCCCATAGAAACCGTATATCCTTTATTTTCGTAACTTGCCTTTAAATCATCTAAACACTTTCTTGCTGTAGCAGAGATATAATCCCTTACTTCATTTTCAATATGCTGTTTTAACATCGGCTGTTGCATTACGCACGTCTTGTAGTACTCTCCGGTATAGCAAAGATATTCTATCTTTTCATTTTTATACAAAATATAATGTTCCGGGTTAATACTTCCTCCCTGATAGGACGCTATATGAACCGCTTCTTTAATATCATCTCCAATACAGGTTTCCATAAACTGTGAAGGACTTTGTGAACCCAATCCTAAACCAGCTACAATTTTTGGGTAAAAAAGATAGGTTAGGATGGCAAGAACAACAATCAAAATTCCAACAATCACAAACAGAGTTACCTGCCCCCTGTGTTGATTTATCGGCGCAGCGGAAAGACTTGTCTTTCCTCTTTTGTTCTCTTTCACCATCCTTTTCTTCATGTTCATTTTATGATTTTCTTGTTTATAAATATTTCAATTACGAAATTAAACTTGGCTTTGCAATTATCGTGCAGCCACTTGGAGCGTTTCCAAAAACATCTCTGCATTTTATATAATAAGTAATTGCACCATTCCATTCCGCATTATGAATCTGAGAAAATCCTGTTGAAGTAATTGAAGTTCCATTATTAAATACATAATCACACCTTTCTTTATTATAAACACATTCCGCGTTCTCATTTGTTACCAAAACAAGATTTGAGCCATCTCTGTAAGCTCTTAAAATGTAAGGAGAACTTTTATCCAATTCAACTTTTAATGAAGTTTCTTTCTCTACGAAATTTCCTCCAATATCAACACAGCTAACTTTAATTGAATAATCTCCTTCCATTAGAGAACTGAAAGTTTGTTTGTGTTCTATTGAATCCGTTTCATAGAATAAATCTTCCCATCCTCTATTTGTTATATCATATCTACATTTTGCCTTCCCACTCTGAGCTCCTCCAGAAGTTTTTACAATTATATCAACGCTTACCGGTTCAAATCCGCTATAAATTATTCCGTTTGGAGTTACAGAGTCTATTTTTAGGGGAGTGTCTGTTCCAATTAAAGTATAATTGAAAACCTGTGCATTTATGTTTCGAGATTCGTTTGAATCATCAAGCCAAGGTTGGTCCTTACATAAAATATAGAAACTATTACTTCCTTTTTTCAAACCGGTAAGAGTAGTATTGCATTCCCATCCAAATCCGTTAGTGTTTAGCAATTCATGAGAACAATCCATCTGGTTGTTCATTTCGGAGTAAGTTAGATTGGAATTTTTGCTCCATTTACAATCTGCAGGCTCGTTTAAGAAAATCTTGGCAACGATTTCCGAGGAATTATACGGAATGAAAGCGTTATTTCCTGGACGTGATCCAATAACCACTGCAGGAGTGAAGTCCGGACCGCTTCTTATACAGAAATTAACAACGAGTTCGTTCTTCCCTGTATTTCCGTGAGTATCCTGACATCTTACATACATATTCATATTTCCAAACATTTCTTTTGCATCTCCCGAGACATCATAAACACTTAAACTTCCTATGCTTGGAGCATAGAATAATGTTGTATGATTTTTCAAAAATAAATTTCTTCCTCCAAGGTAATCAGACATCTCTTCAAATGCGTTTGTCTTTTCATATTCAACTTTACATTGCGCGTGTTCATTTGTTTCAAACTCAAAGATAATCGGAGTGAATTCCGGAACACATTCTTCATCGTAAGCGAGCACATGAACCCCCTGGTTCGTTTTTTCCAAAGTGTAAGTTTTTGTTTCATTTACAATGAAGGAAAGCTCTTTAACATTATCCAGCGAGAGTGTCGGCGGGGTTATGTCACTTTTATTTGATTCAAAACATGTCGGGTTTTCTTCGTCAATATTTGTAAGCTCACAAGCAGCACCGAGAGATTTACATCGATATTCTGTACAAGGTTTGGTAATATCTTCTCCACATTGTTCGCATTTTTGGTTTTCAACCGGTGCCTGCCACGGCAGTGCACGATAGTGATATTGCGTTTTTTTGATTCCACAATCTGCAACTCCAAGAATAGATCCTAACCCAAATAATTCAAAAATTTCTGCAAAAAATCTTATAACCCAGTAAGAAATATCTCCCCAAAGGGGTATATAGCCCGCGACACTCATATATGGGTTGTATATTATTTCTCCTACAATGCCCGAAAACGCCGTCTGTTCCCCCAGAATTCCTCCCTTTATGGTGGGAGTTCCCCCGCCACTTTTCACTTTTCCAGGAATAGAAAGATTTGTATTATTTAAACCAATCAAATTGTAGTTAATGATAACATCCTCTTCAGTTATATTTTCCCAAAATCTCTTAAGAGGATTCAAATAGCTTTCATTTAATCTTGTCCATTCGACTTCGCCTTTCTTGCTTTCATTTTTTCCTTTCGTTGAGCTATATCCAAAATCTGTAACCTCTCCCCCAATATTTACATAAGCTCCACAATCACCGAATGCATTTGCAATTGCATTCACTTCCTCCAACCATTTTTCCGTTCCACAATCACATCCACTCACACAACCCGAACAATCTCCTGTCAGGGTTACTTTTGTACACGTTCCAATATATGGAATACTTGTCACAATATTACAAACATCTTCGGCAGTAGAAGTTGAGTTTTCAACATTGTTATAGAAGTCCAATCCTCCCGAAAACATCGGCATACATACTGGAACTATTGGAGTTTTTGATAACTTCATCTCATAGAATATACACTGCCCAATATCTTCGCATTTTTTCTTGTATTCTGCACTTTTTGCTTCATCCCATTCTTGGAATAATGTTTTTTGAGCTTTGAAATCTCCTGTTTGTCCCGAATAAATTTCGTTTGTAACTTCAACGCACTCCCTCCACCTATTTTGTACGCATCCAACAGATTCAGAAGATTCAATCGTATCCGATTCATTTGCTTCTTTTCCTGCAATTTCAATCTTTCCACAAACTTGCTGTCTAAAATCGGCGCACGGTTCATTTTTTACAACACCATCCACACACATTCTTCTCCAGTGTCTGCTTCCAACAATATCTGTTGCCCATACACTTCTATTTTCATTCAAACCTCCCATAACAGTTCCATCATAAACACACCAGCTCTCTCCATTTTTTCTTTTAACACCCTTTTCATCAACACAATTAACATCCGCACAAATAAAATTCCCATCTTCAACTTTTTTTCCAAGTGAGGAAGCCTGACATTTGCTTCCGAGCATGAAGTTACAATTTCCGCACGTTGCAGAATTAATGTTCGCAGAATTTGTATTACAACTTTCTGATTTGGTTAAAACATTTCCATCATTCCAGGAATCCTCTTTGTTTGAAGAATAAATGTTTTCCATATTTCCGCAAGAATCCAACCAATAAATCTCATCTTTTCCTTCTACACATCCAACCGAATATTGTTTCAAACAAGTTGTATTTAATGAAGGACTAGAACAAAGTTCATCCTCCTCAAATCTCCCCGCCATCTCCACACAATCCGCTTCAGTACCAAAACGGCACATTCCTCCATCCAAAACACACGCCCCGGTTTTTTGATTTTCCCTCATTCTTAAACACTGTGCTTGAGAAACATGCTGAGTGAAATTTGTACCTCTAAATCCTTTTTGTGCCGAGAGTAATTGGCATCTTCTTTCAGTTACCCAATCAGAACTTCCTCCCAGGATACAGCATCCCCCAATACATGCATCAACATTACATGATTTATCGCTGTCCCAAATTCCGCCATTAGAAGTGCATTCATGCATCGGAGAGTTTGTTGTGCATAAACCCTCTTCTTCATCTATACAGCATATCTGTCTGCAATCTGAAGTTTGTTCACATACCGAGTGAGATAAACCCGACGAGCACTCCCCGTAATTCCACGGAACATCCTGGCATTTTGCTCCCCCGTTTGTTTCCAAACAACACACATCTGTTGCAGCGGCAGAAACACTTCCTATTTGTCTAATTGATAAAAGTGAGATAAGAATTCCTAGCCCCCTATTAACTAATTTATTTGATTTATCTTTGATTATTGAATTTAATTTTTCATCATTAGTCTCACTAACAGAATAACTGTTTGCAATAGGCATATTTATTAAAATAAAAATTTGTACAATTACAACCAATAATAATCCGATACCTAATCCATGCCTCTTCATTGTTTTATTAGTTTTTCCCATCTTATAATTTTATTGATTTGTTTTAAATCCTGGATTAACTATAATTGCACATCCCGGATTTTTGTTTTGCCAGGTATCTGCGCACTTTACATAATATTTATTCATTGGATTTGCGTTTATGAAATGGTTTGTTGAGAATCCGGTGCTAATTGAAGTTGCGTTCTCAAAATCAAAGGAACATCTCTCCAAGGAATAATAACACTCCGCTTTTTCATTTGTAATCATCTTGAGTTTTCCGTTCTCTTGGTAAGCTCTGACAACAATAGGAGGGAAGGTGTCAATATCAATACTAAATGAAGCAGAGTTTGTTGCTTCATTTCCTGCTTCATCCTCGCATCTGATTAATACATTATAATTTCCTCTAAGCATCGAAGTTAAAACTTGTTGATGTTTGTTTGAGAAAGTTTCAAGGAATTGTGATTCTCTTCCCTCTTCGGAGAATCTGTAATAACAAGACGCTTTTCCGTTATTAACCCCCCCAGAAGTCTCAACTTTTAGAGTAACTGAAACTGGCTCAAATCCTCCAGTAATTTTTCCTTGTGGACTAACTGAGTTTATCCCTAGTTCCGAATTAGAACTATAAAGCGTGAATACAAAACTTTCATTGTTTACGTTTCTTATTGAGTCATTTATTTCTGGTTCCCACGGTTGGTCCTTACATCTTATATAAAAGTCATTCTGTTTCTTCCCGAGTGCATTCAGCGTTGCGGAGCACGGCCACCCATATTTCTCATAATCCGTTACGTTTGTTTTACAATCCATTTCGTAAAGCATTACGTCATATTCTTTATCAATTAAATCATATTTGCATTCTGCTGGTTCACTTAAGTAAATCGTAAGTGGTACCTCCTGAAGATTGTATTTTATTGAAGCAGTGTTCCGGGGAGTTGATGAAGTTATATAAGCAGGAGTTGTGTCGTTTCCGGTTTTAACGCAGAAATTTATTGTATACGGATTTTTATTATAATTTCCATACTCATCCTGACACCTAACAAACATATCAATATCTCCAAACATTTCTTTTATGTCTCCACTTAAATTATAAATCTCAAGACTTCTTAGGCTTGGCATCATAAAGCCCCCAGTATGATTTATCACAAATGAATTTCCTTCAAGGAAATATTCACCCTCTTCGCTAACATTCCAGTCTTTATTAAAATCAAATCTACATTGTGCATATTTATCTGTTTCAAAACTAAAGAATACCGGAGTGAATTCTGGAATGCATTCATTCTCGCTTGTTCTTATCTCCGCTCTTTCCATTCCAGAGTTTTGGAATTTATATCCCAAACTTGTGTCGGTTGGAGTTATTTTTGGAGCGAGATAATCATTCGGATATTTTTCAACACATATAGGATTTTCACTTTCCGTGTTTAGTATTTGACATGCTTGTCCAAGAGAAGTACATCTATACTCTGTACAAGGTTTAAGTGGATCTTCATTACATTTTGCACAATTATCCGCCCCAGTTGGCGCTTTCCACGGAAGACAGTCGAATGTGACTTCAACCTCTTTTGTTTCTCCAATTCCCATGACTTTCATAACTACTGCGACAGCGACAGCAATAATTGCTGCCCAGACGAAGGCTGCAAGCATTGGGCCAAGAGCCCCACCAAAAGTTGCAACTCCTCCAAGTCCTCCTGCAGCAGAGCTTCCTGCTGATGCGGCTGCTGCGGCTGATGCTCCCTGTGCTGTTGCTGCGGCGGCAGCGGTTCCGTATGCGGTGGCTCCAAAACCAGCCAATCCTCCGGCGAGTGCACCAGAAATGGTTACTGCCAAAGCGGCATCTCCCTGTAAACCGAATGCGAAATTAACAATTGTTCCAACAGTCATTCCAATTCCCACCCCTGCTAGTGCTCCTTGAAGTGCCTGCAACTGGGGCCCAACAAGACCTTGGCCACCAACCGCCCCCTGTGTTTGAATTTCGGCTCCGCTTGCCATGGGTGTGGCAGTATATCCTGCTGAAGAAGAAAAGGATTGTCCCGCGGTTAGTATTGTAGTTTTTCCAAAAGCCCAACCCAAACCAGAAATAAATAATCCCCCTGCACCACTCACCGCCCCAAGAATTAAGGCACTCTGTGAAAGGAAACCTTCTTCCGGCAGATACGCTTCTGCAACATTTGCCTCATTTGAACTAGTTAAAATATCTTCGGGATTTTTTGGCTCAGCAACTTTCCCAGAAACAACTTCTGAATAATTTTTATAATCTTCCCAGGAAACTTTAGGGGATTTTTTTATTTTAATGCTATTCGTTCCCTCGCCTAAATAGTTCACATATGCCCCACAATCCCCTAAACTAATACACAAGTCATTCATCTGTTCTCCGAACTTTTTTGTTTCACAATCACAGTTAAAAACACACTCCCATCCACTTATCTTTTTTTCATAAAGAACAATGCAGGTTTGAGAAGCGATATTGCAAATCTGTTTTGAAGTTTCTCCACCTATTTGTCCGGTTAAATCAAACCCGCGCGGATATTTTCCTACGCACATATCAAATTTAAACCCATCATCAATATTAATCTGCTTAATCATACAGTTGGTATTCTCTTCACATTTTTGTTGCATAGTTTCCTTATTCTGATTGGAATTAATACACTCAATTGCATCGTTTATAACGCAAGACGCAGAAGTAAACTTTTCATTAGAATTTTCTTTTGTTATCTCTCCCTGTACACAAATTTGTCCTCTATAATCTGCACAAGGCTCTGCTTTTATTTCTCCATCAATACACATTTGTTTCCAGTGTCTACTTCCAACAGTATCTTTCCCCTCTCCAATAAAAGAGTCGTATATACACCAGCTCTCTCCATTTTTTCTTTTAACACCCTTTTCATCAACACAATTAACATCCGCACAAATAAAATTCCCATCTTCAACTTTTTTTCCAAGTGAGGAAGCCTGACATTTGCTTCCGAGCATGAAGTTACAATTTCCGCACGTTGCAGAATTAATGTTCGCAGAATTTGTATTACAACTTTCTGATTTGGTTAAAACATTTCCATCATTCCAGGAATCCTCTTTGTTTGAAGAATAAATGTTTTCCATATTTCCGCAAGAATCCAACCAATAAATCTCATCTTTTCCTTCCACACATCCAATTGATGCTTGTTTTACACAATTTGCACTTACAGAAGAACACAATTTACTTTCACTAAACTGTCCAAGCATAGTTGCGCATTCAATTTCGGTTGTAAATTTACAACCCTCTTCATTAAGAATACAAGCCCCATAATCCTGGTTTTCCTGAAGGGCGTAGCACGAAATTTCACTATTTAAATCTCTGAAGTCTTTTGCACTCCCAGAAATTTTAGAACATCTTTGTTCGGTTACAAACTCTACTTTCTTTCCAATAACACAACATCCTTTTTGACATTCTGTAATCGAACACTCTTCTCCCTCTTCCCAACTTCCTCCGTCCTGTTCACACTTAAGTTTTGTTGAACGTGTCGTACAAAGTCCTTCTTCAGTATCAATACAGCATCCCTGTTTACAATCCGCAACTTGTTTACATTCGGTAGGAAATAAATTTTCTGAACAATTTCCAAACCCTCGAGGGACATCCTGACATATCGCTCCATCATTTATTAGAGGACAACAATTCCAAACACTTCCTCCAAGAGATTGGGAATAACTTACCGAATGGCTAACCCCGTAAGTTGTATTCCATAATTCTGCAGAAACGCTACCAATTTGTTTTATTGATAACAACGAGATTAAAATTCCAAGCCCTTTGCCAACTAATTTATTCTCGTCTTCTTTAATTATAGTTTGGGTTTCACTATTCGCTTGATTAATTAAAAAACTATTTGCTGTTGGAAGATTAATCAAGATTAAAATTTGTAAGAGCACTATTCCTGCAATCAAAATAGGAGTTTTATTTTTTATTTTAACATCCATAGGTTTACCCCCTTTTTTTTAATTCTTATAACCTTTCCAGAAATTATTAATTCCAACAAATATTTTTCTGCAGTATTCCAAGATACTTTAAGATGCTTCGCAAGTTCAGAACTGGTTACAACCTTTTCTTTTTTAATTAAATTAATTATCTCTTTTTCTATTTTATGAATATTCATAGGATAACGCCTTTTAATATTATTATGAAATTACATATTTAAATATTTCGTAAATGGGTTTTTCTTTTAGAAAAAGAAAACTACTTTAGAATCCTGGAGGAATTACGCAACTTCTAACCGCAAATCTAAATCTTTCCTCGCTATCCCTGTCTGTAACTGTATAAATTGTCGTTGAATCTCCCGTTCTGAACTTATCTATATCAAATTGAGGATATAACAACATGTATCCTAAATGTTCAAAATTACAGTACTTTGCTTCCTGACTTACAATTTCTTGAGCAACTATCGCAAGATTATAAAATTTACTGAGGAAAGTAATTGTAAAAAGATTCTGATTTGTTGTTTCTCCGGATTTAGTAAGTGTTAGCGAGGCATCAACATTAATAATAACCTTTCCGGATGCCATCTCTACACTGAAATCTCTGTAAGTTGCATCTACAACATACCCCTTATTTTGAAGATTTTTTGTTAAATCATCAAAACAACTCCTAATCTCGTTACTGATAGAGTTTTTAATCTCGGATTTTAGGTGTTGGATTAACATTGGTTCTTGATTGACGCACGGAAGATAATTATTTTGATTGTAACATAAATAAGAAATATCTCCCGGAGATTTTTCATCACTAAACTTGAAGCTTCTATTAAGTTTATTCTCGACATATCCTCCTTGTATTGCAATTAATTCCACCGACTCTCTTATTTTATCTTCCACGCAAACCTGAAGGAAAGACTTTGGATTTATCTCTTGTCCCCCACCGATTCCAGGAATTATCTCATTTTTAATAAGAAAGAACAAAACCACTCCTACAACAATAACCGCGGCAACTATAATAAACATAGTTACCTGTCCTCTGCGTTGATTTATTAACGCAGTGGAAAGACTTGCCTTTCCTCTTTTTTGCATGTTTTGTTAAATGAAGCGTGACTTATAAACTTTATTCAAAAATCAGTCGTCAACTCAGACCAGCACTCGCAATTATTTCACATTACCCTTCGTGCTAATCATCGGTCTCAACTCTCGGAGCTAGAATAAAGATTAATTCAATATGCTCTGTCTTGAGAGTCATTTTTAGAGGATGGTCATTTGCAAACTTAAGGTTTGTTTTTTCACAAAACTTTGCTCCCTTTATAAATTTGCCAAGATATTCTAAACTATATCTTGCCTTACAGTTTTCTGCTTCAATTTTTGCCTCATCTCCAGAAAACTCTGCTCTGGCCGAGTTCATTCCTCTGGATTCTATAATAAATTTACCTTCCTCTATAATAAAAGAGCAGGCATCCGCAACAACACTACAATCTTCTATAGCGGAAACAAAATCTCCAGAGGCAAGCTCAACGTTTGCACTAAACTCTAAATTAGGAAGCTCTTTTTCTTCTCTCTCAATTTCAATCAAACCCAAACTGAAACTCCTTTTTATTTTATCCAAAATTTGTATTTCAAGAACCCCTTCTTTACTTTCAAGTATAACCGAACTTCCAGCACCACATCTCTTAAGTATTTTTTTAAGGTTATCCAGATTTACACCAAGAGCCTCGTTATCTGCCTCAAAAAGAGAAAACGCACTCTTTGGAAGCTTAAAATTAACCATCGAAACATTTGCTGGGTCTGTAGCAGTAATACTAACCCCAAACTCATTAACCCTTAATCTTACTTCACTAACCAATTCCGAGATTAAATCAATAGACCTCGATAACAGAGCTGGCTCATCCAATTTTATTTTCATATTTTTACAAACAACAGTCCTCTTTTAAGCATTGTTATCCTAAAGTATAAGGTATCTATTTAAACTTTCTTTTATAATCTAATTTATGGAAAAACGTCTGCCTCCAGAAAAGAGAGATTTAAGCGTAAAGGAAGACAGAATAAGGAAGATTACCCATCTATACTACTCCAGAAAAGATGTACAAAAGGCCATCTTTGAATTCTCCAAAAATCGTGAAATATGCCCGAGATATTTTGAGGGATTTGGTAAACGTCCGGATTCTTTTCAGTACCCCGGAGATATTTTCGGATTGGTTCAGAAGGGAGCCACCTCTTTTCATTGTTCGGAGGAAATTTGGGAGGACCCCCTAAACATAAAAACAGGGCAAACAGAAGAACAAGCAAATGATTTGCGTATTGGTTGGGATATGCTTATAGATATAGATAGTAAATATATTGATTATAGTAAAATTTCTGCAGAAGTAATCTTAAATCTTTTGAAATTTCACGGAGTTAAAAACGTTGGAATAAAATTTTCGGGAAGCAAAGGATTTCATTTAATCGTCCCGTGGAAAGCCTTTCCAAAAGAGATAAACGGGGTGAAAACTTCGGATATGTTCCCCGAGTGGGCTAGGATAATTTTAAGATACATTTCCGAAAAAACAAAAGAACAGCTTATAGAAAAAATTTCAGATATTGAACGCCCAAGTAAATATGTTAGAGATTTCAAAGCTCCCAAAGAAGTTATGCCAGATATAATTTTGGTTTCTCCGAGGCATCTTTTTAGGATGCCCTATTCCCTTCACGAAAAAACCGCGTTAGCAAGCCTCGTTCTTACAAGAGAAGAACTAAAAAATTTTCAACTTCGGGACGCAGACCCGATGAAAGCAGAGATTAGAGAGTTCCTTCCAAATTCAGAAGAGGGAGAAGCCTCCGAATTATTAATGCAGGCGTTAGATTGGGATAAAGAACATAAACCCCCAAAAGAAGAAAAGAAATCTTTTGACTATAAACCAATTCAATTAAGCAATCTTTCGGAAGAGCAATTTCCTCCCTGTGTTAAGAATATCCTCAAGGGAATAAATGACGGCAGGAAGAGGGCACTCTTTGTTTTAATTAATCTTTTTCGTTCAATTGGAATGGATAAAGACGAACTAGAAAAAAGGATATACGATTGGAATAAAAAAAATCCTGTTCCCTTGAAAGAAGGATATTTGAAAACACAACTTTCTTGGGGATATAAAAAGAAACCAATAATGCCTCCTAATTGTAAAGAGTTTTATCAGGGTATAGGAGTTTGTGCTCCAGATGGATACTGCTCGAGAATAAAAAATCCGGTTAATTATGTTGTTAAGAAGAATTTCCTTGCGAATAATGTTAGGGGGAAGAGAAAGAATAATTTTAAAAACAACAAATAACTATCTCTTCCATGAAAAAGAGTGTGTTGATTGTAGGGATTGCTTTAATTCTTCTATTAAATGTTTCTTTAATTATTGCAGATAATAACACAACAATTACTTCTCCGAGTTCTTCAGCAACTGTTGTAAACGATTCAAAATCCCAAATTGATGATGCCTACGATTGTCTAAAAGATAAAATAGAGGATAGGGGATGCAACGAAATTTCTTTGGAAGAAAAAATATTTTCTGTTCTTTCTACCGGAAAGTGTAAAAGCGAATTATCAAGTGCTTCCAGTAGTAGCAACTGTTGGCCAAGCAATGGATGTACCGTAAAAGCAACAGCACAAGCAATTCTTGCCCTCGACAAAACCGGTTCAAGTATTACTTCTGCGAAGAATTGGTTAATTTCTCAAAACGGAACTCCCGAGGATTTAGCCTGGTACCTTCAGATTGATAGTACTAATGAAACAACATGTAGAATAAGTTATGATGGTGCTGGACATTCAACCACAATAAAGGGCGATAAAAGATTTACTTCTGGTGCAGGAAGCTGTCTTTCTCTTGAAGTTGGAAGAGACTGGTGGTTAAAGATATCTTCGAGTTGTGTAAATAAGAAATTTGAGATTTCTTGTGATGGGGATTTCAGCACATCTCTTATATTTAAGAAATCTGATTCTTCTGTTTTCTATATTTCAGAAAATACTAACTCCGCTCCTTCTGAAGGAACGACTTCAGAAAAAGTCGATTCTCTTTGTTTTAAACAGGGGGGTTATTGTAGTTATGAAGGAAGTTTGTGGGCGACTTTAGTTTTAAAACATCTCAAAGAGGACGTCAGTTCTTATCTTCCTTATTTAGTAACGATGGCTGAAGATAACGAACAATTTATCCCGGAGTCTTTTTTATATGCTCTAACCGGATACCCGGAGTTTAGAAGCGATTTGCTCCAAAAACAAAAAAACAACAAATATTGGGAAGAAACTAACGGAAGAAAATTTTATGATACTGCCGTTGCTCTTCTACCCCTTTCTTATGAGTCCCCCCAAGAAAAACTAAATACTCAAGCATGGTTATTTGAAGTTCAGGGAAAAGACGGATGTTGGGACGGAGGAAATATTCTTTCTAACGCTTTCATCCTTTATTCTATTTGGCCAAGAGTTGTTCAGGGAGCTCCAACAAGCGAGGATTGTGAGGACAGTGGGAAATATTGTATGTTATCAATCGATTGTGCATTAGGAAATGTTCTTCCAGGATACCGTTGTGTAGGAACCTCTTCTGTTTGTTGTTCCGTTCCAAAAGTATTACAATCATGTACCGAACAACTCGGAGAGATTTGTAATTCTGCAGAGAATTGTGCGGGAGGATCCATCCTTCAAGCTTCTGGTTTGTTAAGCGGACAAACTTGTTGTGGTAACGGGGGATACTGCCAGGAACCAGTTGCTCAATCGGCTTGTGCATTGCAATACGGAACTTGTGAAAGCATTTCATGTGCAAGCGGAGAAGAGGAAGATACAACCCTTAGTTGTGGGGAATCTGGAATGGTTTGTTGCTTCGAAAAGAAAAAATCCAGCGGTTGGTTATGGTGGATTATCATCCTTTTAGTTCTTATAATCTTGGTTGTTTTAGCAATTATTTTCAGGGAGAAATTACGTCCTACTTGGATGAGAATTAAGTCTAAATTTTCTAAGGGGGGTGCTTCTTCTAATAAACCAAGTAGCGGACAGATGGCTACTCGTCCATCTCCACCAATGTTTGGGAGAGGAACGATGCCTCAGAGGAGAATTTTTCCCTCAACAGGAATGAGAGGGCCGACCCCAGTAAGAAAGCCTCAGGAGCAGCCCCACGATGAATTGAATGATGTTCTTAAGAAACTTAAGGAGATGGGTAGGGATAAATAAACTTTATTAACCCCTTTTTCTTTTTAGAATAATGATAAAAAAAGGTGTGTTCTTTTTATTTTTATTAATCTTAATTATAAATTCTATTTCAGCGATAGAAATAGAAATGAATCGAGAATTTAAGCAAGGTTCTGTTTTTTCCGCCAAAGTATCCGGAAGCTTTATTGAACCTCCTCTGGAAGAAAATATCCTGTTTTATCGGGATGGGCATATAAGGGTTGCGATAACCCCGGAAATGATAAAGGTTAACGACGATTATTACATCTCAGCAAGTCTTCCTCAAACACAGAATAATTTTTCTATGGTCCTACAAAATATTAAATATTCTAACGGAACAAAAATCCTTGATGACGACATTAAAGAAGAGTTCTCTACTACAGATAGTTTGGCGGTTTTTTCCGCAAGTCCAGGAGTAATAATGACGGACAAAGATTTTATTATAACCCTACAAAATTTACAATCCGGAAAAAGAACAATAACTTCGGAAATTTCGGGTTTGAGCGATTCTTTTGAATTGCAATCTGGACAGGTAAAAAAAGTTACATTTGATGTAGATAAAATTGGACCCTTCATACTGGACTATCTTGAATTAACTAGCGGAGACACGAGTTATTTGATACCCGTTTACGTTTTCAAGAACATCTCCGCTGTGGAAAAAGAAAAGTCCTTTGAATTTGATCCCCCTTTAATTAACTTAACTCTTCCAACCAATTCTTCTGGAAAAAGAATTATTTACCTAAATAATACCGGAGAAAAGAGCTTAGAAGATATTTCATTAATAATATCAAATTCTCTAAAAGGAGTTATAAATCTCTCAATTGAGGATATTTCGGAGTTGGACGAAAATTCTAACATTCGTATAGAAGTGGTTTTCCTTCCACAGAGCGAAGAAGATAACCTACAAGGGCATATTGCGGCCAGGGAAGGAAACATGTATTCTTATATCCCAATCTCTGTTCGTTTTTTGGATAATTTTATTCCAAGTGAAAACGATATTGATCCTTATGCAAACATAACTCCTGTTGACGATAAAGATGACTCCGGAGGAGGTTCTTGGTTAAAGCTCTTTGGATGGTTATTGGTAGTTGTAGTAGTTGTTGCAGGGGGTTGGTTTTTCCTTAAGAAGTATCGGGGAGCGGGCGGTGGCCCAATTAACTTACTAAAATTCGGTTCTAAAAAATAATTATTTAGATTTTTTAACTGTTTTTTTCTTGGGAGAACCTTTCTTTTTATCTGATTTTTCTTTTGTTTCGAGGACATCTCTTAACTTATTTTCAAGAACCTTTTTCTCAATTTGAAGAACTCTCGCAACTTCATCGTAACCATGAAGTCTCCTTATTAATTCACTTAAGATGTCGGACCATCCATTATTGGTGAGCGCTATTAATTCAGGATAAATAACTTCCACGTGTGCCGGCATGTACTTGAACATGAGTATAACAAGAGTTGCAATTTCTCTTACTTCAACGGTTATCTCTGAAAAACTTGAATAGAATCCCTTTTCATTTTGTAGTTCTACCGGCTCTTTTGTCTTAACCTCTTCTATTTTTACTCCATCTTCTTTTCCAATCGCCTCAGAAATTTTATTAAGAGTTTCAGTAAGATGTTCTGGAGGCCTTCCAAGTACCTCTACTATGAGCGTAGCCCTAATTCCTCTCGTTTCGTTTTCTTCTCTATTCAAAGCCATGTTTTTTTAACCTAAATTTTTTAAAAATGAACAAGAATAAAATTAAAACACAGAATATAGCAAAACCATAAACCGCATATTTACTCTTGTCTAGTTTTTCAGAATTTTCCTCGCTTTTTATATCTTTTGAATTTAGTTTTATTGTTTCTGGTTCTATTGGGGAGGGGGGATTTTCTATGGGAAGTTCTTCATTTTCCTCAATTAGTGGTTCTTCTTCGGAATCATTCTCAATTTCCTCCTCTTTTTCTCTTTCTTCTATACAAGCAAGTCCTTGGTCCTTTATTTTCTGTAGAGTAATCTCCCCAATTCTTAGAACGTTAATCAATTCGTCAATTGAGTTGAAGGGGCGAGTATCTATTATGTTTTGTGCAATAACCGGGCCAACTCCCGTTATTTTATCTAAATCTTCCAAAGAGGCGGAGTTAATATCAATTTGCCCGGAGTCACATCCTGCGGATGCCGAGATAAAATTAATTAAAAAAATTACAAGAATTAGAAAGAGGAGGTTGCTAGCTATCCTTTTTATATTTCTTTTTAAAATCATCATAAACTATTTCTCCATTTTTCTTACCTTTTTTTGCAATAAGAATCTTACCAAAAATTTCTAACTCTAAAAGAATTTCGCATTTCTTTTTTTCATCAGCATCCAAATACCCTCGAGATTTAACCTCCAATCCTATAATTTCATACAATTTCCCTTTCCTTTTAATACAAATAAAATCTGGAAGACCCGTCCCAATCGAAAGCGCCCGCATAAAAGGATTATATTTTCTCTTGGCTTTGATAACTTTTCTCTCTTCCAAATCAACATTATTGGTCCATTTATCCAGAATCCAGCCTTGTTTTTCCAAATCCGCCCGAACTTTCAATTCAAAAGTCGCTCCCGACCTTCGAGCTTTTTTCCCTCTAATAGAATTCTCGGTTGTCATTACAAATCTCTCGCCTGTAACGTTCTTCTTTTATTTGCCTTTGCTCTTTCAATAGCAGTAAGTAGCACCCCTTCAACTTTTCTGTCAAGAGCTCTTCCAACTTCATCGGCAACAGAAGAGACTTTCTCGTTTTCTTCTTTACCTTTTTGAAGCTCTTCAACAGTTTTCTTAATGTTTGATTTTATAATTAAGCCGGGCATTTTATTTTCCCTCTTTTTCTGGCTTCATAAATGGAAACAGAATTACGTCTCGGATTGATGCTTGGTTTGTAAGAAGCATCACAAGCCTATCTATTCCCATGCCCAACCCAGATGTCGGAGGCATTCCCTGCTGCAACATATTTAAGAAATCTTCATCCATTTTTTGAGCTTCCTCATCTCCTCTTTTCAAAGCTTTTTCCTGCTGTTCCCATTTTGCCCTTAATGCTGCAGGATCATTTTCTTCACAATAGGATAGAGCAATTTCCCATCCGTTTATTATAACCTCAAAAGATTTTGCAATTCCGTTTTCAGCCCGCGATAGTATTGCCGCTTCTTGTGGATAATCATAAATCATTGATGGCTGAATAATGTTTGGCTGGACTTTTGCCTCAAAAACTTCTATCATTAATTTTCCAATATCTAAAACACCCTGCGTATCTATCCCTATCTTTTCAGCCGCTTTTTTGGCTTCTTCTAAACTTTTAAATTTTGTAAAATCAATTTTAGCGTATTTCTTAATCGCATCTAAAAATTTAACTTTTGCCCAGGGTATTTTGAAGTCTATTTTATTTCCACCAATTTCAATCCTTGTTTTCCCGTGAACTCTTTTCACTATAAACTCAATAACTTTTTCCCAGAGTTTCATGTTATCTTTGTAATCTGCGTAGGCCCACATAGTTTCAACCTGCGTGAACTCGGGGTTGTGTAGTTTATCTATTCCCTCATTTCTGAAATCAGGAGAAAACTCAAAAACTTTTTCATATCCCCCTCCGATTAATCTTTTCAAGTACATTTCATTAGAAATTCTCATATATACCTTCATATCAAGAGCATTTAATTTTGAATCAAACGGTTTGGCATTTGTTCCCCCATAAATCGGTTGCAATATCGGTGTTTGTACCTCAACATAGTTCTCTTTAACAAGATATTCTCTAATCGCATTTATAATTTGTTGCCTTTTTTCAAACACCCCCCTAACCTCCGGGTTCATAACCAAATCAAGATACCTTTTTCTGTATCTCTCTTCTTTATCTTGTAATCCGTGCCACTTATCTGGAAGAGGAAGAATGCTTTTTGTTAGTAGTTCCAATTTATTAACAAGTACAGAAATCTGTCCGGTTTTTGTTTTTATTATTTTTCCTTCAACTCCAACAAAATCTCCCGTATCAACATATTTTTTAGCAAATTCTCTTATTTTTTCCGGAGTTTTTCCCTCTTGCAAAACAATTTGAACATCTCCGCCCATATCACGAAGATTTCCAAACGCGATTTTTCCTAAATCACGATAAGTCATTAATCTTCCAGCTGTTTTTACTTTTCCTCCAGTTTTTGATTTAACACACTCTGCACAGCTTTGCGTTTTGTCAAATTTATAAACATAAGGATTAATTCCCTGCTTTCTAAGTTCAGCAATTTTCCTCTTTCTTTCATTAATTATTTGTTCCTCTCTTCCCATGTTAGTTTTGTGTCAACAAAATTGACATTGACAGGAATTCCAAATGGAGATTCCTAGTCTTATTAAATTAAGAATTTCTATATTTATAAAATCTACTTCCTTCCGTATTTTTTGAAACCTCTACTTTCCAATTCAAGATTAACCAACTCATCAACTATCTGTTGAAAGATATCTTCTCTGCTCGTATAAACATACTTTATTTTCTTAAAATTTTCTTGTAATTTTTGTACCTTTAAAAATAAAGGCAGGAGTTTCTTATCTTTTACCCTATACTCTCCCAGGAGTTGTTTAACAACAAGCTCCGAATCCAAAACACATGTTATCTCTTCTGTTGTAACTTTAGAAGCCAGTTCAAGTGCCTTAATCAAACCTTCATATTCTGCGATGTTATTTGTAACGAAATTCCCTATAAACGCGCTTGATTTTATTAGAATCTCTCCTTCATTTCTAATAAGAACGCCAATTGCCCCGGGCCCCGGATTTCCTCTCGCTCCCCCATCTGAATTTGTGAATATCATAGAATCCTCTAAATATGCAACACCTTGAACACTTTAAAATCTTGGAATATTTCATCCTTTTCTTCAACCTTTGAGATTATTGAGTGTTTTGGACCTTTCTTACATATCTCAATCATTTTCTTTACTTCATCAATATTTCCTTCAAGAAAAACTTCAATTCTTCCGTCTTCTAGGTTCCTTACAAAACCCTTAACGTCGTATCTTTCGGCATTTTGTTTGATTAGTTGCCTAAAAAACATTCCCTGAACCGTTCCCGTTATGTATAATCTAACCGCTTTCTTCATGTTATATAGAAATAACGTCCTTTATTAAAGATTTCTACGGTCTAGCTCGTTTTGAATAATTGTAAGAGTCTGGGAAGCGAAGTACATCTGATTCCCAACACTAATCTTCTTTATACCTTTGCCTTTAATCCTCTTCATCTCTGGCCTAGGGATACCATCTTGGTCTCCAATAACAAAAACCGCGTTGCTTAAGTCTTTAATTTCTCTTATGTCTTCTCCTTTTTTATCCATAATAAATATCTGTTTTCCTTCATCTAAAAGCTCATCAATAACCTTTGGAAAACTTTTCTTTTCAATAAAATAGCCCTTTGCCACTTCTCTTTTCTCTCCCTTCTTATACTTGTAGAGCATTTTTTTTAGAAGGCTTCCAATATCTTTCTTGCTTATATCAATTCTATCTTCATCATCTGCTAGAAAATTTGTTGAGGGGGATAATTCAAGATGTTTTGGGGGGTCTGGAGCTCCATCAAAAATCATGTGTAATTTGACATCTTCCCGAGTATGGTGCGAAACAAAAAAAGCCATAATAACCAGCTGACAAGCGATGTCCATCCTTCCGGCTTTCATCAGGTTAGTTGTATCAAAATTTCCCGAGGTTCTTGCGTTCTTTGAATAATAAAGGAAGTTTCTCATGAATCAATCAACTCCTTAAGCCTTTTAAAATCCTCTTCCGACAGGGGCTCCTTGTATAATTCATTAACAAGCCAAAGCCCGCTTTTTTTTATTTTATCTTTAGGAGAAAAAAGCCCCAACCAATTTTGGGAAGGGTTACACCTCTTACAAGAGGAGACCGTTGAAATTATTTTAGATTCTATCTGTAGTCTTTCATCTTTATCTTTAATAGGAATAACAATAAAACTAAAATTATCTTGAATCTGTTTCGTAACTTTCTTCTCTACCTCTTTCTGTTTTTCTTCATCAACCATTTTTCCAAATTTCTCTTTTGCCTCACGCGTTGTTGTGTCTATTTCCCATGTGTTAAGATAAGAATCTTTATCTTTGTTTAAGAGCGCCCTTCCTATATTTTTTCTAAAGATACTCCTATCTTTATTTTCATTCACAAAATGCTGAAGCAATCTGGAAGGTAATTGATTCTCCCCGGTATGCGTTCCAATTCTCACGATTCTCTCACTACCATGGGCATTTTCTCCTTTTTCAAATAAAATATAAATTCCATTTAAAGGGATTTCAGATTCGTTAAACGGAAAAGAAAATTTGTGCATATTATTAAAAATCTCGTGTAATCTCTTACATCTTCCTCCACTAAGAAAACATAATTGTTTACCAATTCCCAACCCCTCCAGAGGTATTTCGAAATTTTTTATAAATGGTAGGAGAAACTCTCTATATTTTTCCCCGGCTAAAAAGATTATTTTATCATTATTCAAATCAATTTCTTGTTTAAGTTTTTCTAAAACTTTGTTAGCCCATTCCTGCCTTTCATCTTTGGATTTTTCATTTAATGTTTCGTTGTAGGGTTCTATCATTTCCTCTAAATTTAGTAAACCATACTTCGCAGAAAGAATAAATATTTTATCCGGATTTAGGGATTTTGCATAGTTTAAGTTTCCCTTAAAAAGGGGACTTATATACAGCTCACTTGCTTTGGCTCTAGCAGGAAGTTTTTTGCTAGCACAAGAAATTAAGACAATTTTCTTCATAAAATAGAATAGGTTTAGCAATTATTAAGGTTTATTGTTTTTAATCAAGAAGTTTAGATTGTGGGTCATAATCCACAAACATTACTTTTCCATTATCTTTCCGAGAAATAAATTCATAATATCCTTTTCCCCAAGCAATTGGATTGAATCTATCTTCCCCGATGCCAATATAACCCAGAGCTCTCCATAAAACTCTCTTAGCAATTCCGTCTTTTCCATACCAAACTATCCTATCCCCTTTAGTATGAACTGCTTCTCTATCCATGGAAAATCCCGCAATTGGAGTTTCCTCACCCGAAGTTAATTTTACTAAATCTGTTGCAATTTCTCCAACCAGTATATTTCTAGAAGAAATTATCACTCCCCCATAAGTAGAAGGAACCCAGCAGTTTATTCCGACATCATAATACTCTGCAAGATTTACAATTACCCTCGTCAGAAAATCTTTGCAATCCTTAAAATCCATAAAATCTAATTTGAATCTTCTTACTAATCCTTTTTCACATCCTTCTCTAGTTGGAAGTGCCCTCACACAAAAACCCTCCCTGGCTTTCAGGTGCCTTTTAAAAAAATCCATTAGCTCTTTGTTTCTCTCATTAAATTCGGAATATGGAAGAACTCTTCCCTCGTATTGCGGAAGTTCAGATTCAAATAACTGTCTTAATTTATCCTGCTTTAGCGTAACTTTTCCAACAACCCCCGAAAGCCCTTTCTCTCTAGCCAACCGTTCTATATCGGACATTGTCTTTCCCATGCTAAACAATTCTTCCCAGATCTAGTTTTTTATATAGGTCAATTTCTTTATAGAAAAAGTCCACCAATTTTTCCTTACACCTATCTATATCTTCCCAACAGGAAACAGAGTGTTCTTCGCTAAGTTTTAGGTACCCCCCACGCGGTTTACACAAAAAAACCAACATCGTTATTATTTGCCCATCATCTCTCGTAAAATGTCTAACACTCATTGGGTAGATAACCTCCACATACATCCCTGTCTCTTCTCTGATCTCTCTCATTAAGCCAAGGATAGGGTCCTCTCCCAAATCTAATCTCCCTCCTGGAATTTCCCAAACCCCCGGCTTTTGGACATCATCTTCTGCTCTTTTAATTAAAAAAAGTTGGTCTCCTTTAACAATAAAAGCTTTCGCGGCAAGTCTGAAGTTAACTTCAATTATCTCTTTTTTCATGAATAGATTTTGTTTGCATCTTAATTATATTTTAAGTACTTTCAGAGTACACAAGTATTTAAAAAACTCAGAAAAATGAAGAAATTATGAACAAAAAAGAATTTTTCGAAAGTTTAGGGTTTACAGAATATGAATCAAAAGTTTTGGCATCATTTTCAAAACTTGAAGTTGCTTTACCAAAAGAAATTAGTATTGATTCTGGAGTTCCGCAGAATAAACTTTATGCAATTATAAGGAAATTTGAAATGGACGGAATAATCTCTGAAATTCCTGGGAACTCAAAAAGATACAAATTAATTAATATTAAAGGAATGGTTGAAGAGAGAATTCATGAGCAGGAAACAAAAATTAAAGAATTAAAAAAATCCTCAAAGATTCTTTCTAAGATTAAGGACAATGAAGAGAGTTTTACCTTTTCTCTGATTAAAGGACAAAGGGCAATAATGAACAAACTCGCCGAAGAAAACACAAGCACCAAGATAGAAATTTTTGGTGTCCAGAGAAACTGGAGATATTGGGGGGAGGGCGTGAGGGAGATAAGAAGGGCAGTAAAAAGGGGTGTTGATGTGAGGTTGATTGGGGTTATTAACAATGAAACATGGAAGAGAGCAAAGGAATGGAAAGATGCTGGATGCAAGATTGCAAAATACAATAAAAAATTCGGGGAATACCCTTTGAGATTTGGAGTTTTTGACAATAAATTCGCAAGAATTACTATCGGGAAGCCCGAGGTTAAAGATAGCAAGGATTACATAACAATCTGGACGGATTCAAAACCCCTAATAAGGATGCTTAGAAACCAGTTTTTACAAATGTGGAAAGAGTGCGAAAAGGTTTAATTCCTCACAAACTTGGGTTTTAAGATCTCCCCAATTTTTTCGTAAACCCCAAGAAACAATTTTCCTGAGAAAACAGCAACTTCCTCTTTTTCTTTTAATTTCACGTCTTTAACTATGTCTTTTTTCTCTACAGATTTTCCGGTTAATAGCCTCTTAATTTCACTTTCTTTAACCTCAACAAAGGGCATTACTTTCTTTAGGGCTTCTTCACCAGGGATTAAGATTTCATTTAATTTATTCTCTTTAACCGCCTTTTCCAAATCATACAGATTAACAAAATTCTTGTCTTCTTCGGAGAAAATTCCTGCATGAGTTCTTCTCAACTCAAGCATGTGCGCCCCAATTCCAAGTTCGCTCCCCAAATCATCAATTAATTTTCTTATGTAAGTTCCTCCCTCACATTTTACATTAAATAGAATGTCTTTTCCATCCTGTTCTAACAATTCAAAAGAATAAATCTCTCTTTCTCTTTCCTCTCTTTTAACACGAGATTTCACAGGAGGAGTCTGTCTTATCTTACCAAGGAACTTTTTATTGATGACTTCTTGTATCTTCTTCATTTCAATATCTTCGTGTATTCTCATAATTCCAACATAAGTTTTGTCGTGATGAATAAAAAAGCCGGTTAGTTTACATGCTCGATTCAGTGCTATTGGAAGCACCCCCGTAACCTTTGGGTCAAGTGTTCCAAAATGTGAAAATTTCCTCGCCCCAACCATTCTTCCAACCTTTTCTGCTATATCAAAACTTGTAGGTCCGGTGGGCTTGTCTATATTCAGAATTGCAAATTCTATTCTTTCATCCATATTTTTCTTTCCTTTTCAGAGAATTTTTCAATGGCGTACCTCAACATTGTTCTTGGCATGGCTTTATAATACTTTTTTAAGAACCCCTCTAAAACCTTTTTGTCTCTCTTCCCTATTTCTCTTAACATCCACCCCACCGCCTTATGGATTAGGTCATGAGCGTCTCCCAATAAGATTTCTGCAATTGCTAGACTGTCTTTAAAATCACCATCGTTAATAAAAGCAAATGTAGAGATAACTGAAATTCTCTTTTCCCATAGATTACTAGATTTAGCCAACTCATAAAGAATCTTCCTATCTTTATCTAACAAATAATTTCCCACAATCTTATGGGAAGACAAATCCACTAAATCCCAATTATTGATTCTCTTGGAATTTTTTAAATAAAATTTGTATATCTCTTCCTTCAAATTTTCATCAGACTTTTTATATTTACTAATTAAAATAAATAATCCAATTAATCTCTCTTCATGTATCTTAGAATTTAATAATTTTTGAATATCTTCCAAGCCTAAATCATATCTCTTTGCAGTGCTTCTCTGAATTGGGACTTTTATTCCTAAAAAAATGTCCCCTTCACCATATTGCCCCTTACCCATCTTAAAAAATCTCTGAAGAAGCACGGCTTGTTTTTTATTTGAAGCTTTTTTCAAATCTTTTTTCAATTTATTTAACATACCTTTTAAAGAATTCTTTATTATAAAAATCTACTTCTTCAAAGCGTTTCTTATTTGATGCTTTGGTGCCTTAGAATTAACATCAAATTCGTGCTTAGCGTGTTTAGCGGCTGCCTTTTCCATCTCGTTTCCAGCTTCAACAACTGCCGACTTCTTTTCTTTTTCTTCTTTAACTTCTTCTGGAGTTTTCCCTTCTTCTTTCTTCTCTACAACCTTCTTCTTACTAACTTTTTCCGAAGCTTTTAGGATTATCTTTTCCTCTCTTGCTTTCTTATCCCGGAATTTCTTTGATGGTTCTGCAAGTTCAACTCTTACGATTCCTTCAGAATTTTTAATCGCTTTAACCTTGACCTTGTGCGGAGGGTTTTTTATTCCCCTTCCCCACAAAAATTCATTAAGATAACTATCTATCTTTATCTTTTTTAAATCTCTATCATAAATTTTCATATGCTTCACAAGAAATTTTTTAACAGTAGTAATTGCTTTGTTTGTCTTTTTGTATCTAGGAACACTTCTACATTTCTCTCTTAAAGGAATTATGTATTCTCTTTCAACATCCGGTTTTTTTTCTTTTTCTTTTGCCATTTTAACCTAGGTGCTTTTTAGTCTCCTTTGCGGGTTTAATATGAAGTTTTGTTCTTCTCCACGATCTTCTGTATTTTGTCATTTGAGATGGATGCACTTTTTTACCCTTTCCAAATTTTTTCAAAACAGCCCAAACCGGTGCCCACTTAGTCTGTCTTCCTTTAACCGCAAGTTTAGTCTTTTTTCCCTTAGTAGAAAATCCCATTTTATTTTATTGCCTCCAAAAAATCTTTACCTTTTTGAGTAAGTTGTCTTCCAGGCTTTCTCTCTCTAACGCCCCTAATAACCTTGGCAATTTCAGTAAATCCAGCAGCATCACACTGCTGTAAAATTGTTCTAATTATTTTCCCCCCAGATTTTCTGAATTCTTCTGGCTGAAAGCCTCTATTTTTTTTGCTTCCATATTTTGTTCTCAATCTATTCACACCAACAATATTTTTTTTGTAAATTTGCTTCAATATGCTCGCCGTTCTTTTATGCCAGAAATCTGGTTCGTCAATCGGACGTTCTTTAGCGGGTCCAGATTTAACGAATGCAACCCATTCGGGTTCTTTTATCTCTGGAATTTGTTTAAGAGCCTCGGCTAGTTTCAAATTATACTCTTGCTGGTTTATTTCATATACCATTTTTAGGCATTCCTTTCGGAATTAGAACCTTACATTAATAAGGCTAACCAAAACTATACAAGAAACTCGGTTTATAAAGTTTATCTCTGAGGTTTACGCCACTTCTTTACAACAATTGTAAAACCAATTACTCTTGT
>CAZGIL010000006.1:0-32332 GCA_964526265.1 Candidatus Woesearchaeota archaeon
GGGCTCTAGATTATTCTAAAATCCCTCTTAAAATAATCGGCAACAATCTGTTGCATTTCAAGAAGCCTTCTCTTATTCCTTCCAATCAGTGCCGCCTTGCTCTGACTCCCAGCATTAAGGATTATCTCATTCTCCGTAATCTGAATTTCCTTAAATGTTACCGGCTTAACAATTGCCTCAATAAATTTCTTTGCATCTTCTACTCCGCGCGGATTGGCAAGAATCCTAACTTTTTTATGAATTATCTCATTTATTCTTCTAACATTTTTTGCTCCCTCTCCAATCGCTCTAGATAAAAGGGGCTTTGGCACACAGAAAAAAATTGTTTCGTTATAGTCGAAACAGAAATGTGTGTCGATGCGAGTAATTTTTGAAAAT
The DNA here is from genome assembly GCA_964526265.1 of Candidatus Woesearchaeota archaeon. GTDB lineage: Archaea > Nanobdellota > Nanobdellia > Pacearchaeales > GW2011-AR1 > CAZGIL01. The sequence goes on from CAZGIL010000006.1 coordinate 379, forward strand.
AACTTCAAATGCATCATGTCTTTCATATCAATAGTATTTATCATCTTAGTTTGCAAGATATAACCTTTTTATAAATCTTTAGTCGCTACTTGTTAGTTTTCTCTTTCCTGAGCGAAGTGATGGAAACGTAGAGAATCACTTTGTGGTTCTCTCAACAACTTTTGCGTCGGCAATTTTCTTTTCGGATTCTTTTTTTGTTAAAGCCCCAATAACTTTAACAGCAAGTCCAGGAAGTCCGGTACCAACAGGAACTGGCTGGTTAATAATAATATTTTCTATAACCCCTGTTAAATTATCACTTCCACCTTTTATGGAAGCATTAACAAATTGTTTTACCGGAGTCTCGAATGTCGCTCTTGCCATAATTGAATTCTTTTGTGCGATTATTCCCATTCTAGTTACACCTTTAACCAACCCAGTGCTTGTCATAGCATCCGCAATTAGTTTATGGTGACGTGTGTTAATATCAAGTCCCTGACTGTCTGTTACTTGCTTCACTTCATTTATAATTAATTGTCTAGCTGCCTCAATACCAAAGATTCCAGCCACCTCATACAAATCATTTGAAAGAATTCTCTCTTTGTCCACTTCCTTAAAGTTAAGTATGTCTGCAATATTTGTACCAAGAGTCATAATTACATATTCTCTCTCTCTTTTAACAATTAAAATCTGTTTTATTCCTTTTACCCCAGAAATAATTGTCTTCTTTAATTTTTCTTTTAATTTATAAATTTCTTTGAAAGTGTATTCGGACACATTTATTACTAAAGAATCTCCTTTTTCCTTCACGCTATATCCCAATTCTTCTAACCTTTCAATAATCTTCTTAATTGATGTGTGTGTTTGTCTTAATCCCTTAGAGTCAATCTTAACTTCTATTTTCTTCTCACTGAAGTTTAGTCCAATTTCAGAAGAAATTTCTTTCAACATAACTTCCTTTATCCTTTCTGCAAAGGTTCTAGCATCTTTTTCGTTGTTATACTCTTTGTTAAGATAAATATCCATTTTTGGAGAAGAGGGTTTCTTTCTCGCATCAAATACTTCTATAATTCTTGGTAAACCGCTTGTTACCTGCATTTCCGAAACTCCTGCATGGTGGAAAGTTCTCAGAACCATCTGTGTCGAAGCCTCTCCGAAAGATTGTGCAGTAACAATTCCGATAGCTTCCCCAGAATCTACCTTTCCTCCAAGGTGTTCTTTAGAAACATCTATTCCATCGTCTCCAAACTTAAATTGTATAATTTTATTATTTCCGTCCCTTACCGTACCATCATATTCTACCTTCAAATCTTGTAATGCATTTGCAAGTCTTCTATACAAATAACCAGATTTGGGTGTTCTAAGTGCTGTATCCATAAGCGAATCCCTTCCAGTTATTGCTTGGAAGAAAAACTCATCTGGTTTAAGTCCCCTCATAAACGGACTAGTGATAAATCCTCTCGCTCTCGGAGATAAATCTCCTCTCTTGAAAAATGAAAGAGTTCTATCGGTATAACCAAAATCAATTCTTCCCTCGGAGAATGCTTGCTGTCCTACACAACAAGCCATTTGTGTAATATTAAGGATGTTTCCTCCACCCTTTGATGTAATCATATGGTTTACCGGATTGTTCTTTGGGAATTCACTCTTTACAATTGCACCAACCTTAGTTCTTATCTCATTTAGAACTTGAAGGATATGTATCTCTCTTGATTCTTCGGAAGTTTTTCCCGGGATAGTCTCAAGTGTTTTATTATTGTAAGATTCAATTATCTCTTCCGTTTTCTTTTCTGCTTTCTTTATTACTTCATCACTTTTTTCAATTACACTCTTGTCTAAATCAAGATCATTTACAGAGATTGTAATCCCTCTTCTAGATAAATAATTTTTACCAATATTAAATGCCTTCTTTATTATTTCAAATGTTTCGTTTCTTCCTAACTTTTTGTCAAGTTCCTTAATTAATTCTCCATCCTCATCTCCAAATGCGGTTTTGTCTATAACTCCCTTGGTTATCTCTCCATCTTTTATTGTAACCGAATCATTAGAGAAATTTATTTTAGGAAGAATTTTAGAAAATAGCTCTGCTCCCGAAGATGTTTTCTTTAAAACGGGGGAGTCAATTCCAGATTGGTAAAGTATCTGGTTTGCTTCGTCTTTTGAGAATTCACCTTTACTGAATAAATAACTTCCTGTTACAGCGTCGGAAATACATCCTACAAAGTTTGTATTATTTTTAGGAGAAATTAAATTAGCCTTAACATCAAGTAAAATTTTTGCCTCTGCTCTTGCTTCTTCTGTTTGAGGTGAGTGTATATTCATCTCATCACCGTCAAAGTCCGCGTTGTATGGTGCTGCTGCAGCAGGGTGTAATCTGAAAGTTCTTCCCGGAAGTACTCTAACGAAGTGAGCCATAAGACTTCCTCTGTGAAGACTTGGGTGTCTGTTGAATAAAACAACATCTCCGTCTTCAAGATGTCTCTCAACTTTATATCCTGGTTCGAGTTCAGCAATTATTTCCTCTTTTAATTCCGGCGTTATTTTCTTTCTCTTTCCATCCGGACGAATAACATAATTTGCTCCGGGGTATTGTTCTGCTTTCTCGACCTTTTGCTTTAACTTTTCTATATTTAAATCGGTAACAGTTTCGGCTACAGTAACAACTCTTGCAATTTCAAAAGGAATACCTACCTCATTCATTTCTATTGCGGGATCAGGAGAAACAACCGTTCTTCCAGAATAATTAACTCTTTTACCAGCAAGATTCTTTCTTATTCTTCCTTCTTTACCCTTGATTCTCTCAGTTATAGTTTTTAATGGTTGTCCACTTCTGTGTCTTGCAGGAGGTATCCTCGCAACAGTATTATCAAAGAAAGTTGTTACATGGAATTGTAATAAATCCCACAAATCTTCTATTATAACTTCTGGAGCTCCTGCGTTAAGGTTTTCCCAAAGTCTCTGATTCGCTCTTATAATATCTGAGAGTTTGTGAGTTAAATCGTCTTCACTTCTCTGTCCAGATTCAAGAATGATACTTGGTCTTACAGTAACGGGAGGAACAAGAAGAGAGGTTAAAACCGCCCATTCTGGACGAGCACTCTTAGGATCAACTCCAACTTTACTAAATTCTTCATCAGGAATATTAACCAGAATATCTCTTATCTCTGTAGGAAATAATCTTTTCTTTCCAATAAAGAAACTTGTAGGTTTATCCAACTTAACCTTTTCATGAATCTCTCCACAGCAAGGACATTTTTTAGCATCTTTTGCACGTTTAGCTCTCTGGCTTGCGGTATATTTTTCTAAATCTTTTTCACTAAGAAGTAATTTTCCACAACTATGACAGAAAGAACGCAAGCCCATTTCTATAAGTGCAACATATTTCAAATGTATAACTGATCTTGCTAAATCAATACTTCCAGGATGTCCTAAACACTCTTTGATTCTTCCTCCACAAGTTCTACATCTTACTCCCGGATCAACAGCACCCAATCTTAGATCCATTAATCCACCATCAACAGGGTAACCGTCAATATCGTAAAGTTCTGGAGTTACTATCTTTGCAGAGGACAATTTTTTAATTTGCTCTGGGCTAATTAACGAAAAACTTATTTTCCCTATTTTTTTTCTTATTCGTTTTTCCATTTTATATTAATCCCTCTCTTATTTCAGCGATTACCAACCTTTTTATTAATAGTTCTTGATATAAACATAATTTACTTTCATGTCCATTAGAGCAAAACTCCTCAAATCTCCAATCCTCTTTACATCCTCTGCAACCATCATAAGCTAGAGGACAAATGTCCCATCCTCTTTGCAAATCCTCTTCTACTTGTTTTTTTACTGGGGAATACCTTGAGGTTATACCATCATCTGCAAGAGCTTCAATAACTGCTTGAGGTAGTGAAAAACTTTTTTGTACCATTTTATTCGTATTTGTTCTTTAACCCCAGTTTAGTATGAATGTGTAATCCTTGTAACTCTTCCAAGAGCAATTTGAAAGCATAAGAAACTTCAACCGGCTCAATCTCTTCACTTTCACAAACAGGGCACATAACTTTGTCCCTAATATTATCATCAATTCCAACAGAACCACACTTAGTACATATTGGCAATACAACTTTATCTGAATCATATCTTTCCTTAAGCAATAAAGATGCTCCATGAGCTACAAGCGCTTGCTGCTCCATTTCTCCAAGCCTCAATGCTCCTCCCCTCGATCTTCCTTCAATTGGTTGTCTTGTCAAAAGAGCAACCTTACCCGAAGCCCTTCCATGGATTCTATTCCCAACCATATATTTTAGCTTAAGGTAATATAAATTTCCGATAAAAATCTTTGACTCCATTCTTTTTCCGGTAACTCCATTATACATAGTTTCTTTTCCGTCGTATCTAAATCCTAAAGAAGTTAGTTGTTTTTCTAATTCTTCTTTGCTTTCTCCAGAGAAGGAAGTTCCGTCCTGAACCTCTCCCTTTAAACATCCAACCTTTCCGGCGAGCAATTCAAGTAAATAACCAACAGTCATACGACTTGGTAACCCGTGTGGATTAAAGATTATGTCTGGCCTTATTCCCCTTGAGGTAAATGGAACATTATCTTCTGGAGCAATCATACCAACAACACCCTTCTGTCCGTGCGAAGTAGCATACTTATCTCCCAATTCGGGAACTCTCTGGTCTCTTGTCTTAACCTGAACAATTTTATTTCCCTCTGTATCTTCAGTAAGGAAAACAGCGTCAACAATTCCTTTTTCTTCTTGCCTCATTGATACACTTGCTTCCTTTTTTGTTCTTACAGAAATTTCTCTTGCTTCTGAAAGGAATTTAGGAGGAGAAACTTTACCAATAAGAACCTCTCCCTCTCCAGCCGAAGCTTCCGGATAAGTTATCCCATCTTTTTCTAATAATCTATAACTTGATTCCATCTTATACCCAGAAGTATCTTTTTCCGGGATTACAATCTCGTCTTTTAATCCTCCAGCATAATTCATTTCAACAGTCGAATACGGTCTGAAGTAGAAACTTCTTCCAACTCCTCTATCAAGACTTCCTTTATTGAAGACAAGAGCATCTTCCATATTATATCCTTCATAAGTCATAACTGCAACAACAAGGTTCTGTCCTGCAGGATAAGTCTGAAGAGTATCATAAACAAAACTTCTTACAACCGGTTTTTGAGGGTATTGTAGAACACTAACATCCGTATCTAATCTACATAGATAGTTTGCCGCATACAATCCAAGCGACTGTTTTTGTGTTTTACTTCCTCTGTTAAGTCTTGAACTTTGATCGTGATTTCCGTATGGAACTAAACTGGTTACAACTCCAAATAAATCCATAGAATCTATTTCGAGGTGGGTGGATTCTTTAGTAATTTCTTCAGAACACAATGCAACAAGAGCGTTTTCTTCTTCGGAGGCATCGAGGTATTCAATAATTCCCTTGTCAACAAGGTCTTTCCATTTTATCTCTCCAGTTTCAAGTTGAAGCATGTGGTCCTGAGTTAATCTCGGAGTACCATTATCAACAATAATCAATGGTCTCAAAACTCTTCCGGGCTCGGTAGAAATAATTATCGCTCCAAATTCAGAATAATCTCTTACATTCAGTTGTATTGGTATCTGTCCGGTTCTTCTCTTCTCTCTTAGCTTCTTAACAAAACTTTCATAATCCTTTACATTTCCGATATATCTTCCATTGAAGAAAACTTCCTTTCCTTCCATCTCGGTAGAATCCAATCCTTCCTTTTCCATCTCCTTTATGAATTTATCAACATCCAATTCAACCATCGTAGAAACTTTACTAAGAATTGCAAGATTTTTTCTCAATCCAATTTCGGTTCCTTCAGGAGTCTCAATTGGACAGAATCTTCCGTAATGAGTTGGATGAAGGGTTCTTGCCATGAAGTTCTCTTGGTCGCTTTTCAACATAGAAGCAACTCTCTGCAACTGAGAAATTGTATCCAGATAGTTTGTTTTACTCATGTTTTGAGTTACTCCACTTCTCTCTCCAATCCAACTTCCAGTTGCGATTGCCGATTCAATTCTATGCGAGAATAAAGTTGACTTTGCGATTGTTTTTATAGAATAAAATTTCTTTCTCTTTGATGACTTCTGAAGCGAGTATTGTATATCTCTTACGAGAATACCAAGATTTACCCTAAATAAAGTTGCTAACAAATCTCCGGAAAGTCTTACCCTTTTATTTGCATAATGGTCCTTATCTGTTTTAAGATTTGGGTTTTCTTTTGCAAGAAGAAACTGTTTTATAAATTTGCAAAGTGTAACCGCTTTTTTTATTCTATCCGTCTTATCTTGTCCTATGTGTGGGAAAAGGTAAGAATCAATTCTTTGTTTTATTCTGTCTAAAATTTCTTTCTTTGTTCCTTGAAGGTTGGTTAGCTCTGCAAGTTTAATTAATGCATCTTCTTGTGTTGCGATGTCAACATATTCGTATAAGTTTACAATTACGCTATCTGTTTCTTTTCCTATATACTTTGCAATCTCCGCTTCTTTAATCATTCCAAGCGACTTAAGAATAAGAACTGCCGGAAGATTTCTAAATCTACTAAAAGATAATTCAAAAATACCCTCTTTACTCTCGGAAATAACAGAAGGAATTCTGTAAGTCCCTTTTGAAGAGAAAACCCTTAAGGTTAATTCCCCTTTTTTGTTTGTCTCAATAAATGGCTGATTTTCTGCCAAATCTTCTGCCATTACCATAACTCTTTCATTACCATTAATAATAAAATATCCTCCCGGATCTAAGGGATCGTTGTAATTGTCTATCTGTTGCTCCTTAGACATTTCATAAGTATTACATCTGTTACTCTTTACAAGAATTGGTATCTTACCTATTTCAACAACTTCAGAATCCACCTGCCCGTCTTTTTTAACGGTTAGTTCCATAGTTATCGGAGCAGAATAAGTTAAATTTCTCAATCTCGCGTCCGAAGGAGTGATTAAAGAGGAACTTCCATCCGCTTCAACAATAATCGGCCTTCCAACTTCAATCTTTCCAAGCTCTATCTCAAAATCATCGTTTTCAATTGTAGAAGAAATTTCGGTTACAATATCCTGCATTCTTTTTTGAACAAAATCATTAAAAGAAATGATGTTAGACTCAACTAAAGAATGTTCCTGTAAATATTTTTTTACAATTATATGTTTCTTATCCTGAACCATTATACAACAACTCGGTGGAAAGTTATAACACCGCCCTCCTCTTTTCTTTCAACTTTGATTATATCTCCAATATTACATCCCTCAGGAATTCCAGCGTCGCTTGAGAGTATTTTTGGTAATTGTGCCCTTGAAACATTTAAATCAGAAAGTAGTTTTTCAGCTTCTTTTTCGCTGAGCTTAGTGTGTTTGGGTTGGAGAATATGCATATTGGGTCCAGAGTAGCACGTGGCCTAACACATTGATTAGGTATTGACAACTCTATAATAATAAAAGAATGTCAAAATTGGTTTAAAAAGCTTGTGGTTATTTGTGTTATTACGGCAAGAATACTTTTATAAACTATTTTCAGATAAAATCATTATGGCTCCGTAGCTCAGTCTGGTTAGAGCACTGGACTTTTACGCAGCGCTGAATCCGACAAGGTTCGCGCAAGCGCGAAGATATCCAGGTGTCGAGGGTTCGAATCCCTTCGGGGCCATCCTGGTTAAACATACGCCTCAAGCTTTTCCTCGAAGTCTTCTAAAGCCATAGAACCCGTAAACTGTTCAACAACTTTCCCCTCTTTGAATATTGTAAAGTTAGGAATTGAACTAACATTAAACTTTATTCCAATACCCTCTTCTTCCCCCACATTTACTTTTCCTATTTTTATTTTGCCTTTGAATTTTTCACACAACTCGTCAACAATCGGAACCATCGTCATACATGGCATACACCAGTCGGCAAAGAAATCAATCATAACCGTCCCATCTTTTACAAAACTTTCAAACTCTCCATTTGTTAATTCTGGAACGCAATCATTGCTTGTCATCTTAATGGTACAAAATATTTCTTTATAAAATTATTGATTAATCACCACAATTAATTTAAAGGAACTGAAAGAATAATATTTATGCCAGTCGAAACATACCTAAATCCAAAAACCCGAGAATTAGTTTATTTTGCTAATAAGGGGGGGTTATGGAATAGAGTTTCTCTTAGGTTATCAGTTCATTCTCCAAGTAAAGGACATTATACTCCTGCGCAAGCAACAAGTCAAAATCTTGGAACCGTATTGGGAACCATTACCGGATTAGAACCCTGTAGCGAGTGTATAGAATACGCTCTCAAGGATTATCTAAAAGGCCAGAGACTCGCAAGGTCAACACATCATAAATCAAGGGCACAAAGAATATCTCAATCACAAGAAGTAACTTTGGATTGGATAGATGGTGCAAGAAGAGCGAGTAGAGAAAATCTTAAACCCTAATTTCAATTTCCTCAAAATAATCCTTTATCGCTTCTTTTATTTCTTTAAGAAATTCTTCAGAAACATCCTTTTTCATTTTAAACTGTGCCTCAATCAACTTCCCCTTATTTTTAAATCCCTGAAGAACATATTTTTTTGGTTTGTGCCCAAGCAAACTATTCATCCATAAAGCCATGTCTTTTATATTTTCAACAGAATGAATTCCTCCAACAACAGTGGTTCTAAATTCGTAATCGGGAGCGGAAGTAACAAGTTGTATGCTCTCTTCAATTTTTTTCATGTCAACATTTACATTCGTAACTTTATCATAACTTTCTCTGTCAGATTTAATATCCATTGCAACAAAATCAACCAAGTCTTCTTGAATGAACTCACGTAATTTTTCCGGAAAACTTCCATTAGTGTCCAGTTTAACAGCATAACCCTTATCCCTTATTTTCTTAACAAACTCTTTATCCAAATCAATTAACGGTTCTCCTCCCGTAATACAAACCCCATCAAGTTTTCCCTTCCTCATTTCCAAAAAATTAAGAATCTCTTCCTGAGTAATCTCTTCCCCGAGAGGTTCTACAACTATCTCTGGATTATGACAGAAACCACATCTAAAACTACAACCATAAGTAAACAACACGCAAGCTATCTTCCCCGGATAGTCAATCAAACTAGTTTTTTGAAAACCTGCTATTCTCATAATTAAACCCCATCCCTCTTTCTTTTAAGTATTATTGTACTCGATTTACGCCGCAGCAAATTTGAATGTTTTTCGTTCGGCAAATTCCGCTTGTTTTCCCTCATTCCACTGGCTAACCGGACGTAGATATCCCACAATTCTCGAGTACACCTCACACCTAGTTCGCCCTTTCGTTTGTTCTTTCATTTTGTTTCACCTCAATTTTATTTTCCATTTCTGGATTATAACCAATTTCTTCATCGCACTTCGGGCAATATTCATGTTCTCCCGAGATATAACCATGTTTAGGGCATATAGAAAAAGTGGGAGTGATTGTGAAATAAGGAAGTCGATATTTCTCAGCTATCTTTTTAACAATTTTTTTAACCGCTTCCTTAGTTATTTTCTCTCCGATAAATCCGTGAAGAACCGTATTATGAACAAAAACCAAACAATTTTTACCCGCAAGATAGTTATGATTCTTTTTTGTTGTTAAGTCATAGAATTTATTATCTTTAATGTTTACTTTTGATGTTGACTTAACCCTCACAATAGAGAAATGTCTTTTTGTTCTGTTCGAGATGAATTGGTTAATTCTATCTACATTGATATTCGCATTAATTTTATCCTTAATAAGAGTCATTTGATATGAAGGAATTCTTAATCTGTAAATATTCTTTTCATTTTTTCTTTTTGTTCTTTTTAAAAATTTGCTGATACTTATGCCCCCAAGATTGCACATTTCAAAAATATCTTCTGCAAGCGACTCGGAAACAGTGCAATATTCAAAATCCCCGTCTCTTTTGGTTATATGTCCGTCACTATCCATCAGCCCCGAAAGAAGAGAAAAGAAATTGTGTTTGGTAATCTTTTTTTTCACATACAAAGGTATTGAAACATCATAAACTTTCTTTCCCGGTTTGAATCCGAGATTAAAAAAGAAATCTAGAACCTCTTTTTTTGAGGTTCCCAATTCTAATAACACCTTGCTTCTTTTGTCATTTTGAATAACCTTTACTTCTGCATTAAAGTATTTTAATATAATGTTTCTCGCGATTTCTAAGACTTTTTTACTGCCACTAAAAAAGCGAAGTTTGTATTTGTTTAGGTTATTATTCCCTCTATTGTCAATAAAATTAGATATACACCCATCCCCAATAAAAAATCCTATTAGCCACATTAATTCTTTATTAATATTTGATTTTTTCTCTGTCAGAACATTCGAAGAATTTTGTAAAATATAGTCTCCTTTTTTCAGGTTATCCGCTCTTTTTTCAATAATCTCATATTTTTTAATTTTTTCATATTTGTCTCTGCAATCTTTATTTAATTTTAAATGAACTGCCAGGGACTTAATGTTTTTTATTTTCTTTTTGCATATTGGACATTCTGAATTAAATGCAATTTTTTGTTTCACAAAAAAAGGGTGCCAGTCTGATGTAACTATCCCTAACCCCCTTTCCCCATTGACTTTTATTTTATTGTTATTTCCAACATCAATTGACATAGCATCTGTTATTTCATCCCATTCACTAGCTTCTTCTTTAGTATTATAACTTAATGCCCTTATTGGTTTTAGGTTTTTGAAGTTTTTGACAATTTCTTCTATCTTCATTAACCCCTTATTCGTTAAAACTTTGTTTCCTTTTTCTATGCAGCCACCAGTATATTGTATCTGAAGTTCATCCTGTAAATCCAAAGCTTCAAAAATATCGTCCGTGAATTTAACAGGAAGTTGTGTTGAGTTTGTATAGTACGGTTTTGCCTCGTTGTCCCTTACTGCCCTTTCATTTGCAACAATTATTCTTCCAAATCTTTTTTTATCTGCACGAGCAAATCTATAGGAGGTTCCTTCTCCCGGAGTTGCTTCCAAGTTATAGATATTACCGGTTTCTTTTTGGTACTCTTCAAGCTTCGTTCTCATAAACTTAAGAACTCTTATTGCAAAGTCTCTTCCTTTTGGAGTTGTAATGTCTTCTCCCGGCATGAAGTTCATTATTGCTTCATTCATCCCCAACAAACCAATTGTTGAAAAATGGTTTTTCCAATACTGCCCGTATCTTTGAAATACCTGCCTTAGATAAAATTTAGAGTAAGGGTATAATCCTCCTTCTGTGAATCTTTCAATGGATTTCCTTTTTATTTCTAGGCTATCCTTTGAGAGATCCATAAGCCTGCTAACTTTATCAAGGAACTCTTCTTCGTTTAGAGAAGTAAATCCTATTCGAGGCATGTTCAGAGTAACAACGCCGATACTTCCCGTAAGTGGATTTGCTCCAAACAATCCTCCCCCTCTTTTCCTTAGTTCGGTATTATCAATGCGTAATCTACAACACATACTTCTCGCATCCTCCGGTTTCATATCCGAATTTATAAAATTAGAGAAGTAAGGAATTCCATATTTTGCGGTCATTTCCCATATCGGATTCAGTTTAGGATTATCCCAATCAAAATCTTTTGTTATATTATACGTTGGAATGGGGAAAGTAAACACTCTTCCATCCGCGTCCCCCTCAAGCATGCCCTCCGCAAAGGCTCTGTTCAACATATCCATTTCTACTTGAAATTCTTTGTAAGTTTCTTTTTGAGGAGCTCCCCCGATAATTACCTGTTCATCTCTCATGTAACTCGGACATTCCAAATCCATCGTGACATTTGTAAAAGGAGTATTTCCCGTAATGAAAACCTTCCCATTTCTTCTTGCAATAACTGTTTCATTGTCTGTGTTTGGACACCAGATAATCCCCTCATAATTAATCTTTTTAACATTCTGGATGTATGTTTCCTGGTGTTTTATTAATCTCAAAACATAAATTATTTTTTTTCCGATTGTCGGTTTTCTTGATAGAACAGTAAATCCGTAACCAGCATTAACCGCAATCTGTTCTAGGCAGTCCAGAACCAAGGGATTTGAAACGGCAATTTTTGTATCCTCAAACCCATCTGCTTTTAGGTAGGTTTCCAAAAAGATCCTTGACTGCTTTTCACTCATATTCATAAGAATTTCCGGAACGAACGAAATAGACTCTTTACTAAACCATTCGTGTATCTTTTTTGACGACCCCGCGTCCAGCCTCATTCTTTTAACCGGTTGTCCAAGCCCTTTTTGTTCGTATTCTGAAAATTTAAGCCCAAAATGATTTAAGAGCTTTTTAATTTCAAGATAGTTTTTATTATTCTTGATTTCTGATTGGTATATGCTTACTCGATAACAACACCGATGTTTTCCCTGTTTTTCTATAGTTCCTTCAGAGATAATCCACGCCATAAGTTTTATCTGTTCGTCACTTAGAGAAATATCCTTCTCGTTGTTTTTTGCACATACTGGGACAATAAATGGAGATTTCATTCGGGCAACATCTTCAATTGACTCTAGTAAATATCCTCCACCACCAAACTTTTTCCTGACAACTCTATGCCCCGGGGAGATTAATTGGTCCTGAATTCGGTTCTTTAAATTATACATTATTCCAGAGTATTTCCTAGCAAATAATTTCTTAATCGGCTTTTCTTCAATGCAATTTTTATGAATATTAAATGTTTTAATCACATCCCCCTCTTTTAATTCACTATGCCCCTTCCATCCGTTTGGGGTTAATATTTCGGTATCGTCCGACATACACTGAAAACCAACCCTTGTTGGAACAGCCAACCCAAATAAAAATTCCTGCATAATTTGCCTTACCTCCTTGTAATCTAATTTGTCATATCTTATAAAAGGAGCGAGTAGCGAATCAAAATTTGAAAAAGCTTGGGCACCAGCGGTTTCTCCTTGCAAGGTGTAAAAAAAATTAACCAATTGTGCACACGCAGTTCTTAAGTGTTTTGGAGGTTTGCACGAAACTTTTCCAACAACTCCCCTGAATCCAGTAACAAGTAAATCCTTCAAGTCCCACCCAACGCAGTTACCCGAAACAACTACCTTTCCCTCTCTCATAACAACCAATGTGGTGTTTGGTACGGAAAAATCATAAACATGCCCCCTATATTGTTTCTTTTGGAGTTTCTTTCGATATATTGGTGTCAAATGGTTGGTTTCAACGTCAACAATATACATCCCATTGTCTTTTCTTTTCCGGATGGTGCCACACAAACCAATTTTTAGCAAGCATTCAACAACATCCCCTGCAAGCCTTTCCGAATTTGTGTAATATCTTCTTAATTTTCCTTTGTAAAACGAACCATCCCCCTTGAATAAAGTGGTTATAAATATTTTAATTAATTCGGAACTTAATTTTTTAATCTCTTTTGGGATATATTTATTCTTAGATGTTCCTAGTTCTTTCACATGATAAAATAGCTCTTTTGAATGCATATGGAGATTAAATTCAGATTGATTGTTGTAATTTATTTTCATTTTACTTAAAAGTTCACAAATTTCTTCACGATATTTTTTCTCGGATTGCGCAATGCTTATTCGATAATCTCCCTTAGACGGTTCATAGGCACTCCCTTCAGAGATATACCAACCCATAAATTCTAAATAATCTTTAATATTGTAGTTACCGATACTTCTCTTTCTATTGCCACCCTTAATAGATGGAATCTTAAATTTATTTGTTTCCTCTCCCGTCCAACCCACTTTTTTATCAAATTCCATTCCATATTTGAATTCTGGGGGATTAATAAATTCCCACTCTTTTTTACCCTTTCTTCTCGCAAGAAGACGATGTTCGGGGGTAACTAGCAAAGAAACTCCTTTTCCTTCGAAAGAATACATTTCCCCATCATAATTATAGATTTGCTTCGCGTGTGGAATCTGAAACTCTAACTCTCCCGTTTTTAGATTTTTTGTAGCCACTTTTTCTCCATTATTAACATCTTTGAAGAATTTCCATCCACTTTCGGTTAATATCTTTGTTTTATCATCAAAACAGTACGCCCCAAGAGTTCCCAAGTCGTGAATGTGAATGTCTGCCGCCTCGTGTGCAAGACGTATTGCTTCCGGATAAATTCTCCTTATCCAATAGTTTGTAATTATCTTTGTAGCAATATAATTATTCAATCCTTGTAAGGAGAAACCCATATTGGAATTTTCCTTAACCATCCAATCGTTCAATCCAACATAATCATCAACAACTTCAATAGTATCAAATAAACCCTTAACATTTCTAAGTTCTTCATGGGATTTCCTATATAAAATATACGCCTTTGCAACTTTTGCGTGTCCTTCCTCGATTAAAACCTTCTCAACAGTATTCTGGACTTCCTCTACATCGGGCATATCCGCTTCGCTTTTATATTTCTCATCAAGAACTCTTATTACTAGTAAAGAGAGATAATCACATCTCTCCCGATCTGTTCCCCCAACCGCCTTTACCGCTTTCCAGATTGCCTCACTTATCTTATCTTTATTGAACGGTACAACGCTTCCGTCTCTTTTTCTTATTCTATTTACCATCTTTTACCCCTTGCGAATGAGCTCCGCTCCATTTTATCATTTCTCTGTCTACAGATTTATAATTGAATCCTTCCGGAAATCTTGCTTTCAACTTTTCAACATTTTGATTTAATACCTCATCCAAATCCCATCCAAAGAAATTACATATCATTGCGGTATACCACATCATATCTCCAATATTTTCTTTTATCCCATCTTTCACATCTTTTTTATGAGCATAGGTTTTCTTTATGCAAGAACCAATATCTCCAGCCTCTCCGGTTACTCCCAATCCCCAACACATAATCTCCTCTGTTTCGGTTTGAAAATCCTTCTTAGCGGTTTGCTTACAAATTTCTTGATATTCTTTTAGGTTCATTTTAGTTCTTTAATCTCCTTTTTAAAATCTTTAACGTTTTGAAAGTCGTGATATACCGAAGCAAAACGGATATAGGCAACGTTATCAAGCCTCTTTATTCTCTTAACTACCAGCTCTCCAACAGTTGAGCTTTTTATTTCCTTCTTACCCCTCTTTCTCAGTAACTCTTCAATTTCAGTTACCATCTGGTCTATTTTTTCTTTTGAGATTGGACGCTTCTCAAATGCTTTATCAATTCCTCTCTGAAGCTTTTCCCTCTCAAATTTTTGTCTGCTCCCATCCTTCTTAATTATATATAACTCATCCAACTCTATTCTTTCGTATGTGGTAAATCTTTTTGCACATTTTAGGCACTCCCTCCTTCTTCGTATGCCTGAAGGGGATTCCCTTTTGTCTGTTACTTTCAACTCTGAACTTGAACAATAGGGACATTCCATCGGAATATTAAAAACAACCAGTATACAATATGTTGTATGTCAACACACTCTTTTATACAATCGATTGTAGAGTATAGCTTTTAGAACTAAGAAGTATTTAAATGATTACTTTAACCTATTAGTGGTTACAATCTCCGGCGTTGCACGGAAAGTAGGCACCCTAAAAATAGCTGAACGAGAAGTCTTAATAATCTAAAAATAATTTATTATTTTATTGTTGCTTTTCCAAATAAATCTTTAAGCAATAATTTCCTTTCGTCGCATTCGTCGTATAAATCTTGTGAAAAACAACTTCCCTTTTCCCCCCTCATTTCAATTTCCGGCTTATAGTAATATAAAATAACACTTATCCCCTCGTCTCTTAATGCTCTAACAACCGGTACAAAATCCGAATCAGAAGAGATTAAAATTATTTTTTGGAGTGCCCCCTTTAATGCCAACTTTAACATATCAATAGCCAACAACACATCTACTCCTTTCTGGATGTAATCTGGTTTTCCTTGTTCATCAAAGGTTTTCTTTAATCTTCCTTCTCTAATCTGAGTTTGCTTTAATTGTTTTAATGCATACATCCAAGAGTCATACCCTCTCTTCATCTTCTTCTCTTCATCCGTTGGATATTGACTTTGATATGGGGAGCAATGATAAAAATATGTTCTTAATAGTTCCCCTTTATTATCTTCACAAAGAAGCTCGGAAAATATATGTGTATCTATCTTTCTTGGAGTCCCGTCTTCATTTGGAAAAATATATTTGGTTAGCACTGAAAAAAACCCTCCATCTACGAAAACACCAACCTTATCCATAGTTTTTAGTAACCCCCAAGCAGAATTATTTATATCTGGTGTCCCGTGAAGAACACCAGCGATTATTTATAATTTACGGAGGTGGAAATGCTTTATAAATATTTCTATACTCTTGTCCTTTTGCGTTATCCAGAAATAAGGTTACCTCAATAACACAAAGTAAATTTATTATATAAATGCTTAAAAAATAACTCTTTCTCTCTTCGGGATGGTATTTGAAACGATAAATTTAGTTTTGTCTATATTAACCTTCTTAACTTTAGTTATTTACGCCTATTTTACTTATCTTATCGCTAAAGATGTTTATGAGCCTTTTGTTTCTTTTACTTTTAATCAACCTTCTTCATATTCTCATTTAAACTTTATTCTAACAAACAAAAGTAAAATTGAAGTGGAAGTTTTTGGAAAATTAATAGCTAATATTAACGGAGAGGTTTTTGATTTTAAAAATGGTTTTTATGGGGATGGGCATCCTTGGATATTACAACCATTTACAGAAGGTCGTGGTCACTTTGAGCTTAGGGAATTAACAAATCAAAAGGATGTTAAATTAGGAGACCTTATAAAAAAAAATATACCCTCTTCATTAAAATTTACTTTTCAAATAAAATATAGAAAAGTTGGAAGCAGAAATTGGAAAAAATCTTTACCCCAAAAATTTGCTTATGATTTTAGTCAAGAATTATTTTGGTTGAATGTATAAGGTTTAAGTTTACTTTTTTTCAATTTCTTTCTAAGTTTATAATTTATATTTCATCTCCTTCTCCTACTTTCCAGTCACACCCACAAAATTCCCCCTTTCCAAAATCCATAAAAACCTCAATTTCCCTATTGTAATTATGGAAATTAAAATGATTAACTGGACTTTATTAATCGGGCTTATTGGGGCAATAACAGGTGTGGCTAGTTTCATCTGGCATATATTTAATTCTCGTTCAAAGGTTATCCTTGAGAGAATATTTTTTACTAGAGATAACAAGAGAGATAGGACTAAAACAGAAGCGATTATATGCAAAATGATTATCAGGAACAAGAGCAATCGTTCAACAACAATAGAAAATATAATGCTGACAGTAGGGAATAGGCATATTGATGTTACAGACATGGTGAGACATAGGCACATAAATGCTAATTCTTCTTGGGGATGCGAGATATTTGAAGATTTTAGAGCAGATGAATTTGCCGAAATTTTAAAAGAAAAGAAGGTTAAATTGGGGGTGGATATTTTTCACACATTTGGAAGATTAAAAAAGGAAGGTTATACTGATTTTAAAACAGATTGGCTAACCTTTTAATTCTATGCGTAAAAAGTAATCCTAAATTAAGACCCAATACATAAAGTCTAAGAGAAAAGAATAAATAGTTATAAAAATAATATGCTCTATGGAAGAATTAGACGCTACCCTTTTTGTTATTAATTTTCTTCTATGGGTCTTTTTTCTCATCTCATTAGCAATTTATAAGAAAACGGAAAGTCCTATTGCTAAATATATTTCCTATGCTCTTGCTATTTTATCAGTAGTAGGATTAATTTTATTACTATCAGGCTTAAATTTATCGCCCCAATCGTTGTTAGTACCCCTAATAAAAAATAGTAATTTTCTTTGAATTCCCATACTTTCCGTTCAACTTTCCTATTTTCCACTAATTTTACTGACTTTTCGTTCAAAATTTGTGTTTCTTTGTGCTTCATTTTACATTCCGTGCAAACCCACAATCTCCCTAAAACTTTTTAAACTTCTAGGCATATTTACCTTAAAGGAGGTTGATAAATGGTAACACCGTATTTGGAACTTAGTGAAGGATTGGCCAGTAATGTTGCTGGGGGTTTTTCGGTAACTTTCCCCACCTGGGCAGTTGCTCTTTTTGTCGTAATCGTTGTATGGTCTCTCGTTTGGAAACTTGTTGGATTGTGGAAATCTGCAAGAAAGGGTTCTTGGATTTGGTTTGTTGTGCTGGCAATAACAAATACTTTAGGTATTTTGCCAATCTTGTATGTATACGTTTTTTCTGAAATAGGAAAGAAAAAACAAACAACAAGGGCGCCACTAAAAGCTAAACGTAAATCCGTAAAGAAAAAGAGAAGATAGTTTTATTTTATTTTTATTCTCTTTTTATATTTTCAACAACTCACACTTTTTACAAATCTCCTTTCTAGAAGGTTCTCCACAAATTTCACAATAATTCAAATCCTTCCCTTTCATCTCCCCCATTTTGCCCGAAACTCTATCAAAGTTTTTAACAATATTCTCCTTGTCTTTTTCGGAGAGTGTATTAAGGAATTTGCGTAGTGTTATTCTATAAGAGTCGAGAGAACAAGGACACTTTTCGTAAACTACGGGAAGTTTGAGCTTTTGGGTATGCTCTCGGATATCATTTTCTAAAACATAGAATAGGGGTTTTATTCTTGGAATGAATTTTTTATCTGGAGCGTTTTGAGTTATAGCTCCCGAGTTTGCAGAGAGTTTTGGGCTTCCTTTCAAAATATTCATTAAAAAAGTTTGAGCCTCATCATCCAAATTATGTCCGGTAGCAATATACTTCGCTTTTAATTTTCTCGCTTCCTGATTCATTATCCATTTTTTTATAACCCCACAAATAGCACAATTTTTCAGAGCGTTCTTCCCCTCTTTTTTATTCTTAGTCTGAACAACACTTCTAAGATAACACATTCCCGAACCCATTTCATTTTTAATATCATAAAGATGTAATCTAATATCCAACATTTTACATAACTCTCTAACAGCAGAAAGGCATTTTTCACTATAACCCCCGATCTTCAAATCCATATGAAATCCCTCGATGTTATACCCAAACTTCTTAAGAAGATACGCGGTAAGGGTGGAGTCCTTTCCTCCAGAGAGTGCAACAAGAATCTTGTCTTTTCCTCCTTTATTCTGCAATTTGGAGGACACCGAGCGGTGCTTGTTTATTCCAATTTTCTTGAGGGTTTTCCTAACGTTTGTTTCTATTTTGTTATTAACTATCATTATAAAAAAAGATTTCGGAGCTTTTTATATTTTTAATTTTTTAACTATCTCTCTTCTTTCTTTAATACTGGAGTTATCCGAAAGAACAAAAAAGAATAGGTTCCCCTCTCTCTCCACTCTCTGTGGGCCCTTTTCAAGATCTTCAAATAACTCTTTTCTATTATTTACCAATAGTTCTAAGATTACCTTATAATTGCCTTCCACTTTAGAATATACCTCACAATAAACATGTGTTCTTCCCCTACTCGCTTCTTCTTTATTAAAGAACATAACTAACGGAGAAACATACTTTATTCCACACTGAGAACTATCACTAAGAAATCTTCCTGCAAGTCGTGAATAATAATCTTCTTCCATGAGAAATATCTCTAACTTGAGTTTATATATCTTATTTTAGTTATACCTTCCAAGCTATTTCTACTTCATTATTTTCTTTCATTTGTTCCTCAAATTCATTTTTCAGACTAATTATTTTTTCTTCGAGAGTTTTCTTCTTCTCTTTTATCTTTTCAATCAAATGCTCTCTTTCATTAATTTCTTGCTCTTTTTGAGATTTTTCCTGTTCGAGTGAGTGAATTTCTTTCTCACTAATAGTTTCTCCTATGCTTTTCTCCAACTCCTCAATATTTTTCCCTAATTCTTTCCTTCTTGTTTTGAGCTTTTCAAGAGAGTCTATCCCCTCCTGAAGCTTTTTTAATTTGCTCTCTTTCAATACAATTGTTCCGGATTCCCCCTCTTTTATTTTTTTTATATAATCTATAATCTCCATCCTTTCATCTTCCATTAGAGAACTAATTGGTTCAGACAGATATTTTTTTATAAAGTTTGCTTTCTTTTTATCTTCTTCTAGGTATAGCTCTTTTTCGAATAGGCTCTTATCTAGAAGAATCTTAATTTCTGAATCGATACTTGCTATTTCTTGGTTCTTCGTTTCCTTGAGAGATTTCAATTCTTTCTCGTTGGAAAATTCCGGAGATTCTTTTATTCTTTCTATTTCCCCATCTATCTCTTCTATTCTGTTTTTGCTGCTCTTAACTTCTTCCTCAAATTCATAAATTTTTTTAGCTAATTTATCTTTCTCATATTTGTTTTTGTTAATTAAACCAAAAGCCGCACCAAGATGCTTAATTTCTTTTCTCTTTAGAAAAAAAGTTTCATTTTCATTTAGGAATTTATTCACCCGTCTTTTTATTGAAGATACCAGATTATCTATCGCCCCCACCTCCTTTCCTATCAATTGTGTCGCTTTGAATTTAGCCTTTACTTCAACTTTTAAAAATTTATTCAACTCTCCACGAATATGCTCAAGAGAAAAATCTCCCTCCTTTCTCTCACCCAAACCGCTAATTAATTCTTCCAATGCAGAAATATAATCCTTTTTTCCAACTTCAGTAATTACCTTATACCTATCTTCTATTTTTCTTTCGCTTATGTCAACCCCCCTTAAAACCCCTATTGCAGCTTCAATTTCCTTTAAAACTCCTCCCAGTTCTTCATAAAAAGAGATTAATTTTTCACTTAGAATTTCTTTGTCCTCTTCCTCCTTACCCCCAAACCAGTTTAATATCTCTCCTTCATTTATCCTAACCACAGATTTCTTCTTTTCTTCTCCAAACATTTTTTTCAATTTTTCAAAAAAATTCATAAAATATTCCAGAACCCTAACTTTTTAATTTTATGCAAATAGAGGGATAACTTCAATCCAAATAGAACCCTTCGCTTTATTTATAAATAGCTTTCACATATAGTTTCCATGGCAAGAAAGTATCTCCTTATCTCAATGGATGATGAAAGGGCAAAGCACATATCAGAAGTTTTGGGAAATCAATCCTGTAAAAAAATAATTGATGTCCTTGCCGAAAAAAACGAAGCAAGCGAGAAAGACATTTCCGATATGCTTGGAATGCCAATTAACACTGTAGAGTATAATCTTCATAAACTAATGAAAGCCGAGCTTATTGAAAAAGCAAAGAAATTCTTCTGGAGTAAAAAAGGAAAAAAAATTGATATGTACAAGCTTTCAAATAAATCAATAGTTATCTCTCCAAAATCCTCAAAAATAAAATCTAAGCTCAAATCAATTCTTCCAACCGCAATAATTGCGGGAATTGGCGCGGTTTTGTTAAGATATTTAATTTTTCCAGCTCAAAAACTAACAGAGCTACTTGACAATGGAGGAGAATTACTCTCCTATGGGGCTAAAGATGCTGTTGCTACAGCGCCCCAAGCATTAGCAAATTCTTCTTCTCTTGTTTCACAAATATCTCCTTTATGGTGGTTTGTTGGGGGAGCTTTGGTTACAATAGTATTTTTTACAATATTAAATTGGAGGAAATTATAATGGTTAAAAATGATGAAAGGAGGTTAAGATGGAAAAATCAGTTCAAATAACAGGAATAATTGTTTTGGGAGTTGTAATAGTTTCCCTATTAGGTTACACAGCATTCTCAAGCCTCGTCCCTTCAACAAGCAATACCATTTCAGCGAACGGTGAAGCTCAGGTTGAAATTGTTCCAGATTTAGTTGGAGTTTACTTCAACGTTCAAACAAAAGGGACAACGAGCCAGGAAGCAACCGATTCCAATGCAGAGATTGTTGACGCTCTGATAGTTAATCTTGTCAAACAGGGTTTTGAAAGAAAACAGATTCAAACTCAGAACTTTAATGTTTATCCAAGTTATACCTATGTGAATAGAAATAGGGTTTCAGATGGATATCAGGCAACTCATGCAATAAAAGTTGAACTTTCAACAGAGGATGCAACTAAGATAGGAATTGTTATTGATGCGGGGGTTGATGCTGGTGCAGGAATAAGTTACATAAACTTTGAGCTTAGTCCGGAGAAACAAAAAGAAGCTAAAGCCGAAGCAATAAAACTTGCAGCAGAAGACGCTAAAATAAGGGCAGAGTCGATTGCAGAAGGACTTGGAAAGCATCTTGGAAGTTTAGTTTCAACTTCAGACAGCAACTTCAACTATAATCCATGGAGGTTATATGAGTCAATGGATGCTAATGGAGGAGCAGCAGAAGCAAAGGCTGCAACAACAAATATCCAACCCGGAGACCAAACAATTTACGCAAACGTTAGAGCAGTCTTCAGAATAAGATAATTTATTTTTATTTTTTAATAAAAAAGAAAAGCCGGCTTTCGCCGGCTAAATTTCTTTAACTACAACCACAACTTCCGGTGCCTTTTACAGCTCCGCAACTTGCGAGTCCGCAATTGCTTTCGGCAGTGCACGAGTTCCCACAACTTCCGGAACAACTTGCACTTTCAGACGATTCACTTGCCGTGTCGCTGTTTTGCACAGCATTTACAACTGCAAAACTTGCAAGTGCAAGCATGCCTACAATCCCGACAATCACAGCCAACATCCAAATTTTCATGTTTCATTTAACCTCCTTAGACACCGTAGGTGTCTATTTTAATTAAAATTTATAAGAAGTACTTCTTTAATTCCGCTTTGGAGTAACTAGTTTCATCACTTAAGAACAACCACGTTGTTCATCCCACGTCTTTTTCTTTCAATAATTTGTTTTGCTTCAAGTTTATCAAGCAACCGAGTTATTCCAACTTTTCCAATCCCAAGTTTTTCCATTAAATCTGCCTGAAACATTGTTCCGTTTTCCTTCTCGAGCAATTCAACCATCCCTCTTTCTTTTGCATCAAGCTTACTCTTATCTATTGGCTTTTTTTTCTCCGTGATAGTTCTTGTTTTTGTATGAATAATAATTTTTTCTTTCGGTTTTGAAAACATAATAACAAAACCAATAATAATCACAATCGCAACAATTGCAAAACTTATCCACGTCTGAACATTCAATCCCGCATACATCTCACATGTCGGCCCGTGACTGCAGGTTAATCCAATATTATCCTTTATTAAATTGTTAAACAAAAAAACCACAATAGCCATTACAACTCCGATGCTAACAACTAGCCAACCAACATGCTTATTTTCCATTTTTAATTAAAAAACTATTTACTTTTCTTCTTTTTAGCTTTCTTTTTTGGTTTACAACCGCAACAGTCACACATCTTTACACCTCCTTCAAATTTATAATTATCAATTGCTTTATTCAGAGCTTCAATTCCAAGAAGAGAACAATGAATTTTAATCGGGGGCATTCCTCCCAACTTTTTTACAATATCTTTTTTATTTAATCTTCTTGCTTGATTGAGGGTTTTACCACAAGCCAGTTCACAAACAACATCCGAACTCGCAACTGCTGCCGGGCATCCAAATGTCTGAAACCCAATATCTTTTATTCTATTTGTTTTTTTATCAATCTTTAATTCAAGATGCATTATGTCTCCACATTTCATATTTCCAACCTCTCCAACCGCATCGGGGTTTTTGATTTTCTTAACAAACTTGGGATTTGTGAAGCGTTTCATTAATTCTTTTGTATAAAACTTTGAGTTCATTTTTTAATCTCCATTAACAAGTAGTTGAAGAGATCTGGATTTTTTCCGCTTCCGATGACCCTTTCAAACACTCCGCTTTGGGCCACTTTAAAATATTCTAAAAATAATTCCCTTAGTTCATTAAGCGAGGAAAAGTAAAGATTTGTTCCTGCAATTGCACTTCCGCTCTCAGGAACCTTTCTTATTTTTATGCCCGGGGCTCCAAACTTAGCATTATCTATATTGAAACTACAGGAGAGATATTTTCCAGATTCATTTAAAATGCCATTAATAATTTTTACATATCTTTTCCGCTGGTTAAAAGCGACACCATGCATTATTCCCCATTCAAATACAAAATCAAATTTTTCTCCAAGTTTTTCTAAATCAAACATATCCATCGCAATGAATCTTATCTTAACCGCCTCTTTTTTTGCATTCTCTCTGGCAATTTCTATTGCATTCCCAGAAATATCGACCCCCGTAACATTGAAGCCCTTCTTGGCAAGATAAATAGAGTAAAATCCCTCTCCGCACCCTACATCAAGAACCTTGCAAGGTTTTATTTTCCCAGATTCAATTAATTCAACTAATTCTCTCGGTGGTTCTTTTGAAGTCCACACAACTCCAGGTTTTTCGTAAGTTTTTTCTAATCTCTCCCGCTCATAACTCATTTATCTCCCTCCAGTTCATTCAACTCCTCAACCAATTTATCAATTTGCTTTTTATTCATTCCATGTCCAAGGCAACCCTCTTCAATTGTTTCCATTTGTGCCATCGGGCAATGAACACAACCCATTCCGACAGACATCAAAAGCTCCGCTTTTTTTGGATTATTCTCCAATACCTCTCCTATTTTTGTTTTTTTGGTTATTTTCATTTTATTGGACTTATCCTCCTTAATCTTTCAACTGTTTTTTTAATTTCTTCAAGAGCAAAGTCAACTTCTTCTTTTGTTGTGAATCTACTTATGCTTAATCTTATTGAACTATTTGCTTCTAAAGGAGATTTTCCAAGAGCAAGCAAAACATGGCTGGGTTCTAAATTATGAGAAGAACACGCACTTCCAGTAGAAGTGCAGATACCTTTAGAGTTAAGAAAACTCCCAATCGCTTCCCCCTCTATGTTATTAAAACAAACGTTGATATTATTGCAGAGTCTTTTTTCTCCGTTTGCCCCATTCAACTTCACATTAGAAATTTTTAATAACTCTTCAATAAAATAATCTCTCATCTTTTTCATGTCTTTAACATCCCCAAAAGAAGATATTTTAATCGCCTTGGAAAAACCAACAATTCCCGGAACATTTTCTGTTGAACTTCTTAAATTAAATTCGTGCCCTCCGCCATGCAATAGGGGGGTTATTTTATTCTTCAAATCTTCTCTAATATAAAGTGCTCCAACTCCTTTTGGCCCGTGTATTTTGTGAGCATTAAGAGTCATTAAATCTACATTTTGTTTTTTTACGTTAATTGGAACTTTAGTAAAACTCTGGCAAGCGTCAGTATGGAATAGAACTCCTTTTTCCTTACACATCTTTCCAATTGCTTCCAAATCTTGTATTGTTCCTATTTCATTGTTCCCATGAATTGCGGTAACGAGAAAAGTTTTATTCGTAATAGCTTCCTTCAATTGGTTTAAATTAACAAATCCTCCAGAATCAACATCTAGATAAGTTACACTTCCTCCCTGCATCTCAATCCATTTACAAGCATTCAAAACACAATCGTGCTCTATCTTCGTTGTTATAATATGATTCTTCCCTGTTTTGTTCTTTTGATTATCCCAAAACAAACCCTTTACAACAAGGTTATTTGCTTCAGTTCCACTTCCAGTAAAAATAATTTCCTTATACTTGGCTCCAATAGACTTGGCAACTATCTCTCTTGCTTCTTCTATCGCTCTTCTTGCTTCTTCTCCTTTAAGGTGAGTTGATGACGCATTTCCATATCTTTCTGTAAAATAAGGAAGCATCGCCTCTACAACTTTCTTATCAACCGGAGTTGTCGCGGCGTTATCGAGGTATGTTATTTTCATTTTAATTTCTTCTCCATGTTAATTGTATCTCCATGATTTCTGGAACGAATTCTTTTTACTATTTTGTATCCTATTTTTTTATAAAATTTTACTGCATTAAGGCTTGAAGGAACTTTTATTTTTTTATATCCTTTTAACTTTGCCAAATTCTCAACTTTGCCCATCAATTCTTTTCCAATCCCCTTTTTGTGGGATTTTGGATTTACAAAAACAGTAAACGCTGTGTCCCCCTTCAAACTGGCAGTTCCAATAATGTTAATTTTTTCAACTGCTATGAGAATAATTCTGTCTTTTAGATTTTTTAATATTAAGGAAGGTGTAAAAAAATCATATAAACCTTTAATTACTTTTTTGGAATAGGTTTTGGAATTTACTTCAGTTAAGCATTTCCTTATCAAATTTGAAATTTTTCTTGCATCTTTTGTTGTTGCCTTTCTTATTTTCATTTACGCCCTCCACAGTTTGGATTAGAACAAAACTTACAATCACAGTGCGTCCGAGCGTGTTTATCTATTAAATTAAGCATTGGAACAATCGTATCTTTGTTAAGGGAGTAAACTCTTTCCTTCCCTTTAGACTTAACAGTTACAATATTGCAGTTTTTAAGCGAGGTTAATGCATGCGAGATGTTACTTTGTTCATCACCAATCTCCTCTGTCAGCTCACTAACGCATTTATTCCCTCCCCTCAAACTCAAAATTATTTTAATCTTCAGGGGGTTTGCAAGATTCTTAAAAAAGATATGGTATGTAGATTTACTCATATGAATATATTATCATATGAACTATATAAATGTTGTGGAAGATAATTTCACAAACACTTTACCCAAAAACAATCAAACCATTTAGAACACTTGCAAAACTAACCCACAATAAGTAGGGAACCAATAGCCATGCAGCTTTTTTACTCATTTTTCCGGAAACAAAAATCATAATAACTATTGTAAACCATACAAGGATTATATCCATAAACCCAAGAAGAGGATTTTTCATTCCAAAGAAAAACAAGCTCCACAGAACATTCAAAATAAAGTTAGCGCTAAAAGCCCAGATTATCTTATTTTTATCTTCTTTCTTCTTCGCACTCGTCCATACAAAATAGAGTGAGAAAGCAATTAAAATAAAAAGGAGATTCCACGCAATAGGAAAAACCCATCCTGGAGGAGTTATTGCCGGCTTTATTGATTCATACCAAGAAGTATTTGGACCATTATCCATAACCAAACTTCCAAGCCCTGCAAGAAAACCAAACACGATTATAAAAGATAAAATAAGAACTTTCCAATTCACCAACTTTTTCATAAAATATTAAAGGAATTAGCATATATAAATGTTAATAAATAAAATTTACCCTGCTTTGTTTGCATACCAAGTTTTAAAGAATTATTCTTTTAATAGTTATAATGCTTTTACCAAATTATCCTTAAGATAAAGAATAAACTTCCCAGTTATCTTTGCAACCGGCTTTTCAAGAACACTCTCAGCAATTTTAAGAGCAGAAACAATTTCCTTGGCTTCTTTCTTTGTCTTTCCTTCCTCAACAAGAGCGTAAATAATTGAATTTTTTATTTTCCCGTTTCTGAAAATAATCCTTTTAAGCAACTCTTCAAGCTTAGTTCCTTTCTTTTTAGTAAGTTTAACAAGCCAAGAATCAACTCTTGGGATAGGATTAAAGCTTTTCTTATCTACGTTAGAAACCGGTTTTATATCATAAACTAAATTGGCAACAATCCCAACCTTACTCTCTTCTGAGAGTAGCAATTCCTTAAAATTCTCCCCAACAATTAGAGTTAATTCTTCAATCCCATCCCAGATAGCTTTCATTATTACCGGTTCTGATAAAGAATAAGAGATATTAGAAACTATTTTATTGTGTCCTCTCCAATCATAACTCAGAGCATTTCCAATAATAATTTTAGCTTTCTTTATCTCTTTTAATTCATCCACAAACTGTTCATCAATTTCAAAAGCAGTTAACTTCCCAACTTTCCCAATAAGTTCACGAGTTAAAACACCATTTCCAGCGCCAATTTCAATAACCCTATCGCTCTTCATAAGCTTGGCTTCTTCTATTTCCAATTTAAGAATATCTTCATCGATAAGAAAATGCTGTCCTTTATCTAAATCAACTTCCATAAAAAGAAAAAGCAAGGGTAATTTATAAAATATAGTTTTTGGATAACTTTTTAAATTCCTTCACCATTGTTATTTTATGAAAAACAAAATGAAAGGTGGTTGTGGTGGATGTTTCTATGGATTAGGTTTCATAGGTTCTGCAATCTACTACATCTCAACTGCAACCGGGTTCTGGATGGGTGTTTTAGGAGTTTTGAAGTCCCTAATATGGCCAGCTTTCTTAATTTTTGAAGCCTTGAAATTCCTGGCTGCCTAAAAATAACCTTTATTAATATTCCCGAGCAACATAAACCGTTTCTTTAGAAGGCTTTCCGCAAACAATACAATTCTTTGATATTGGTTTTTCTTTCTCAAGCTTTGTTCCCCGGACCTTTCCCCCAATTTCTTTTTCAATATGTTCAGCGCAAGATTCTCCAGATTTATCTGCAGAACAAAAAGAACATCTTGCGATTTTTCCTGCTTCTAATGCTGTTCTCAATTCTTCTTTAGTATTTACGTCCTGAATTCTATTTTCAAAAATAGAATCTGCCTTGCTCATAAGATTTTTATCATAACTTTGTGCAAGTTTCTCAATCTCCTTTTCCAAGTCTTTCTCTTTTATTTTTATCTTTTCTCCCGTGTCTCTCCGATAGATGGTAAGTTCTTTATTTTCAATTTCTCTTTTTCCTAATTCAATTCTTAAAGGAACTCCTTTCATCTCCCAGAAATAAAATTTCTCCCCTGTCCTTAATGTTTCGTTTTTGTCAACCAAAGCATCTACTCCTGCTTTTTGAAGACGCTCCCTTAATTCTTCTGCCTTTTCTATAAGTTCTTTTTCAGGGGTTATAGGAACTATTACAACCTGCTTTGGTGCAATCTTCCAAGGGAATCTAAGTCCCTTGTTGTCTCCATGGACGATTACAACAGATGCAAATATTCTGGAGATTGCGGGTCCGTAACATGTAAGGAAAACCGGCTTTTGTTTTCCGTCTTTGTCTTCAAAGTTTACATTGAAGGCTTTTGCAAAATCCTGATTAAGCAGATGTGTTGATGGCTGCTGGACAACTTTTCCGTCAGGATTCAAAACGTCAGCCGCGAAAGTCCTGAATGCTCCCGGGAATTTATCCCACGCCGGTCTTTCAAAAAAAATGAATGGCAATCCGAATATATCATGAAGAACTTCTGTTGTTGTTTCCATATCTTCTTTAACTTGTTTTTCAGCCTGTTCTAGAGTTTCATTTGCAGTATGGCTTTCAATCCAGTGAAATTCTCTACTTCTTAAGAAAGGGCGAGTTGCCTTTGTTTCATATCTGAATACATTTGCTCTTTGATAAGTTTTGAATGGGAGATCTTTGTAACTCCTAATCCATAAAGCGAACATCTGGTAAAAAGCCGTCTCGCTTGTTGGACGCAGGGCAAGTTTCTCTTCAAACTCGGTATCCCCTCCTTTAGTTACCCAAAATACTTCTGGAGTAAATCCTTTTATGTGCTCTCCTTCAAGTTTGAAATTTTTCTCAGGGATTAATGTCGGGAAAAAATAAGGGTTGTGCCCTTTTTCCTGGAGTCTTTTTTCCATAAATCTATACATCTTTTCCATTGCGAGCACACTCCACGGTTGAAATACCAGAAAACCCTTTACATTATATCTTAAATCCCCTAGTTCCGCCGTTTTAACTATCTCGGTAAACCATTCAGAAAAGTTTTCCTTTTTATCAATATTAAAAATAGCAGCTTTCTTTTTTCCGTCTTTATTTTCGTCGTTCTTTTTCTCCATTTTTGGCTTTTCAGCAGTTTTTCTTCCAACTTTCACTTCGGGGTTAAGAAGTTTTTCATCAGCCAGCTTTTCCTTCTCTTTCAATTCTTCTTTTTTTAAGTTTGCTCCAAGGTAAACTCTCTCTTTTTCAACCCTTTCTCCCTTTCTTACCGATTTTACCCTGTAATAGTATTTTTTCTTGTCTCTTTCTTTCTTTTCAGTGTAAGTCATGGAGGTTGTACGTCCACACTATTTATAAATCTTTCTGGAAGTAGACGTACAAGTAAAATATGTAGACATACATATTGATGTTTAAAATAAAATGTGGACGTATAAAACGCCCCCACGAGGATTTGAACCTCGGTTTCAACCTTGTTGCGTTTCTTTCCGAGGTTTCTTCCCAAGAAAGCTCTCCGCAAGGTTACGTTCTATCCAGGCTAAACTACGAGGGCAGAAAAACGCCAAATGGGCCCAGAGGGAATCGAACCCCCATCGGCTGCTCTCTCCGTTCGAAAGAAGGAAGAGTGTATGAACTCTGTTCTTACTCTGGAGGCAGCCAGATTAACCATTATCCTATGGACCCAGTTAATCTAACAGAAATTCCTCATTTTTAATCCTTTTCCTATGCAAGATTCTTTATTTCATCTATCTCTTTATCAGAAATGGAACATCCCTTAAACTTAACCGCATAGAGTAAAGCATCTAAAACTTTTCTGTCATCTCCGCTTACCTTTACAATGTCATTTTTAAAAGCAATATAAAGAAGTTCAGCCGAACGTATAAACTTAAACTCCCCAAAGAATTTAAAATTATCTTTATTTGCCTCTATTGTTGTATGAAGTTTATTCTGAAGAAGTTTCTGAAGATTTTGGGGTTTTTCTCCAAGCATTCTCGTTGTTCTTTCATCAATAGCTATAACATTTTTTACATTCTTTTCATCAAGGATTCTACTCAATGCAAGGCAAGAAGCTTCACCTAAATCAATGAGATGAATCTGTTTTCCCTTTCCAGTAAATGTTGCGTTTGCCTCTCTCAATAAATCTGCTGTCCTTTTTGAAATAGTTTCATCATTAACTCCAAGGGCAGAAGGCATCTCAAGAACTTTCTCATCAAGAAGTTGATTTATCTTCAATGCCTCGAGTTCAAATCTTTTTATGTTTAGGGGCCTGTCAATAATTTCCGCCTTTACCTCTTTGGTTATAATAAAATGTCCTCCGAATATTTTTTTTAAATTCCTAAATTCCTCAAATAGTCCATTCATTGCAAAACTTATCAGCGTGCTAGAATCAAAGATTATTGCTTTAGTCATGTTAAAATCTTCCCGAAGATATAGGTATCTACACATCTTCCGTTATCCATCAACAAAGCCTTTTTCTTGATGCCTTCTATTTTAAATCCAATTTTCTTTGCAAGTTTTACAGAACCCTTATTTTCTATTGCTGCTTCGGCCTCCGCTCTCTTAAACCCCTTTTTCTTGCAGAATTTCAATAACTCTTTTAATAGCTGTGTTCCTATCCCCTTTTTTTGGTAGTCTGGATGAACCCCCCATCCAACGTCCACTCGATGCCTTAATCTTCCCTTTAATTTAAAAGATGCCATAGCTGAGCCAACTACTTTATTAGTTTTCTCGTCTATAGCTACGAAAAAAAACGAATCTGAAGATTTGGAAGAAAAGTCTTCTCTCATCTTTTTTATTTTTTCTTTAGAAGAAGGAATATTTCCACCGGTGTAGAGCCAGTTTTTTCTTTTAAGTCCCTCTCTTCTCACCTCAGCGATTCCCTTTTCGTCTCCAACCTTCGCTCTCCTTATTTTCATTCAAACATCCCCCGGGCAAGTTTAATTCTTTCTTTAGAACTTAGTGTCTCACTCAAGGGCGCATTAGCGTCGCCTCTTTGTCCCGCATAATTTGCAAGCTCCCATAAAGTAATTCCCAACATCTTTGCCGTTTTCTCCATAGAAATACCATGCTCATAAATTTTAGAAGCCTTGTTTATTTTAGCTTTCTGAAAAACATCACTTATATACTCTCTCAACCTTCCAGACAAATCTGAAATAGCCTTTCTTATATTCTTAAGCTCATCCTTAAACGCTTGTTCCTTGTTCTCTGAAAGAGCCATATGTGCCCTTCTTACAGAATTATTAACTTCGCTGTAAAACTTTTCCCACCCCTTTTGTTTCTTATACTCTTCTTTCCTTTCAACTATTTTACTAAGAGAATAAATAATAACTCCCACCGCAACATTTGAAGCGTCCTGTGTCATAGACGAGGAGTGCAGCGTCTGATTACTCAAATCTTTCAATTTAATTGTATCTTCTTCTGCAAGGGCTTTCTTAGTCTCCTCAAGAATACGCAGAATGTTCTCTTTTTCAACCACCATAAAAAGGTTAAGAATAAATCATTAATAAATTTAATGTTCTAAGAATATGATTCATAGAGGTATTTTACTTCTCCTTCAGATAAACTTCTGTTCCAGATTCTAATTTCGTCAATTGAACCGTTGAAAGAGTAAGCATTAGTGGATATTTCACGCAAACCGATAAGCAGCAGATTAGCATCATACAAACTTG
>CAZGIL010000007.1:0-25075 GCA_964526265.1 Candidatus Woesearchaeota archaeon
TTATGAAAAGACTGGTGTGTTTTTTATTTTTAATTTTATTATTGGGAAATCTTGCTTTTGTTAGTTCTGAGACTATTCCGCAATTGGATGCCGTGGCATCAAAAGTTTCAGATATAAAAGATAAAGTGGATGATTTAAAGAATCCAAACTCACAGGCCTATTGGGAACAACAAGTTGGGTATCTCGGGGTTGAGTTCCCCAAATTACTTTTGAAGAATCCTTATATTGCTGCGGTTGATTCTTTCTTTCAGAAGATTTCAATTGTTTTTAGAATTCTTTTTGGAATGTCTTACTCGCTTTCTCTAACCCTATTATTTGTTATCGCTTTTTGGTTCTTTTTCAGTTTTAATTTTTATGGGGCAATAAAAGCAACAGGGCTCTTGAATGGAGGGTTAAATTTTATTGCGGGTATGCTTGTTTCTGTAATTCTCGCTCAAACTGGATTTTTTAAGGCACTTGTTATACTTTGTGGAACTCTTATTTTTGCTCCGAAGTATTCGTGGATGAGATTTCTTGTACTTGTAGCAATAATTCTTGCAGTTATTGGGGTAAGTTATCTAGATAAAAAGCTCGCGGGGTATCTCAAAAATAAAAAAGGGGATTCTGCGAAAAAAGAAATAGAGACTTATCAGAAAGCATTTCTAGAAAGGGAGAAATCCAGGGCAGATGTTAAAAAATCTCTAGACAAACTATCCTGATAATTTTCTCTTTATTCTCTCTTTTACTTCCCTCATTCCTTCGATCGTTCCTATTGCTTTTGCGTTAACTATTATATCTGCTTCTTCGGTTGTTTTTTTGAAATAAATTAAAATAATATAAATGATTACCAAAAGGATTATTCCTACGCTTGTCCAGAATACAGAAGCCTTGCTTGAAATTTGAAGAGTTTCCCCTACTTTTCTCCATATGTTTGCGATATGCTGCATTCCTCCTGCGGATGAAGCGATAAGGGGGATAATTATTGCGATTAACCATGCGGCAGCTTTATCTTCCATTCCGAATGATAATGCTTGCTGAATTATTAGAATTGCTAAAATAAGTAGCGCAGACATTATTACTACCTCGCTAAATTTTACTTCCTTCAGTTTAAAGATTAGTTTGAATAATTTTTGGAAAGTTGCGGAGATTACTGGTTCATCGGAATTGTCAGTATCCGTTATTGGGGAGGTTGTGTTGGTTGTTGCAGGGGAGATTGTGTCTGGCTTTGCTGGTTCAACTACTAAATTTTCTTCTGCTTGAATAATTATTGTGGATAAAATTAAAGTAAATACCAAAAGTGATAAAATTAGTACACTCTTTTTCATATATCTAAGAGAATAAAGCTTTTTTTAAATCTTATTAAAATTTATCCGAAAGCCCTACGCATATCACTTACTTCTGCAGAATTAACGTTCTCTAGAGCTCTCAACGCGTTCTCTATTGGTTCTAACTCATCTTCTTCGTCTATTGAAAATCCAGCAATAACCGCCTTTAGTCCAAAAGCAATCGGTTCTTCTTCAAAAGAGAGCTTTTTACCTTTATTTCCCTCAACGATTTCTTTTGCTAATGTCCTTATTTCCTCTAAATCCACCTCTGGAGAGGTAGGCATTATTTTTATTTTGACTAGAGCGATTCCCATTCATAGACTTGAGGAAGGGAGTTTATAAAAGTTTTTGAATGACTTCTTTCTGTTTTTTGCTGTGATTAATACTCTCCTTTTAACCCAACAAATCAAACTTCGTTAAGATTTTTATTAATAATCGTTTGTAGCAACATTATCCTTTAAACCTTTTTATATTAATTATAAGGGATATACCTTAGTGTACTACAATAAGATTTGTGGAAACCACAAATCTTTAAAAATGGGGGGTTGTTTTTTCTTTTATGCAACAAGAGGCGTACAATAAAATTCTTGATAGGATTGCGAAGCTTTCCAATCTGGAAAGGGAAGAGATTGAAAGAAGAGTTGAGGCTAAAAGAGCAA
This sequence comes from Candidatus Woesearchaeota archaeon, assembly GCA_964526265.1. Taxonomy (GTDB): domain Archaea; phylum Nanobdellota; class Nanobdellia; order Pacearchaeales; family GW2011-AR1; genus CAZGIL01. Next base: position 1,964 of record CAZGIL010000007.1, read on the forward strand.
AACTTTCCGGATTGATAAGTCATGACGGGGCGGCACAAATTGTGGCTGCGGAATTGGGGATAAACTTTGATAACCAGAAGCTTAAGATAGACGAACTTCTTCCCGGAATGAGGAAGGTTAATGTTATCGCAAAAATTATAAGAATATTTCCTGTGAGGAAATTCACAACAAAAAAAGGAGATGAAGGGAAAGTAGCAAACTTTATTCTTGCGGATGAAACTTCAAATATAAAGGTTGTTTTATGGGATACAAACCATATAGATCTTATTGAGAACGGGAGTGTTAATGAGGGTAGCGTAATAGAGATTGTTAACGGAAGCATGAGAGAGAATGAAATTCATCTCGGAAGTTTTTCTGAATTTAAGAAAAGTGCAGAAGAGATTGGAGAGGTAAAAACAGAGAGAATGGTTAAGGAGAAGAGTATAGGAGAGTTCTCTATAGGAGATAATATTTCTGTGAGGGCATTTATTGTTCAGAGTTTTGAGCCCAAGTTTTTTTATGTTTGTCCAGAGTGTAGAAAGAAAGCAATTCAGGATGGAGGCGGATTTAATTGTGTTGAACACGGGAAGGTTGCTGGAGAGAAAAGGGCTTTGATTACAATAGTTGTTGATGATGGTACGGCAACAATTAGGGCGGTTCTATTTCATGAAAATCTTGGAAATCTTGGATTAACGGATTTGGAAGATGTTGAAAAACTATCCAATCAGAGAGAAGATTTAATGGGGAAAGAAATGCTTTTTTCTGGAAGTGTGAGAATGAACAAATTCTTTAATAATCCGGAGTTGAATGTAGAGTCTGTTAAAGAAATTGATTTAGGTGAGCTGATTTCTAAGTTTGAAAAAAATTAATAAAGGGGTTTAATCTCTTCTAGTAAGAGAAGATTGATAATATGCTAACAAAAACTCACCTTGCTATCGCTTTTTTTCTTTTATTATTTTTTATACCTCAAATAAACTATAAACTTACTTTTGGAATTGTGCTTATTTTATCAACACTTTTAGCGGATATTGATTCACAATATTCTTACCTTGGGAGATATAAAATTTTAAGACCATTACAATGGTTAGTTAAGCATAGAGGAATCTTTCATAGTTTTACCCTTCTTTTCCCTATGACGCTTTTTTTTGTGTTGTTTCTTCCAACATTTTCATTTCCATTTTTTTTAGGATATGGTATTCATTTGTTTGCGGATAGTTTTACAAAAGAAGGGATACAACCATTCTATCCCTTAAAGAAAACCTACTCTGGAAAAATCTCTACTGGAGGAAAAACCGAAGTTATTATTTTCGCTGTTTTTGTTGTGGCAGACCTCTTTTTAGGCTTGATTAGGGTTTCTAGTATGTTCTAAGATATATTCACTAGACGAACAATCTTTATAAAGAAGGAATTTTTTGGTTTCCTATGGCTATAAAGAGACTGGATAAATCTGATGACGAGACTATTAAAGAGGTTATTTCTGATGAAGTTTCTTCTGCGGTTAAAGAAGACCCAAAACTTACTGATTTACCGGGAATAGGCCCGGCGGTTTCTGCTAAGTTAGAATCTGCGGGAGTCTTTGATTTAATGTCTCTGGCGGTTATGAGTCCGACTTCGCTTGGAGATACGGCAGGAATTAGTTCTGCGGTTGCGAGAAAAGCAATTCAGGCAGCAAGGGATATGCTTGATTTGGGGTTCACGGATGGGATTGAATTTTCTAAGAAAAGAGAGAATGTTACTTATATTACAACAGGAAGCAAGAGTCTTAACGACCTTCTGGGTGGAAAGGGTGTTGAGAGTAGGTCAATAACGGAGGCGTTTGGAGCTTACGGAAGCGGAAAAACGCAATTAGGATTAACTCTGGCAGTTAATGCCCAACTTCCTATTGAAAAAGGAGGCGCTTCGGGGAAGGCGGTTTTTATTGATACCGAAGGGACTTTTAGGCCTGCAAGAATAAAACAGATTGCAGAAGGTTTGGGGGCGAATCCGGAAAAAGTTTTGAAAAATATCTTTGTAGCAAGAGCTTTCAATTCTGATCATCAGATTTTGCTTTTAGAAAAAGTGGGGGAGATGATAAAGAAAGGAGAGCCCATAAAACTCGTTATTGTTGATTCTTTGACTGCACACTTCAGAGCGGAGTTTTCTGGGAGAGGGCAGTTAGCAGATAGGCAACAAAAATTGAATAGATACTTACATGATTTAATGAAACTCGCGGAAACACATAATCTTGCGGTGTATGTTACAAACCAAGTTATGTCAAATCCCGCCCAGATGTTTGGAGACCCAACAACCGCAATTGGAGGAAATATTGTTGGGCACGCATCTACCTATAGAATGTATTTGAGAAGAGGAAAAAAAGGAAGCAGGGTTTCAAAGTTAATCGATTCACCTAATCTTCCAGACAGCGAGTGTGTGTTCTGGGTGACGGATAAGGGTATTGTTGACGAGGAATAAGATTCTATTTTAAATTCCAAAACTTATTAGATAATGAAGATAATTTAATAATAGGTGAATAATAATTCCCGCCCCCAACCAACCTATAAATTTTAGATATTTCTTTTTCATGAAGATTAATGAAATCAGAAGGATTCCAATAATTAGCATTGCCCAGCTATGAGAAAAATAAAGACCAAAGCTACATTGGGTTCCAAATCCTTTTGGACAGGCAGAACCAAACCAACTAACGTTGCCAACCAATCTTGCATAGATGTGGTCTAAATCTATGAGATTAGCAAGGAGTAGTCCCCAGAGCATTATTTTATTTCGATAAAAGTAAAAGATAATTAAGGGTATTATGTAATGTAGAGTGTACATTTAAAATTTCCTTTAGCCCTTTGCTATTTCTTCTTCTTTGAACCATAATGCAATTTCTTTTATTGCATTTTCTGCAGAATCTGAAGCGTGAACAACATTTTCCATAACTCCTGTTGTAGAGTTTATTCTTCCGTATTTTCCTCTTAGAGAAATTGGATGTGCTTTTTCTGGGTTGGTTTCTCCGCAGATTTCCCTAACCTTATTTACTGCACCTTTTCCTTCATAAATTAAAGCAACAACTCTTGGAGTGTTGTGGTGCTTTCCCATAAAATAATCTAAAATATTTTCAAAAATATCTGGTTTTTCCTTCTTAAGGTTGGAATAGTGTTTTTCTGCAAGTTCTCTCGAGACATTAACAACTTTCGTTGCAACTATTTTTAGTTTAGTTTCCGAGAGTGCAGTAATTATATTTCCCACAAGACTCTTTACAATTCCATCTGGTTTGATTAAAACAAGTGTTCTTTCTTCAGTCATGCTTTTTTGTTGCTTTTTGAATTTAAAAATGCTTCTCTCAAAAAAAAAACATTTATAAATGCTAATATCTAGTAATATTATGTAGAAGATGAGTGATAAGGGAGGTGTTTTGTTTTTAATTTTAGTTTTAACAGTTGTTTTCATCTCATTTGTTTTATTCTCTTCTCTCGTTTCTGCGGAAACGTTTAGTAATTGTTGGGTTAATTCCGGAACAAGTGAAGGAATTTGTGAGGGAGTAAGTGGGTGTCTTTGGAAAACCCAAGCCGAAGATCCTTGGTGTTATGAATCTTCTGGATGTTGTATGGATTTGGGATGTTGGCAATACGACGGAACGAACGAAAGTTATTGTGAAAGCGATAACCCTTTTGCCGCGACAATGAATTGTTCGTGGGATCCTTATTTCACAATGTGGTATCCGAATGGTACATCAGGACCTCAAGGGGGTTGCATGATGGATTGGTCTTCGGGAGGAGGCGATTGGGGAGGAGTAGCCGAAGGTTGTTGGCAGTACGATGCAAATAAAGCTTCTTGTGGTGCGCAGGGAGGAACTTGTAAATGGACGGCAAATGATCAAAATCAAGATCCTTGGTGTTACGTAAAGAACTTAGCAGATGCACAAAATAAAAATTCTCTTGCAACAACCACAGATATAGGATGTTGTCAAACTGCTGGTTGTTGGAACCATGATAATAACGAAACTGCTTGTATCTCTTCTTTCCAGGGGAATTGTTATTATACAAATAATTCTTATGGCGGGGGATGGTGTATGGTTAAATCTTGTGGCGAGATAATGACTTCAGAAAACTGCAACCTATGCTAAACAAAATTTAATGATGCCCTGTAATTGGACTGGAGGTGTTTGTTCGGATAGTGCTTATGGTGCCGGAGGATTTGGTTTTTATGAAGATTCCGATTCTTGTTTTTCTGCGGGAGGATGGTATAATTCTACTGGGAATTGTGTGATGCCTTCGGGAGATGGTTTTGGGGGAGGTTCCGGGGGTTTTATGTTCGGTGCCGAGGCTCATTGCTGGTTTGCGGATAATCAACCACTTGTTTGTGGTAATCTAACTGGTTGTGCTTATTGTGTTGCTGGAGGAGGAGTATATGGGGTAGATAATTCTTCAGAAGGTAATATTTGTGGTAGTGGAGTTAATCCAGGATATTGTGAAGGACATGTTGCTGGCGGGAATGCATACACAAATGCTAATAATTCTGCAAATTTAGCATGTACGGATATTCTTGTTAAATCCGCATGTAATTATGGACCATTGCCAAATTGTAAATGGGGTAATAGTTCTGTTACAGTTGGAGCGTATTGTGCGGTTGGAGCTAAATCTGAAAAGAAGTCTGCACCTCCAGCTCAATATTGTGAAGACCCGTCCTCTAAAAATAATTATACTATTTGTATGCAGTTAGCTAACGAGTTTATGATGCCTTGTAAGTGGCAGAATACAACATACCCAATTCAAAATTGTACATTTAACAGCAACGCTGTTTTTGGAGGTTCTGGAGGAGATATGGATTTTGGAGTTATTAATAGTCAATTTTCGTGTACTTCTGCTGGTGGAACTTGGCAGACAGAATATTATGTTGATAATAATATTCTTAAACAAGATTCTTGGTGTGAGATGACCGGATTTTTTGATATTGATTCGGGACAGGGAATGAACAATAAAGGAAATTGTGATACTTCTTGTTGGGCGTGTGAGTTTCAAAATAATGGGACTGCATGGGGAAGTGTTGCTTCTGCCGAGGCTGCTTGTGTCGGTTCTGCACTTGGTTCTTGTAAATGGGCAAATGATACGGCAGGAACAAAATCTTTTAACAATTTGGGATGGTGTGACTTTCCAAGTGAGATGGAAAATGGTGGTTCAAAAGATTGTAACTCGGAATGTGAAGGATGTAATTTTATGAATAATGCTTTTACCGCTTGTCAGTCAAGTATGGCAAATAACGGTAGCGGATGTAAATGGGTAAATGATACAAATAATTTGGTTAACGCTGGATTTTGTGTAGATAAAACAAAAAAGACTTGTAGTTCTGATTGCTTTTCTTGTTTTGATACTACTTCGTGTTCTGGAAGTTCTTTATCTTGTACTTGGGACCCTACCTTTGGTTTGTGCAGTCCTAACGGATTTGCGGGAGAGATTTGTTTTAATGGTGTTGATGACGATTCGGATGGTTTTATTGATTGTTCAGATACTGATTGTGGTTTTGATAACTTTTGTGGGGGAAGTTCTTTTGGAGGTAACTGCTTTGCTCAAACGACCGAGGGAACTTGTAATCAAACAGCAGCATTTAGTGGATTGAATTGTAGTTGGATTAATGATACTTGGAATCCAACCGGATGGTGTGATATGCCTGGAGCTAATTGTTGGAAGTTTAATGACGATTTAGTTACTTGCGGACTAACTTCTGGTTGTACTAATGAATCTTCTTCTATGGGAACAAATGCTTGGTGTGAGATGAATATGACTCAAATGGATAGTGCTAGTTGTTGGAGTGCGAGTAATGAAGAGGTTTGTGCTGGCTTGCCTGGAAATTGCCAGTGGAAGAATAATACCTGGACCGGAGCTGGAGATGGAACTGGATGGTGTGAGTACGCTCCGTTTTCAACTTGTATGGATTTGAATTCTACAACTTGTGGTACTAATTCAAATTGTACCTGGAGAGAGGATAATTATTCCATGATGGGTGGTTGGTGTGATATTGCTTGTATGAATATGGACTGGGCACAGGCTAATTGTGAGAATGCTTCTCTTAGTGGTTTGTGTCAGTGGAAGAATATGAGTGAGACTTGTCAGCCTTCGGTTTTTATGGTGATGAATGCTCCAGGAGGAGTTGGAGGTAAAACTGGTTGTTGGCAATGGGATGGAAACTCTACCTATTGTACTTCACAAAACGCGACTTGTACTTATAAGAATGATAGTTATGCAAATAATAATCTTTCTGCAAGTGAAAATAGCGGATGGTGTATGAATAAAGCAGAGTATGAGCATTTTGGTAATATGGAGGGAGATGTTTTTCAACTTGCAATGGATGAAGGAAATCTTCTTATGGCGGCAGAAGACGGTGTTGATGGATCTATTGATTTAATGGGAATGGGAATGAGAATCAATGATGAGGGATTTAATTTTGGTGCAGGAGTTTTTAATATAAGCGAGTCTATTTTATGTAATGGTTATATGGTTGGAAGCATAGCGGGACAAACACCAACCCAAGGAGTGGGAAATGATACGGGTAAATTTTATTGGTATCTAGATACAAATGGTAATTCTAGCGATGGTTGTGTGGCTGTGCCTGTCTCTGGAGCAAATCAAACTGGTTATGATTTCTTAATAACTTATATTGGAAGAAATACTACTTCGGGGGTTGTTGAGACTCAGCAGTTGATGAGGTGTTTTGAGGGCTCATGGGTTCCTACAAATGCTCTTGTGACTACTAGTAAAAAATTAAGTTGTGGAGAAATTTCGGGGGTTATGGTAGCTTTAGCTAAACAAGATATAGAATCTTTCCTAGCGTATAATAAAACAGCGGTTATGAAAGTTTTCATGACAAGTGCTGGGGCTTCTGGTTCAAGAATTGTTCCGGCGGATAGTGTTGGTCCAGGGTATTACACTCCTGGGACTATTGATTTCGGATTTGTGGATTGTTCAAATCCAAGTAATGCTAAGGATCCTAAATGTAAAAATTTCCAAAAGTTTGGATTTAATGTTTATGAGGAGTGTAAAAATGGGGTGGACGACGATGAGAATGGACTAGTTGATTGTGATGATCCTTTCTGTTCATTTATTCCAAATTGTGCTTCTGGTGCTGCATTTAATTTTGTGGCGAATGTAAATGATTTAACCGCTCCGGTAATTATGTTTAGTGAAATAAAGAAGCTTTCGGATGCTGCGTTTGGTAAGTTTGATACTAATGAGCCCTCCAATTTAAGTTTAGACTTTTTTAAGAATGATTCAACATGTGCGACTGCTAATAAAAACATTACTCTAACAGATAGTGGGGCGGGTTATCTAGCTAATGCTAATTTCAAGCCTTTCCATTCTATTGATATTATGCTGGATAATTTAGGATATGCTTTAACCAACGGGACAACCTATTACTATAGAATAAAAGTTTGTGACCCTTCTAATAATTGTGCCCTTTCGGCTTGTTCTAATTTTACAACGAAGACTTCTACAACAGATAGCTCTTTTGTGTTTAAGTTAGAGCTTCCAGATAATTATACCGTAGATATCCCCGCATTCAATAAAACAGGATATAATTTCACAGAAACTTTTGGGGGAATTGTTTATGAGGTTGGAATTAAAACAAATACCTCTGTAACGAAGAATATGAATATGACTCTTCATTGTGGGGATATGGCTATTGGTTTTTATGGAGTAAATGTTCTCGATCCAACTAAAATTGATTTGAGTAACGCCTTTGTTTGTGATCCTGCTGCGGATTTGATTGGAATGAATTCCAGCCTTAAGAAGTGGAATAAGTTAATCGATGAGTTACATTTGGGGGGTGCTAGCGATTATGTAGAAATAACTCTTCCTATTGCTTATAGTGCTAGTAATACCTTTAATTGGACGGATGATAATGGGGCAGGTGGACAGGACGTTGATGACTATGTGAGTTGTACAGGTGATTCTGGTTCGACTGTATGTCAAGTTCCGGTTTCAATGGGTTTTTCTGCTTATACTGTTACAACTCCCGTTGCTGCGGCTGCTACGCCCGCTGTTACTAGTCCTGGGGGCGGAGGCGGAGCAGTAACCAATGCGACTAATGCAAGTACTTCAGAAGAAGATTCTGTGGAAGATATTGCTGCTGGTGATTCTGAGGAAGATTCCTCCGGAGGATTATTTACCGACGAGGGGGGAAAAAGTAGGACATGGATAATTTGGGTTGTAGGCGGAGTTATCTTAGCAGCGGGGATTGTTGCATTCGTTCTTAAAAGGTATAAGGTGCATAAGACTTATGGATTCTAGGAAAGTTATTTAATGTTTAATCTTCTTGTTTTTTGATGGATGAAATAGAACTTGTTAAAAGTACTGAGATATTCAAGAATTGTAAAAATATTGTTGTTGGTAGAGGAAATCTTAATGCTGACATAATGTTTGTTGGTGAGGCTCCTGGAAGGAATGAGGACGAACAAGGATTGCCTTTTGTGGGTGCTGCGGGAAAGAAGCTAGATGCTCTTCTCGAGAAAGTTGGGTTAACTATGGAGGATATTTATATTGCAAATATCTTAAAATGTCGTCCTCCTGAAAACAGGGACCCGCTTCCTGAAGAAATAAAAGCGCATACTCCGTGGCTGATTAAACAGATAAAGGAGATAAAACCAAAAGTTATTTGTTCTCTTGGAAATTACGCGACTAAATTCTTTTTGGCTAACGGAAATGTTGATGAAATGAAAAATCAACTCGGAATAACTTCTCTTCACGGAAAGGCGAGGGTTATGGAATTTGAGGGGATTAAGATAAAGTTAATTCCTCTGTTCCATCCTGCAGCAATTATTTATAATCAAAAGTTAATCCCGCTATGGGAAGCGGATATGGAAATTGTTCGCCGCTTGGCATGCCCCACACTTAAGAATGAAGGGGCAAAGAAAGAGGTTGTGCAGAAGAGTTTATTTTGATAAATTTGTAATGGGCGTCTTTGGTTTTTTCTTTGCATTTAGTACAAATTTCTTTTAGAGTGTATTTTTTGCAAGATTTACAAACTTTTAATTTTGACATTTTATTTAAGATTAAGGATGTACTCTCTTAAATGGGGGTGAAAAGAAGTTGTGAAGTGCTTTTCCACTTCTTCCGGAGAAACCCACTTTACTTCCGAGAAATCTTCACCTGCTTTTAATCTTCCGCTGACTATCTCACATAAGTAATATATTGATAAAAATTCTTTTTTCTCTGGATATGTTTTTGCAAAAATCGCACCCAAACTTTCAACCTTTAAGTTGGTTTTCTTTTTTATTTCTCTTTTTAATGTCTCTTCTAAATCATCTCCATGTTCGAGCATACCCCCCGGGAAAGCCCAGGATAGCTCCGGGATATACTCATCTCTTTCTTTTCTTTTACCAATTAGAATTTTCCTTGTTTTTGGGTCAAAAATAACTCCTAGAACAATCGGATAAAAACACCTTTTCTCTGAATCTTTTTCATTGTTTTTCTCCATCTTCTGTATCTATTTGTTCGTTTTTGCTTTATTAAAGCTTTCGTTGTCTATTTTTCGATTACCGAAAACTTCATCTTTTGTTTTTCTGCCTGTTCTTCGATTGATTTTAGAGCATCTCTTATCTTATTGTCTGCTTTTTTGATGTCCTGGTCTTCGGCTTTTATTAGATATTTCCCTGCAGAAATATATGTTATTTCTACTTCCTTCTGGGAGGAGAGTATTTTTTTGATTAGGCTTATGCCTTCCGGTTTTGTTGTTGAGAGATGAATTTCTTTTTTTAGGGTGGCTTTCTTTTGTTTTTGAGAGTTGAGTATTGTTAGGATTTTTTCTGTTGAGGATTTATCCACTAACTTTCCAAGTTTTGAAGGATTTTCTTTAGCTTCTTGTAGGAACTCGTAGAGATTATCTGTTTTTTTAATTTCTTCTATTACTTTTTCTGCCTTTTCTCCAAGAACACTTTTAAGGATGTTTGTTTGGTTTTTTTCTAGTTTTGCGAGTTCCTTAACTTCTTTCTCTTCTTTTTGAGTCACCCTTCTTAATGAGAGTTCTATATGTCCGTTCGAGAACTTTCTTAGAACTTTACAAGCAATTTTCTTTTTTGGAAAAACATAGTCCCTTAAATTTCTTATTCTTCCCGGAGCAATTTCGCTTACAACAATGCTTCCTTCTTCACCAGTTTCATCGATTCTTACAAAGACCACAGTTCCAACTATTCTATCAACAGTACACATTAATACGTCGCCTTCTTCAATTTTCATAAAATAGGTAGAAACAGATGTATTTTAAATCTTTACTATTTCAAGTTCAAAACTCTCTTTAAGATATCTTATAAATTCAGATTCTTTCTCTTGGTCAATTAAGCATCCTGCAGCACCCCTATGTCCTCCGACTTCTCCACCAATCTTTTCTATTATTTTAGATAGAATTTCTCTAACATTTTTTCCATTGTCTCCTACATTCCTTGCCGAAACTTTTATTTTATCTTCGCTATTAGCCATCCCAAAGATGGTTGTTCCTTCATCATAGATTGGTGAGCTGGATAGTATGCTTGTTATTGTTCCTATCATAGTATCTTTAATATCTTCTTTGGCATTTATTATAACAAATTCTTTTCCTATAATCTTTTCTACAGCAGTTGCATATTTTAATCCCGAAACTAAAAATTGTTTATATTTTACGTGGATTGCTTCTGCTTTCTTTTTTGCAGAGGGATTTTCCATGCATAATTGTATTGCAATTCCGGTTTCTCCAAATCTTGAGCATGCGTTTATCTTTGCACTTAATTCTCTTGCATCCTCCAATTTATTAAAAAACTTTATTAGAAAAATATCTCCCACAATGTTCTTACTTTTAGCTTTTGGATTACGCAACATTATGGCGGTTGTTAGTTTTTGCATTTCTTTTTCATCTAGTTCAATAATGCTTTTGTAGCCTCCCTGTTTCTGGCTGTTAAGTCCAACTTCTCTCAGTAGTTCTAAAACTCCTTTTATATCTCCGGTAACTCCCGGAATGTAAGGGTTTGAAGAAAATTCGAGTGTTCGATTTAGTGGTCTTGTTGAGGGATAAATCAAAAGTCCACGTTTTGTTTTTACTTCCCCGTCGATTAATATGCCGTTATTCATTTTTCCTATTTCTTTTTCTAACCTATCTCCTATCATGCCAATTATTGCCAATTTAGCTAATTCCTTGTTTTTACTATCAATTTCTTTGCAGAAAAGATAAGATAGTCCGGCTCCACTTATCTTTTGTTTTTCGTGAATTTCCGGGTTTATTATCCTTATATTTTCTGGAACCTCTTGAGAGATTTCGTGATGGTCTATTATGAATATATTCTTTATATTTGAATCTCTGAGATAATCTAAACTTCCCGACGCTAAATCAAGGAAAAGGATGACTTTTTCCTTTGGAAGTTTTTCTATAAATTCTTTTTCAAGACGTTTTATTATTTTTACAGAAAATCTTTTATCTAATTTTTTAAGAGTTTTTGTTAGTATTGATGCAGAGGCGATACCATCTGTGTCGAAGTGGCTTATTACTTCAATTTCTTTTTCCTTGGATATTTCAAGAAATTCTTTTGCTACTTGTTTAATTTGCTCTGTCAAAGAATCTTCCACCTTTTCCATTTTTAATAAAACCCTCTCTTATTTGTTGAGATGTAAATTAATCCTTCTTATACGTGAGAAAATTCGGTCTTTTTCTCTCATAGACCTCTTATCTCCCTTATTTTTCTCAAAATGATCTTTTATTCTTTTAAGTTTATCTTCTGCGTTCTTTAAATCTGTATTTGATTCTATCTTATTTTCTTGCATTATTTTTGTTATTTTCTTCTTGTGTTCTTTTGGGTGTATTCCTTGCCTTCTTAGTTCTTCTCCTATTTTTTCTGAAGTCAATCCTTTTTTTGCAAGTTCTACTATTTTTAATTCATATTCTTCTTGAGAAAGCTTTTTTACCTTAATTTTCTCGGTTTTTTCTTCTATTTTTTCAGATTTTTTTGGCATGTCTATTAATTGGAATTTTGGTTTTTAAAGGTTGCTATGAATTTTTGGTTATTGGAAATGTCGTTACGCTTGTTTAGTAAAACTTTTTAAACAATAAATACCTATTTTCCTTATGGGTAAAGTTATGGGGGTGGTAAGTCTAAAGGGGGGAGTAGGAAAAACTTCCATCGTGGCAGCTCTTGGAGATGCTATTGCGGATTTTGGAAAGAAGGTTTTGTTAATTGATGCTAATTTCTCTGCTCCAAATTTAGGGCTGCATCTCAATATTATAAATCCTGAAAAGACAATTCACCATGTCTTGGCTAGGAAAGCTAATTTAGTTGATGCGATACATGAATTAGAAAAGTTTGATTTAATTCCCGCCTCACTTTTTGATAGAATTGACGTTAACTTTTTGAAACTCAAGGATTATGTGCACATGCTAAAAAAGAAGTATGATTATATTCTTATTGATTCCTCTCCCTCCCTGGGAGAAGAAACTCTCGCTACAATTCTTGCTTCGGATCAGTTGTTGGTTGTTACGACTCCAGATTATTCTACACTTGGAACCACCATGAAGGCGGTTAGACTTGCAAAGCAGAGAGGAACTCCTATTAGTGGGCTTGTTTTAAATAAAGTTCACGATAAGAATTTTGAGTTGTCTACAAAAGAGATTGAAGACACTTCTGGAGTTCCGGTGATGGCGGTTATTCCGCATGATTTGAATGTTATGAGGGCCCAATCTCTGTTTATGCCTTCTACTATGTTTAAACCTCGTTCAGAGGGAAGCCACGAGTTCAGGAAACTTGCAGCGACTTTGATTGGAGAAAAGTATAAACCCTTCAGAGTAAAGAACTTGTTTAGAATTTCCCCTAAACAGCATGAAGTTAATCGGACTATTTATTATAACAGACAGTTTGGTTAAAAGTAGTTTAGTAGTCAAACAGTAGTTTTATAAACTTTCTTTCTTTTTATCTTAGGTGAGATTAAAATTTGAAAAAAATAAGCAGAAAGAAATCTTACAAAATTTTCGTAAGGAAAAGCATATTCTTTGGAAAGAATTTGCAAAAAGATTAAATATCCCTTTTGGAAGATTGAAAGCATACGTAGACGAGACTTCTTTAATTTCCAGAGAAATTTACGAAAAAATTGATCCCGATAAAAAATATTCCAGATTTCTTTTAGAAGAAAGAGAGGAAAACTGGGGGAAAAAGAAGGGGGGCAAAAACTCTGCAGGAAATACTAAGACTATAATTTTTCCCCGAGATTCAGAAACTCTTTCCGAATTTTATGGGATTATGCTTGGTGATGGAAATTCGCATAGAACTAAATCATATAAAAAAGGAACGTATATGATTCGGATTGTGGGGGATTCTAAATTAGATAAAGATTATTTAGTAAATTATGTCAAGCCTCTAATTGAAGGGTTGTTTGGAATACAAGTTAGTGTTCGGTATTTTAAAAATAAAAATGCAATTTATCTTGAGAGTCATAGTAGAGAGCTTATACTCTTTTTAGAGGGTAAGGGATTTCCTCCCGGGAACAAAATAAAAAATTGTCTGAGAATCCCTTCATGGGTAAAAAATAATCCCCTTTTTTTATCAAATTGTATTCGAGGACTCTTTGATACAGACGGTTCTGTATACAAAATAACCAACCAAAATTCTTACCAGATTAATTTTACTAATTATAATTTAGGTTTATTAATGGACGTTAGAAACGGATTAATTGCTCTCGGAATAAGTTGCTCACAAATTTCAAAAGGAAATTCTCTTTACATTACTAAAAAATCTGAGTTAAGAAAGTTTTTAAAAGCAATAGGATTTTGTAATCCAAGGCATATTAATAAGATTAAAGAGTGGAAATTAGCCCCTTGGTCTAGTGGTCAATGACTCAGCCCTTTGAAGGCTGAAACCCAGGTTCGAATCCTGGAGGGGCTATTTCGTTAAGTTTAAATATTTCTTATTATTCAATAAAACATGGCAGAAGAAAAACCAATTGGAGTAGTTTCAAACTATTTTGAGCACGTGGGTGTTGCAGCCATTAAGCTTTTGAAAGCGCTTAAGGTTGGCGATATGGTGAGAATAGTTGGGGGCGAGACCGATTTTGAACAGAAGATTGATAGCATGCAGATACAGCATGAAAAAGTTGAGAAGGCAAAAAAAGGAGACGAGATTGGTATGAAGGTTAAGAATAAGGTAAGAAGCGGGTATAAGGTTTACAAGGCCTAGTGCTTATATCTTCCTCTCTTTTGGAATGAAATGACGGACAGGAAGGACTCAGTGTTTATATCTTCCTCTCTTTTCAACAGCTTTTAATCTCTCTAGAGTTTTCTTTGAATTTTTATTTTCTTTTGAATATCCTTTTTCTACTTTTTCCCAGAGTTTTTCCCAGTTTGTGAAATGACGAGCTTCCAAGGCCTCCTTTAATACATGCAAGTCAACTGCTTTGTCCTCGTCTTTTCTGCCTATGTATCCGAGTCCAAAATCGATTAGGTAGAGTTTGTTCTCTTTAAGAATCATATTGGATGTTGTTAAATCGCCGTGGATTATTTCTGAATTGTGAAGTTTTGCTATCGAGTTCCCTATTTCTCTGCAGATTTCTTTTTGTTTTTTTAATGGAAAATTATCTAAATTATCCGAAAGTTTTTTACCGTCGATGAATGGCATTTTTATTTTGGAAAAGTCCGTATTTGGAATGAAAAAGGGTTTTGGAGCGTTAATAATTTTTGAGGCTTTTTCTAAAAGTTTTGCTTCGGATTTTGTTCTTTGTTTTATTATTTTTTTATCAAGTTCTTTAATTCTGTAAGCTTTAGAAATCCGGTGTTTTATTATAAAGTTGTTTGAAAGAATTATCTTTGCTTCTGCGCCTTGGGCGATGATTTTCTCTTTGGGCATTTAACCTAATTAAACTAAAAATTTAAATAGCTTTCGTATTGATAGTTTTATGAATTTGCCAAGAATTGTTGCCTGCCTTCCGAAGAAAGTGATAAGAGCAATCTCAAAGGGGGATGCATTGAATTATGGGTGTATCCCGCTTAGTGATAAGGGGATAGTGGTTGTTTGCGTTGAGAATACAAGGTCGGGAAGATGGCGAGCTGAATTGGTAGATTTTCTTAGAACTTCCAGCAGGAGGATAGTTCGGGTTTCTGATTATTCTTTAACCGGAGAAGAGATGGACGCGACGCTGGATAAATATTATTCTTAAAAACGCATCTTTTTTCCAAATTTCTTAATGAGCTTTTGCATTTGTTTTTGAGACATGCCTTTCGAGGCATCTATATTCCCCATTCCGCCTTTAACCATTTCACTTAATACTTTGTATTGTTTTAACAAAGCTCTGACTTCGGAATTATTTACTCCTGCGCCTTTTGCAACTCTTCCAATTCTCTGAGTTTGTTTTTCTAGGATTTCGGGATTGTTTACCTCTTCGGTTGTCATCGATTTGATTATGTGTTCCCATTTGGCTATTTTTTCTTGTTGGGTTCCTAAAATATTCTCTGGAATCTTTGCACCACCCAAACCCGGAATCATTGATTTTATTTTATCTAACCCTCCGATAGAGTTCATGGATTTTACTTGTTCAACGACATCCAAAAGACTCAACTTCCCCTCTTCCATTCTTTTTTGTATTTCTTCTTGTTTTCCTTCATCTGTAACAGAACGGATTTTCTCCATGAGGGTCTTTAAATCTCCCATTCCCAGCAAACGAGATAGGAAAGATTCTGGATTGAATTCCTCTATATCATTTACTTTTTCTCCTGTTGTGATAAAATAAACGGGAGCTTTAGTTTCATTACAGGCGGTTAAAGCACCACCTCCTCTTGCGGTCGAATCCATCCTGGTTATTATTACTCCTGAAATTTTAAGAGCTTCTTGAAATTCACTTGCTTGTTTTTTTGCGGCCTGTCCAATATCTGCCGGCATAACTAAAATAGTTTCTGTTGGATTGGTTTCTTTCCCTAGCGATTTTATTTCTTTTACTAGTTCTTTGTCAAGGGTATGACGTCCAGCGGTATCAATTAAAACCAAATCGTATTCTTTCAAATCTTTTTCTATTTTTTTCCAGGTTTTAACTGCGTTGTTTTCTTCCATATCAACAAACGTTGCTAGTTTGTTTTTCTCTCCAAGTTGCTTCAATTGTTCCTTTGCGGCAGGACGATGAACATCTAAACCAACAATTGCGACTTTATGTCCTCTCTTTGCATAATAGTTTCCTAGTTTTGAGATTGTAGTTGTTTTTCCTGCACCATATAAACCGAGAAGCATAATTCTGTTTTGTTTCTTCTCTAGTTTTAGGGGTTTGTGTTCTCCTAAAATTCCAACTAATTCTTCATGTAGGAGTTTTATTAGATGTTCCTTTTTTTCTAGGCCTTTTATCCTTTCGTCTAAGGCTACTTTTTTTATTTTATCTGAAATTTGCTTTACAAGAACCACATTAACATCCGCTTCAAGTAGCGCTCTTTGTAAGTCTTTTACTATTGAATCAACAAGATTTTTATCAAGAAATATGGCATTCGCTATTTTATCTGTGGTTCTTCTCAATACCTCCCCAAGTCTTTCTAACATATCTTTTTGAGCAGAATAAGAGTTAATAAAGTTGTGGTTCGTTAATTTTTTAAAGAGTTAACTCCTCTCTCTTAGATGGATTTTAAGAGGTGGAATAAGCTTATCTTTTGGTTTTTCATAATTTTACTTTTGGGTTTTGAAATATATTCTATAACTCTTAAGAGTACCTATGTCTTGGATGGGTTAGCGTTGATTTTTTTATTAGTTTTTGTTTATTCTTTTGAGACTAAATTAAATTTACATCCAGTTCATTTCTTTTTATTTGGGATTTTTTTAGTATTTCATAATTTTGGAGTATTTGGATGTTATTTTAATGAGTGTTTGGGTGTGAAGTTTGTAACTTTTGAATTTGATACTTATGTACATTTTTATTTTGGAGTGGTTTCTGCACTAATCCTCTCTCGGGCCTACGATCATCTTGCGGGATTTAAGAGTAAGAAAATAAAGTATTTTGCATTGATTACCCTTGTTTTAGGAATTACTGCATTTCACGAATTACTCGAGTATGCAGGAGGAGTTTTCCTGGGAGATGGTGCTGGATTTTTGAAAGCGGGGGCAGGAGATTTAGAGATGTGGGATACTCAGACAGATATGAGAAATAATCTTTTTGGGGCTCTTGCGGTTTTTGCTTATTACTGGATTAAGGGATTATTTAAAGGCCGAGCTTCTCGATAAATATTTCTTTTTTGAACGGTTCTAAGTTTTTATATTCCTGTCCTGTTCCTAAGAATAAAATTGGCTTTTTTGTTGCATAACCTAATGAAAGGGCGGTTCCACCCTTTTCGTCAATGTCTGCTTTTGATAAAATCATTCCGTCAATTCCAATTGCCCAGTCAAAACTTTTTACTTGTTCTACCGCGTCGTTTCCAGTGATTGATTCTCCAATGAAGAGTTTGATATCTGGTTTACAAACTCGAACTATTTTTTCCATTTCCTTAAGAAGATTTTTTGCGGTGTGCATTCTTCCGGCGGTATCAATTAAAACCACATCGATATTGTGTTTTTTTGCATATGCTACAGCATCAAAACCTACTGCTGCCGGATCTGAACCATAGTCATGAGCAACAACTCTAACTCCAAGTTTCTCTCCGTGTTTTTTTAGTTGTTCGATTGAAGCTGCTCTGAAGGTATCTCCTGCGGCGAGAACACTTGTAATTTTGTTTCTTTTGAGATAGTCTGCCATTTTTGCGATGGTTGTTGTTTTTCCGCTTCCGTTAATTCCACAGAAAAGAATAACATATGGCTTTTCTGATTTTTCCCTTATTTGTTTTAAAATGTCGAAGGGTTCAACCAGAACTTCTTCAAGTATTTCTTTCAGGGCGTCTTTAACTTCATTTTCAATTTCTTTTTTTGGAAGGTCCTTTCCAACAATTCTTTCCTTTAGATTTTTTATTATTTTATCTACTATTTCTAGTGCAACATTGTTTTCGAGGAGAAGCAATTCCAGTTCCTCTTCGTAAGATTCAAATTCTTTTTCAGATATTTTTATTTTCCCTATCCTTTCTCTTATTCTTGCGAAAAAACCTTTTGAAGCTATTTTTGGTTCTTTCTTTATTTCTTCCTTTTTTATCTCTGATTCAAGTTTTTCTAAGTCTGGTTCATATTTCTCTGAACCAGGGTTAAACTTCATCGGAACGGGCATTTCTTTTTCTTCTTTTTTCTTAGAAACAATCTTTTTTTCTTTCTTTTTCTTTGGTTTTTCCTTAGTTTCAACTATTTCTACCGGTTCTGGGGCTTTTTCTGAAAGCTTCTTTGCCCAGCTGCTTATTTTTTCTTTTAAAAACTTAAACATGTTTCTATCAGATATGTGAGATTTATAATATTTTGGGAGACATAAATTTTTATAAAGAGGAGTGCTTATGTATTGATATGAAAGGGATTTTAGTTGTTATTGATGGAATGGGGGATTTGCCTAATAAGCAACTGGGAGACAAAACTCCTTTGGAAGCCGCCGAAACACCGAATATGGATTTTCTTGCTACTCGAGGAGAGATGGGCTATATGTATCCGGTTAAACCTACTTTTGTTCCGGAATCGGATGATGCGATAGTTTCTATTTTTGGGAATAAACAACTTTCTAGTACAAGAGGACAGCTTGAGGCTAGAGGAGCTTATCTTAAGCTAACAAGAGGAGATTTGGCATTAAGAGCTAACTTTGCAACAATAGATTCGATTGGGAGGGGAAACATTGTTGATAGAAGGGCGGGAAGAACCCTTACAACGGCAGAAGCTCAACTTTTAAGCAAGGAAATAAGTAAAATAAAACTTCCTTGTGAGTTTATCTTTGAACCAACAATTCAACATCGGGCTGTTTTAGTTTTGAAGGGAGGATTCTCTGATAGCATTACTGGAAATGACTCCACCTATAGTGAGGGAAAAGCGAAGTTTATAGATAAAATTGGATTTTCGGTTCCAACAGACGAGGAAGAGAATTCCCAATATACCGCAAATATTGTTAATGAGTTTGTTGAAAAAGCTCATGAAGTTTTGGAAAAACATCCGGTTAATATTGCAAGAAAAAAGAGAGGGCTCCTTCCGGCGAATTATATTTTATTGAGGGGTGCGGGAATAGAAATTCCAAAATTAAAACAATATTCCCGATGGATGTCTGTAGCTTATATGCCTCTTGAAATTGGATTTTCTAAGCTTTGTGGGATGGATGTAAATTCTTTTGTTTATCCTAAGCTTAAAGGACTTGATGCTTACAAAAATTTGTGGGACGGTTTAAAGGAGGCATGTAGTTTTTCAATAAAGATGCTTAAAAAGAACCATAAAAAATATAATTATGCGTACATTCATATAAAAGAGACAGATTTGCCAGGACATGACAATAAGCCCTTTGAGAAAAAGGAGATGATTGAATACATCGATAAAACTCTTTTCAATTTTATAAGGAAGTTTGCGCCTCCAAATCAGATAAAAGTTGTTGTGACTGCAGACCATTCTACTCCTTGTAAGCTCAAGTCACATACTGCAGATCCCGTTCCTGTACTTTTTTACAATGGTTCTATTCCCAAGGAGAAGGTTTTCTCAGAAAAAACTGCCAGATTGGGCAGTCTTGGAAGAATAATGGGCATAGATTTGCTTAAAAAAGTAGGGTTTAATAAATAATTTTTTCAGTATAGTAATCATTAAAAGCACTTGTTATTTCCTATTTTTATGATTACGTATAATGATATTTATGAGGCTTCCAGAAAGGAGAGGTATTCAGATAA
This sequence comes from Candidatus Woesearchaeota archaeon, assembly GCA_964526265.1. Taxonomy (GTDB): domain Archaea; phylum Nanobdellota; class Nanobdellia; order Pacearchaeales; family GW2011-AR1; genus CAZGIL01. The sequence continues at coordinate 21,653 of CAZGIL010000007.1, forward strand.
TCTTCAGCCCTTAGCCAAAAACTTTGTTAGTGAAGTTTCAAATTATCTCAAGGATAAAAAAGAGGTTGCTTCAAAGGAGGATGATGTGTTTTCTGATGTTATAATGAAGACTAAGAAGCAACTAGAGAATGCAATAACGCTCTTTAAGGAATTAATGTTGAGGAGAAGGAAAAAGATTCTTACTCTTGTTTTAATCGCTGCCGAAACAGGAATTTCAAAACAGGATTTTGAGAATATGTTAAGTTTTGAGAAGGAGTTATTTGAAGAGTTCATGAAGTGTATTGATGTTTCTGATAAAAAACTGAGTGAGGCACTCAGTGGAAGTAAGACAGAAATTCAGAAAAATGAGCTTGTTTGTTTTCTTCAGGAGGTTGGGGAGTTTGTTGGTTCGGATAATGAGAAGATGGGTCCGTTTGAAAAGGGACAGGTTGCAAATATTCCTAAAGAAATAGCTAAAATTTTGATTGAGGCAGGGAACGCAGAAATAATTGAGGGATAAACTTTATATATTGGAGAGGTTTTTTTTGAGAAATGATACACATAAAGAAAGATAATTTTGAAAAAGAAGTTTTGAAATCAGATATTCCCGTAGTAATGGATTTTTATGCTGACTGGTGCGGACCTTGCAAAATGATGGCTCCGGTTTTCGAGTCTCTTAGTGAGGAATACAAAGAAAAAGTTAAGTTCGTAAAAGTTAATACCGAAGAAAACCCAGAACTTTCTGCAAGTTTTTCTATTCAGGGAATTCCGGCACTTGTTATAATTAACAATGAAGAAGAGGTTGATAGAATTGTTGGTTATGTTCCGGAGGCGGAATTAAAATCAAGAATTGACGGAATTTTGGAGAAAATATAAGTAAGAATATTTCTTGTTATGAATGGGTATTCGAAACATTTATAAAGTATTGTGCATATGTATTCATAACTAAATAGCGACGTTTTACAAAACGTCGGAGGAGTTAAAAATGCCACAGAGAGATGGAACAGGACCTTTAGGACAAGGACCTTTAACTGGAAGAGGACTCGGTCCGTGTGGAACGGGATCAGGACTTAGACGGGGACTTGGACGAGGAATCGGAAGAGGACGCGGATTAGTACTTGGTTGTTGCCCAGTAGCGAATCAGGTGAATTTAACAGCTGAAGAAGAGAAAAAGATTTTGGAAGCTGAATTGAAAGAGCTTGATTTGGATAAGGACGAAATTCAGAAAAGGTTAAAAGAGCTAAAGGCATAGAATATCTATGAGACCTAGAATTTGCAGGAGAATTGGCTTTAAACCAAATGTTACTTACTTCAAGCCGGCCGGAGTAAGGATGATTAATTTGGAGGAAACTGTCTTAAGTTTTGATGAACTTGAAGCTATCCGTCTTGTCGATTTAGAGGAAATTGAACAGGGAGAGGCGGGTAAAAAGATGGATATAAGTCAGCCAACTCTCTCTCGTTTGTTGAAATCTGCGAGAAAAAAAATCTCGGATGCAATCGTAAAAGGTAAAGCAATTAAAATTGAGGGAGGCAATTGTCTTTTTAGAAAATGAATACTTCAAGTTTAATCACCGGAATTGTAATGGTTGTTTTGGGATTTATTTTAATAATAGTTCCGATCTTTTATAGTGAAGTTCCAGCATTTGTTTTTTTGATGTATGGCATCCCCCTTTTTATTATCGGTATTTTTATTCTGTTTAATAGAAAAGAAGATTCTATAGAAGAAAGAAAAGATTTATTAAAGAAAGGAAATAAAAGATAATATGGTTAAAGAAATAATTGTTACAACCGCGCTTGAGGTTCCGGGAAAGAAAATTATGAAGATTATTGGAATTGCAAGAGGAAATACTGTAAGGGCAAGAAATATCGGAAGAGATATTGGGGCGGCAATGAAAAACCTTGTTGGTGGAGAGATTAAGACATATTCGGATATGACTTCTCAGTCAAGAGATGAGGCATTTAACAGAATGGTCAATCATGCAATAAAGATGGGTGCGGATGCGATTATTGGAATGGCTTTTTCTACATCAATGGTTATGGCAGGAGCCTCAGAGATGTTGGCTTACGGAACTGCGGTTAAATTAAATTAATTATCTGTTTTCTACAATTTTTTGAAGAAGTTTTATCGTGTAAATTAGTATTAAAGGGCCGATTATAAATCCAAATATTCCGAAAAGAGAAATTCCTCCAAGGATACCAATTAAAATAACTAAAGGATTCGCGTTTGAACGCTTTCCCATTATTTTTGCTCTCATTATACTATCTACAACCACACTCAAGATAAGCCCGATAATTAAAACGCCCGCGGCAAGATACCAATTTTGTAGGATTATATAATAAACTAAGAGAGGAACCCAAACAAGGGCGGGGCCTATTGAAGGGATGAATGCCAAAAAGAAAATTAGCGTTGGAAGTAAGAAATAGAGATTTACTCCTACTAAAAAAAATCCTGTTGCGGCTACTACAAATTCTATTGCTGCGATTAAGAGAGTTCCATAAATTAATCCCCGGGTAGTGTTTGAAATATCTTTTATTGTTTCTTGTCTCTCCTCTTTTGGAAGATAATTTTTAAGTTTCTTTAGAAGAGGGTCCCAATCAATAAGAATATAATAAACTGCCATAATTAATAAAATTGTTGAAATAAACAATCCCGGGAGATAACTCAAGGCGGAAGAAAGTAGATTTATTAGAATATTTGTTCCCCTTCCAATTAAATCTGCAAGATCGATTGGTATTTTTGAGATTATTGGAAGTTCAATAATTTTTTGTATAAACCCTTCCGAATTTGGATTATTAACAATTCCGCTTGCCTGATTTATTATTCCTCCGATAATTCCCCCGAGAGGAAGAAGAATTATTAAGATTAGAATTAAAATACAAATCATAGCCGAAAGGTTTTTGTTGAGTCTTTTTGATAATTTGGTATAGATTGGGTGTACAAGATAAGCTAAGATAAAAGAGGAAATAAGAACTATAATATACGGAGAGATTATTTTATAGGATAGAATAACAAGTGCTATTAGGACTATAAATATAAAATATTTTCCCAACTCTTTTTTCATAAAACAATAATGTTGGGGGGATTTATAAAAACTTCTTTTTTAAGTTCGAATCCTGTGGAGGTCGAATCGAAGATTCTCGCTGCCACACTCTTCTGACGAAGCCTGTGGAGGCTCAAAATTCTTCCAGAATTTTGGCTAACCACATTCAAAGCCTGTGGAGGGAGTCGAACCCCCAACCTCCAGTTTACAAAACTGATGCTCTGCCATTGAGCTACACAGGCGTCTCTAGCGAAATGGCTGGAATCTTATTTCCTTTGCCATTGAGCTACACAGGCGTCAGGCATAAACACACTAGAAATAATTGCTTTAAAAGTATTTTGATTAGAACGGCTCTGTTGAAAATGTCCTCAGGGCAAAGTTAATCTACCCTGAGAACATACTA